>CAZPER010000016.1:0-59674 GCA_964585655.1 uncultured Gemmatimonadaceae bacterium | reverse complement strand
CGGTGGCGGCGGAACGTGCCGCCGCGGCGCGGGCGCTGGCCCGGCTCTCCGATGCCGCCGTCGCCGCGGAACTGGCCGCGCCGCTGGCCGTGGAGGCCCCGGAGGCGGCGATGATCGCGGCGCTGTCGGTGCTGCGGCATCACCGGGTGGCGGAGCTGGACGATCGGGTACTGGCGCTGGTACGAGCCCCGAGCCCAGCGCTCCGCCGCGCCTCGCTCCGCGCCGCGGCCGTGATTCCCGGATCGACCGCGGAAGTGGTGCTGTTCCGCGCCCTGGCCGACCGCGAGGGGGCGGTGCAGGTGGAGGCGCTGGAGCTGCTGGTGGGGCACGGCGGGCCGCGGGTGCGCGCCACGCTGCTGGCCATGCTGGGCATTGCGGATTCGCTCCGGTATCATGTGATCCGCGCGCTGGGGCGGCTCGCCGCCGTGGAGGCCGCGGCGCCGCTGGAAACGCTCTTCGGCACGGCGCCGCTGCACGAGCAGCTCGAGATCCTCACCGCGCTGGAGCGGATCGGCAACGCGCGCTCCCGCGAATTCCTGGCCGAGTGCCTCGGCCACTCCCATGTCGAGATCCGGCGGGCGGCGGCCCAGGGGCTCGCCAGCCTGGCGGGCGCGGACGACATGGCCCTGCTGCACCAGCTGGCCACCAGCAGCGACTGGGTGCTGCGGAGCGAGGCCGCCCGGGCCTGTGGCCGGCTCCAGCTGCCGGCGGGGAGGCCGCTGCTGCTCGACCTGGTGCGGGACCTGGAGCCGGTCGTCGCCCGGACGGCACGGGCGGCCCTCGCCGGCAGCACATGATCGAGGCCTCCGGCGCCGACTGGAAGCTGCTGACGGACCTGCTCCAGGAGCGCTTCGGCCTGCACTACGCGGAAGGACGGGAGGAGATCCTCGCGGCCCGGCTCCGTCCCCGGCTGGAGGCGCTGCACCTCGACGACCTGCGCGCTTACTACCACTTCCTCCGCGCCCACCCGGCCCGGGAGGAGGAGTTCACCGAGCTCACCCGCCGGATCACCAACAACGAGACCTACTTCTTCCGCGAGCCGGCCCACTTCGACGCCATCACCGGGCATATCGTCCCGGCGTTCGGCGGCGAGTTGCGCCACCGGCCGCTGAAGATCCTTTCCGCCGCCTGCTCCTCCGGCGAGGAGCCCTACAGCCTGAGCATCCGGCTCACGGACGCCGGGCTGGAGCTGGCGGGCCTCCGCTGGGAGATCGACGCCTGCGACCTCAACCCGCTCCGGCTGGAGACGGCACGGCAGGCCACCTACGAGGGGCTGGCCTTCCGGGCCACCGACGACGCGACCCGGGAGCGCTGCTTCCGCCAGGTGGCGCCGGGCCGGTGGGAGCTGCGGGAACGGTACCGTCGGCAGGTGAAGTTCTTCCTCGCCAACCTCGCCGCGCCCACGCTGGGGGTGGGCTGGGGCGCCTACGACATCATCCTCTGCCGCAACATGCTGATCTACTTCTCCGCCGCGGCGTTCGACCGGCTGATCGCGCGGTTCGCGCAGCTCATCCGCCCCGGCGGCTACCTCTTCCTGGGGCATGCGGAGTCGCTGTTCGACCGGAGCACGGCGTTTGCGCCGGTCGAGTTCCCGCACACGATGGGCTACCGGCGCCTGGAGAGCGGCGGATGATCCGGGTCTTCGTGGTGGACGACTCGGCCTTCGTGCGGAAGGCGCTCCGCAAGGTGCTTTCGGCGGACCCCGACGTGACGGTGGTCGGGGAGGCCGCCAGCGGCCCCGAGGCGGTGCTCCGGATCCCCGAGGCCGCGCCTGACGTGGTGACGCTGGACGTGGAGATGCAGGGGCTCGACGGACTGCAGGTGCTGCGGCAGCTCCTCGCCTGGAATCCCGGGCTGCATGTGATCATGCTCTCCGCCCACACCCAGGCGGGGGCGGAGGCGACAGTCGAGGCGCTGGCCATCGGCGCCGCCGACTTCATCGACAAGCAGAGCCTCAACCTGATGGACCTCGAGCGCCTGGGCCGCGAAATGGGCGAACGGCTCCGGGCGCTGCGCCGCCGGGTGCCGCTCCCCCGGGCGGCGCCGCCTCGCGGGGAGGAGCAGGCGCCGGATCTCTCCGGTCCGGAGCTCTGCGTCATCGGCGCCTCCACCGGGGGGCCGGCCGCGCTGCAGCTCCTGCTGGAGCAGCTCCCCGTGGACTTCCCGCTCCCGGTGGCGATCGTGCAGCACATGCCACCGGGATTCACCCGGCCGTTCGCCAACCGGCTCAACGGGCTCTGCCGGTTGCGGGTCTCGGAGGCGGTGGAGGGGGATCAGCTCCGCCCGGGCCGGGTGCTGATCGCGCCGGCGGGAATGCACCTCCGTCTCAGCCGGGGGCTCGGCGCGACCCTCTCCGCGGACGCGGCGGGGGCGCGGCATGTGCCCAGCGTGGATGTCCTCTTCCGGTCGGCCGAGCGGGCCCGGCCGGGCAAGGTGCTGGGGGTGCTGCTGACGGGGATGGGGGAGGACGGCGCCGAGGGGCTGAGCCTGATCCGCGCCCACGGCGGCGTGACCATCGCCGAGAGCGAGGCGACCTGCGCCGTCTATGGCATGCCGCGGGCGGCGGTGGAGCGTGGCGCCGCGCAGCATGTGCTGCCCCTTCCGGCCATCGCCGCGGCGCTCGCCGCGCTGGGTCGCTGAAGCGAAACCGATCCTCCCAGGGCACGTCGAGTAGTAACTTCCCCCGACTCGACCCCTACCTGAGGTGCCCGGATGTTCGCTCGCCGGTCTTTCCTGCACGTCTTCCTGCTCCCGCTGCTCACCGCCGTCCCGCTCGCCGCCCAGTGGCAGGCGCTGCCGTCGGATTCGCTCCGCGCCGTCCTGACCACCCGGGTGGAGCGCGGCGGCGCCACCGGCATCGTGCTCGGCGTGCAGGAGCGGGGCGGGCCGCGGGTGGTCGCGGTCGGCCGGCGGGGCGGGCCGGGATCGGCGCCGCTCGATGGCCAGGCGGTGCTCGAGATCGGCTCCGTCTCCAAGGTGTTTACCACCCTGCTGCTGGCGGAGATGGTGGGGCGGGGGGAAGTGGCGCTGGAGGACCCGGTGCAGCGCTACCTGCCCGCATCGGTGAAGGTGCCGGAGCGGAATGGGCGCGTCATCACCCTCCTCGACCTGGCCACCGCCACCTCCGGCCTGCCGCGCCTCCCGGCGCTGGAGCCGACCGACCCTACCAATCCGTATCTCGATTACCGCGCCGAGCAGCTCTACGCCTTTCTCAACGGCTACACCCTGCCGCGGGATCCGGGCGCCAGCTACGAGTACTCCAACCTGGGGATGGGGCTCCTGGGCCACGCGCTCGAGCGCCGGGCCGGAAAGCCCTACGAGGTGCTGGTGACGGAGCGGTTGCTCGAGCCGCTGGGGATGCGGGACACCCGGATCACCCTGACGGCGCCGCTCGCCGCGCGGCTGGCGCAGGGCCACGACGTGAGCCTGGAGCCGGTGCGCACCTGGGAGTTCGACGTGCTGGCGGGGGCGGGGGCGTGGCGCTCGACGGTGAACGACATGCTGCGATTCATGGCGGCGTGCGTCTCACCGCCGGCGGGGCGAGTCGGGGACGCGATCCGGCTCGCCATCGAGCCGCGGCGGCCGGCGGTGCCGCCCAATCTGTCCATCGGGCTCGGGTGGCACCTGCTGGAGCGGAACGGGAAGCGCATCGTGTGGCACAATGGCCAGACCGGGGGCTACCACAGCTTCGTGGGGTTCGATCCCGCCTCGGGGGCGAACGTCGTGGTGCTCTCGGCCAGCGCGGGGGACATCGACGACATCGGCCTGCACGTGCTCGATGGCTCGGTGCAGCTCCGACACCCGGCGCCGGCGCGGCCGGAGGTGGCGGTGCCGGAGGCGACGCTCCGGAAGTACGTCGGCCGCTACGAGCTGGCGCCGACGTTCGTGGTGGAGGTGACGGCGGAGGGAGAGAAGCTCTTCGTGCAGGCCACCAACCAGCCCCGCTTCCGGGTGTACGGCGCGAGCGCCACCCGGTTCTTCCTCAAGGTGGTGGAGGCGGAGGTGGAGTTCCTCACCGACAGCGCCGGCACGGCGACCACGCTGGTGCTGCACCAGGGGGGACGGTCCACTCCGGGGGCACGGCTGCCGGGGCCCTGATCCATCGGTCAGTCCGAGGCGCGGCTCCGGGAGAGTTCGGCGAGCCCTGCGATGCCCGCATCCGCCCCGCGCCAGTTCTCCCGCAGCCGCGCCAGCGCCCGCCCCGCCGCGCCGTCGTCGCCCGCCTTGCGCGCGGCGCGGGCCAGCCCCAGCAGGGAGAGCGAGCGCCCCGGCGTGAGCTCCAGCGCGCGGTTGAAGGCGCGCATCGCCTCTGGGGCGCGATCCGCCGCGAGCAGCAGCTCTCCCATCAGCTCATAGGTCGGCTTCACGATATCCGGCGGGCCGAACTCGGCGGGGATGCTCTCCTCCTTCCCGGCGGCGGTCCGGAGCAGCGCGAGGGCGCTGTCACGCCGCCCCTGCCCCCACAGCAGGCGGGCCCGGAGCTGGTCGGCCAGGATCCCCGGCACCTTGGTACTTCCGAGCATGCTGGTGTCCCGCGCGGCCGCCTGTGCCATTGCATCGAGCTTGCCGAGGGCCGCCTCGGCCGGGGCACGCCTGCCCTGCGCCAGCTGCGCCACGCCGAGCACGTAGGCGTCGATGGCCCGCACCCCCGGCGGGCTCCGGTCCAGCTCCAGCGCCCAGCCCGCCGCGCTATCCGCCCACCGCTCGGTGTTGATCAGGTAATGGGCCCGCATCGTCACCATGTAGCCGAGGCGGCCGGGCGTGGCCGCCGCGGCGAGATTCCGGCGCACGGTGGCGAGGTGGCGCGCCGCCGCCTGGTACTGCCCGAGCTGCAGCAGGCCATACGAGTGCCAGGAGGTATAGTGGCCCGGCCGCCATCCGGCGCTGTCGGGTCCCGACGCGATGGCGTTCTGCCTGACCGTCTCCGGCCACATGCCGAGCGCCAGGAAGATGTGGGTGGTCATGTGCTGCGCGTGGTCGGCGTCGGCGGCGATGGCCGAGTACTCCCGCGCGGCGCGCAGGCCGAGGGGGGCGTGCACCGGATCGTCAAAGGCGTGGATGATGTAGTGCAGCGCGCCCGGATGCTGCGGGTTCCGGCGGTAGATCTCTTCCGCGATGGCGCCGGCGCGCATGTAGCTCGGGATATTGCGGGTGCCCTGGCTCAGCCCCATCAGGGAGAGGGCGTAGAAGGTCTGGCCGTCGTCATCCTCGGGAAAGCTGCGGGCGATGCCCTCCAGGGCCAGGCTGTAGAGCGTGTCGCGGGTGGACTTGGGGGCGTCGAGGAAGTAGAGCCGCTCGACCGCCTCCAGGTAACGCTGTTCCCGCTCGGTGGGCGCCTTGAGTCGCCGCGCCTCGGGGGTCGGGCCGAGCCGCTCGAGGATGGCCCGGGCCGCGGCCTGGTTCTGTTCGTTCCACAGCGGGTGGTTGTGGGTCATCGCCTCGCCCCAGTACGCCATGGCGAAGCCGGAGTCGGCGGCCTGCGCCTCACGGAAGGCGCCGGCGGCGTCCTCGTACTCGAAGCTGTGCAGCAGCATCAGCCCCCGGAGAAACGGCGCCTGCGCTGCCGGCTGGCCGCTGTTGGGGAACTCCACCCGGCCGAGGTGCTGAGCCCCGAGCGGTGCAGGGCCCACTGCCGCACAGAGGAGCAGTGCGGCGATGCCGGCAAGGGTGCGGCCCTTCCAGTTCCACCACTTGAGCAGCGCAGGCCGGGGCCGCGCGGTGCGCGCGGCGTACACGGCGCAGCGAAAGGTGTAGAGCACGCAGGGATCCTGGCGCTCGCCCCGGAGCTGGTTGAGCGCGGCGTAGAGCCGCTCCGGGTCGCGGCGCCGAAGGGCCGCCACGGAGTGGATACCGAGGTCGTGGAGGTCCTGCGCGATGCTGGGGCCGACGGCCGGCAGGGTCTGCAGTTCGTCGCGCACGGGGGCGCGGCCTGAAGTGGTGCGCATGCGTATTTCGCCTGGTGCGGGGTCGAGGGAACCCGGGCTCAGCTACTCCGCCGCATCATACGCCGCCCTGAGCCATCCCACCAGTTCACGGTCCACGGCAGCGGTCTTCATCCGGCGCCTCGCCGATTGCATGGGGGCTGCCGCTGTCGAGGCTTCTGGCTGATTGGGGCGGGGGCGCTTTTCCGACCCGGGTCGCCGTGATTACCTTGGGCCCATGATTCCCATCGAACTCTACCGCGCGATCCACCTGATCGCGATCATGCTGCTGTTCCTTTCCTTCGGCGGGCTGGCCATGGTCGTCGCGGCGGGCGGCACCCGCGAGCGCAACCCCAACCGGAAACTCCTCGCGGCGCTCCATGGCACCGCGGCCTTCCTGGTCCTGCTGGGCGGGTTCGGGATGCTGGCCCGGCTGGGGCTGGTGAGCGGGTTCCCGGGCTGGGTCTGGCTCAAGCTGCTCGTCTGGGCGGTGCTGACCTTCCTGGTGCTGCTGCCCTACCGGCGGCCGGCGCTGGCCAGGCCGCTCTTCCTGCTCTATCCGGTGCTCGGCGGCGTCGCCGCCTGGTCGGCGATTTTCAAGCCGTTCTAGGCCACGCGCAGTAATTCAACCACGAAGAGCACGAAGACTACCGGCGCAGCTTCGTGTTCTTCGTGCGCTTTGTGGTTGATTTCACCCCGGATTCCACCGCAAGCTCCGGATAGCCGGTACTCCCGCGCGGCCCTAGACTGGCTCCTGTCACCCAGCACAGGAGCGGTCATGACGGTCTATCGCTATTCCGGGATCCCCACCGCGCTGGCGGCCGAAGCCCGCGCCACCCTCCGCTCGCCCCAGTACGGCCATCCGGCGCACCGCGAGTTGGCGAAGGGCTCCGGCCCCTGCCGGCTCTGCCTCAAGACGTTCAAGGTTGGGGAGGAGGACCGCCTGCTCTTCACCTACCAGCCGTTCGCGGAGCCGGGGAGCCTGCCCGCGCCGGGGCCGGTGTTCATTCACGCCGACGGGTGCGAGTGCTACGACGGGCTCGAGTATCCGCCCGACCTCCGGGCGCTGCCGACGGTGGTCGAGGGCTACACCCGCGGCGGGAAGCTGGTGGTGCAGGAATGGGTGAACGGCGAGGGCCCCGAGGCGGTGGTACGGCGGGTGCTGGAAGCGACACCGGCGGACTATGTCCACCTGCGCAATGCGGAGGCGGGCTGCTTCATGGCGCGGGTGGAGCGCGGCTGACCGCAAAATCAACCACGAAGATCACGAAGGGCACGAAGAACTTCTGCAAGAGCGATCGGCCCTTCGTGCCCTTCGAGTTCTTTGTGGTTGATGCTTCACCCCGCCGCGTCGAGCGCCTGGGCGACATCCGCCAGCAGATCCCCCGGGTGCTCCACCCCGACGCTGAAGCGGATGAACCCGGGGCTCACCGCGTCCCCGCCCCAGCGGGCGCGGCGCTCGGCGCTCGAGTGCACGCTGCCGAAGCTGGTGGCCTCCCTGACGAGTCTGAGCCGCTTGAGGAATCGCTCGGCCCGGGGCTCGGTGTCGAGATCGAAGCTCAGCACCGACCCGAAGTTTCGCATCTGCCGCCGCGCGATCTCGTGTCCCGGGTGGCCGGGGAGGCCGGGGTAGTACACCCGGGAGATATCTCCCCGGGCCTCGAGCAGCGTGGCGAGCGCCAGCGCGGTCCCGCACTGACGTTCCTGGCGGAGCGGCAGGGTGGCCAGCGAGCGGTGGGCCAGCCAGACCTCCATCGGCGCCGGGATGGCACCGTGCTGGGTGCGCCAGGTGCGGAGCCGGACGGCCAGGTCGGGATCGGCCACCGAGACGTGGCCCAGGGTCACATCCGCGTGGCCGGTGAGCGCCTTGGTGTCCGAGGCCACCGTGAGCGCGGCGCCCAGCGCGAGAGGCTGCTGCAGCAGGCCGGTGGCGGTGGTGTTGTCCACCGCCACGAGGCAACCCTGCTCCGCCGCCGCGCGCGCCAGCAGGGCGATGTCGCAGACCTCGAGCGCCGGGTTGGAGGGCGTCTCGAGCCAGAGGAGCCTGGCTCCCTTGAGGTGCTCCAGTTGCGCGTTGCCCCGCGTGGGCGCCAGCCGGGTCTCGATGCCGAGCTTCGCGAGCCAGTCGCGAGCCAGGACCCGGGTGGTGTAGTAGCAGTCGGTGGGCATGACCACCACGTCTCCCGGCGAGAGCACGACCCCGAACACCGCCGAGACCGCCGCCATCCCCGAGCCGAAGGCGATGGCGTGACCGCCATCGAGTTCCGCCAGCGCCGTCTCCCACGCGGTCCAGGTGGGATTGTGGAACCGGCCGTAGGTGTAGGCATGCTGGGCCGGGTCGCCCGGCGCGACATACGTGGCGGCGAAGGTCGGGCCCGGGAGGTACGGCCCCGGGCCCGCGGGATAACCGGCGTGCAGGACACGGGTGTCGGGATGCATCGGCGGGTCCCTCAGGGACGTGCGGGTGCGGGATCGTCGCTGCCGAGACTGCTGGTCCAGGTCGCGATCCCGACGCAGAGGAGGCAGAGGAGGAGCAGGATCGCGTCCGCCGGCGGTGGCGCCACGCCCGAGGCCAGCCCGCACCCGAACCCGGCCGCGGCCACCGCCTGCAGCTGACGGCGTCGCCGGCCGCTGCGGTTGTACGCCGCCGCCACCCCGAAACTGGTGAGCCCCACGCCAAATGCGCTCAGGTAGAGATCGCGGGCCCCGGTCAGCGCGGCCGCGCCGGCCAGCAGCCCCCCCAGCCCGAGGCAGCCCCCGACGAGGAGCGCGGCCCGCCGCTCCTCGGGACGGAGCAGGCGGCGCCCGTCGGCCCGGGCCATGAGCACCAGGTTGAGGAGCGGGTCCGCGAGCCATGAGAGCACCAGGAAGCCGATGTAGACCACCAGCAGCGGGAGGATGACCCAGCGCAGTTCCGGATGGGACGCCTGCAGCCCCCGAAGCAGCTGATAGGCGATGAAGCCGCCGATGATGAACAGGTTGCGGGTGCGCTTCGGGAAGCGGCCCAGCCACTGGAAGAAGCGGAGCAGCACGGCGTACACCGGGTTCCGCGCCTTGAGCGCCAGCACCAGCCCTTCACGGGCCCAGGGGAGGGTGGGGTCGAGGGCGAGCGCCTGCTCGAACTCCACCCGGGCGTCCTTGACCTGGCCGGCACTGAGGCGGGTCCAGCCGGCGCCCGCCCGGGCCACGGGATTGAGCGGAAAGCGATCCGCCAGCGCCCGCCACGATGCCTGGTCCAGCCGGCCACCGGTCATGGCGCCGGCGGTCAGGGTGTGGAGCAGCGCCGCCTCCTCATTGTCCGGATCCAGCTCCATGACGCGGGCGGCGAGGTCCCGGGACTCGGTGAAACGTTCATCGGCGGCATGGGCGCGGGCCTCCAGCAGGATGGCGTCGGCGTAGTCTGGCGCGAACTCCTGCGCCCGCCGGGCGGAACCGATGGCCAGCGCCAGCTCACCCCGGGCCAGCTCCACCGTGGCCTGGCAGTAGTGGGCGAAGGGATGCCCCTCTGCCAGCTCCACCCCCGCCGCCGCGTCCTCCGCCGCACCATCGAGTTCCTGCTGATCCACCCGGAGCAGGGCGCGGATCGAGCGCAGCGACCCGTTCCACGGCTCCTCGCGGATCAGGGTGTCGAGCTGGGCGCGTGCTTCGACCTCCCGGCCATCGGCGAGGAGGTCGAAGACGGCGTCGAGCGGATCCTGCTGCATGGACACTCCGGACGGGTCAGTAGCGCCAGCTCAGCGTGTCGGCGCCCGCGGGATGCCGCTTCCGGATCTGGTCCATGATCCGGGGCACGAACATCTGGGCGTAGCGCAGGCGGCTGTAGGCGTTGGGACGGGTATGATCGCCGTTCCAGCAGTGCTCAGCCCGCGGCTCGTAATCCACCTCGATGTCCGGGGCCGGGCCGGTCAGCTCCCGCAGGCGCGCCTCCACAAGATAGACGGCGTTGTTGAGGAAGTAATTGTCTCCCTCGCCGACGTAGATGTGGAGCTTACCGTTGAGTTTCGGGCCCAGCGTGGGCCAGTCCCGGCTCAGGATGTGGCCCAGGTCGAAGTGCTCGCGCCAGTAGGCCGCCACGGCAGGGTCGATCCGGCCGGTCCGCTTGTCCCAGATCGGCGCCGGATAGCCGTCCGGGCCCGATGGGGAATACACCGCCTGCCAGATGTCCCACTGCCCGCCGGAGCGCCCCCGGGTCCCGAGCACCAGTTCGAGCTGGTTCATCTGGCGCACGGTGGTCTGGATGTGCCCCAGGTGGTTGCGGTGCCCTGGGCGCTCCACCCACTTCCACGGCCCGCCGCTCCGGTAGGCGTTGCTGTCGGCGTAGATGTTGATGGTGGTGTACTGGCGGAAGTCGATGGGATCGGGGCAGGCGGCCCAGGCGCCATTGAAGTCGTCGGGGTAGAACATCTGGACCGCCATCGCCTCCCAGCCACCGGTGGATCCGCCGTAGGTGAAGCGGGCCCATCCCTCCCCGATGCCGCGGTACTTGCGCTCGAGGTACGGCAGCAGCTCCCGCATGATGGCGTCACCGTAGGGGCCGTTGCTCGCCGAGTTCACCGCGTAGGAGTCGTCGTAGTAGGGTGTCGGGTGCTGGATCTGGATCAGCAGCACCCGCGGGAAGCCGGGGCCGGTCCATTCCTTGTAGAACTGCCAGGCATGTTCCTGCTGGATCCGGTTGTAGCCATGGAGGTCAAAACGCGCGCTGTAGTCGGGGGCCAGGCTCGAATCGGGGGGAGTCTCCCGCCAGGGCTCAAAGGTGGCGGGGAAGTGGCCGTGATCGATCACCAGCGGGTAGCGCGCCTCGGGGTGGCTGTCGAAGCCTTCCGGCACCAGGACGTGGGCGCCGAGGAACATGGGCCGGCCCCAGAAGTCGGAGAGCAGCTTCGACTGGATGCGCTCATGCCGGACGTACCTCGTGTCCGCCGGGGGTTCGACGGCCGGGATGCGCTGTGACAGGGCGAGGCTGACGGCCTGCGGCTGCTTCGGGTCGAGGGTGATCCACCGCGGGGCGCTGTAGAGGTTTCCCGGCTTCTGGTTCCACTGCTGTCCCTCGCCCTGGTCCGGCGGAAGCTTGAGGACCCGGCCATCGGCGCGGCGGAAGGTCTCGTAGCGGTTGAGCAGCGCCTGCACCCGGTACCGGCCGGCGGGAAGATCGGTCAGCTTCGCGATCGGGTAGCCCAGGGCGCGCGCATCCAGGGTGCGCACCTTGCCCGGCTGCCAGCCGTCCACGTCCACGCCGAAGATGAGCTGGGTGGATTCCTGGTCCCCGATCTGGAACCGCGGCTCGGCGCTGGAATCGGTGGAGAGCATGACGAGCAGCCGGCCATCGAGCGGGGAGACGCTCTGGATGGCGGTGAAGGTCACCTCGAAGCGCGGACCGGCGGGGGCAAGACGGGCCTGCGCGGTAAGGGGGGTGGCCACCAGCGCCGCACACATCAACAGTCGACTCATGCATTCCTCGAGAGGGGATTCAACCACGAAGAACACGAAGACTACGAAGGGCGGCTTCGTGCCCTTGGTGCTCTTCGTGGTTGATGTTTGTGGCTACTGCACGACCTCGATGCGCTGCCGCCAGAAGGGCGCCCCGAGCCACACCGCGGCGAGCTGGTAGCTCCCCGGCTGGTCGGGAATGAATTCCATGTCCGCGATTTCACCCGCGGCCAGGGCCACCCGCGCCGGGGCCGGCACCGCCCGACTCGGCGGCAGCGGGTATCCATCCTTGGCCAGCGGCCGCCAGCGTACCGGCAGGCTGTCCCGGGTGAGCACGAAGAGCGGCCGGTTGGCGAGCCCGATGCTGACGAACCGCAGCCGGTGCCGCTCCCCCACGCGCAGCCGGAGCACCGGGCCCGTGGAGTCGCCATTCACCAGCATGTCCCGCCCGCCCGGCCCATTCCACCCGGCCACGTAGACGTGGTCATGCGCCGGATCGAACCGCTCCCCCGGCTCGAGCACCACGATGGCTCCGTAGAGCCCGCTGCCCAGTTGCAGGTTGTCGTTGAGATGGGTGTGATACATGAAGGTGCCGGCCCGGGGCAGCGTGAGCCGCGCGATGAACGAATCCCCCGGGGCGATCACCGGCGCCCGCAGCCCGTCCGCGCCACTCCACCCCGCGACACCATCCCAGTAGCTCTCCAGCTCGATCCCGTGCCAGTGCACCGCCGTGGCCTCCGGCAGGCGGTTGACCACCACGATGTCGGTGGGCTCATCGCGGGTGAGCACCAGCAGGCCGCCGGGCCACTCGACCGAATCCGGCGCGGGCGGCGCCCCGCGATCGGGGATGAAGCTGAGCGCGCGCGCGACGCGCCCCCGCGGCGGGCCGGCCTGCACGTAGAGCCGGAGCTGGCGCGCCTCACCCCGCTCGGTCGGGGGCCCCACCGCCGGCACGGTGATCGGCAGCACCAGCCCCGCCATGTGTTCCCGCATGTCACCGGAGTGGTGTTCGTGGGCGTCAGGGGGCGGCTGGTCCAACCGCGCAGTGGGCACCACGTGAAAGCCGACGTGGCAATGGAACAGCCAGTTCCCGCTCCGGTTGGGGGTCCAACTGATCCGCATGGTGCTGCCGGCTGGCATCATCTCGGTCACCGCCTGCCAGGCATTCTCCGGCGCATAGACCGTGTCCCGCCCCTCCCGGCCCTTGCTGTCCACCCGGAAATAGAAGCCGTGCATGTGCATCGGGTGGTTGCGACGGGAGGCGTTGATCCAGCGCCAGTCCACCGGCGCGCCGAGCGGCAGGGTCTGGAGCTCGGTGAAGGGAAAGGTGCGTCCGTTGATGGCCAGCGCGTGGCGCTCGCGGGGCGTCAGCCGGCCATCACTCCAGATGTTGATCACGAAGATCCGGTCGTCGCTCCGGGCCCCGGCCGTGTCCACGATGAACGCCCCCGCGAGCTGTTCGCGCTCGTGCAGGGTGTCCACGGTCCCGGCGACGGCATGATAGAGGTAGGTCCCCGGCGCTCCCGCGGCAAACGTCACCCGCGCCCGCTGGCCGGGTGCCAGGATCAGCGAGTCCGCGCCTGCCCCGGGGCGGGCGTAGAAGCCATGGACGGTGACGGTGGAATCGCCGAGCCGGTTGGTGAGGGTGGCCGCGATAGTCGTCCCGGCGGGCACCCGGATCAGGGGCCCGGGAATCCGGGGCGCGGCCCCCGCCTCGGCGAAGACCGGGACCAGGAGGGCGGGGCCCGAGTCCGCCTCCGGGTACCAGCGGCCCAGCCGGATCTCGAGCGCAATGGTCAGCGTATCGTGCCGGAGCCGGCCGGCGGGGACTCGGTTGTCGTTCGCCTCGACCCGGGGCGGCTCCGGGCGGCCTACCTGGGTGGCGAGGGGGATAGCCACAACGGTCGCCACCAGCAGCAAGCGGTACATCATGACCTGCTTCTATTGAAGTGCAACCACAACGGGCGCGAAGGCCACGCCCGCTACGCCGGGGCGCGCCCTGACAGGATGGTGATGTTGTCGCTGCCGCCCCGCTCCAGCGCCAGTTCGAGCAGCGAGCGGCAGAGCTGTTCCGAGGACTGCATGGCGCCGGTCCGCTCGGCGATCTCGGCGTCGGAGACGTGCTTGGTCAGTCCGTCGCTGCAGAGCAGCAGGACCGAGTTGCGGTCGCGGATGTCGAGGCGGGACACCACCGGCGTGGCCGACTCGCCGCCGATCGCGCTCACCAGCACGTGGCTGAAGGGGGAGGAGGCCAGCCGGTCCGCGGGCAGCGCCCCCTCGTCCACCAGCGCCTGGGCCATGGTCTGGTCCCGCGTCACCTGCCGCAGTTTCCCATTGAGATAGTGGTAGCAGCGGCTGTCGCCCACCTGCACCACGTACACCCACGGCCAGGTCACGATCGCCAGGGTGAGGGTCGTGGCCATCCGGCTCGGTTCCGCACGGGTGGCCGCCTCCGCCTTGACCGCCGTGTGGGCCTCGATGGCCGCGGTGCGGAGCGCCTCCTCGAATTCCCCGCCGTGGGCCAGGCCGGCGGCGTGGTAGCAGCGGAGGCTCGTCGAGACGTACCGGGTGATGGTCTCGACCGCGAGCTGGCTCGCCTCTCCGCCACCGGCGCCGCTCCCGACGCCATCCGCCACGAGCATGATGGTGGCCAATCGCTGGCCGCGGAGCGGGAGCTCCTCCGGCATCGGCAGGCTGGTGCCGTGCACCAGCACCTGCGGGTGCACGGTGCACAGCAGGAAGTGATCCTGGTTGTTCTTCCGCACCTTCCCCATGTGGGTCAGGCCGAAGAGATCGAGCTCCTCATCCCGCGGCTTGGGGCCGGGATCGGCGGGGATGGAGGTGGTGCGCAGTCCGGTCATCGTCATCTGTGCCTCCTCGAACCGATGACGGCCCCGGCCGGTCAGTTGGCCGTGCCGCTGCCCTGAAGTCGCCGTACCAGCTCGGGCAGATGCTGGATCACCATGATACGCGTCGCCGGGCTCCGGCGCACCATGGCGAAGGTCCGGCCATCCGGCGAGAGGTCGTAATTGGTATGCGGATTGGTCCCGACGATGTCGGCCATCGAAAAGAGCGGCTGCCGGGACAGCACCTCGAAGGCCGGCGCGGTCCGGAACCGCGCCGAGACGAGCCGGGTGTCCTCCCCCGCCGTCGTGCGGTAGATCAGTTCGCGTCCGTCCCGGCTCCAGAGCGGCTCGGTGGCGCCGTCGGCCGAGATCTGGACCTGGTCCCCGTCCCCCGCCAGGGGCCGCACATAGACCTCCTGCCGGCCCGACTGGTCGGAGACGAATGCCACCCACTTCCCGTCCGGCGAGAGCGACGGGTACACCTCGCTGAAGGGGCTCGCCACCAGCGCGGTCAAGGGTCCGCGCCCGCCATTCCCGAGCAGGGCCAGGTCGTTGCTTGAGGCACCGTTCAGCCCGGTGCCCACCGTCAGGAGACCGGAGCCGTCCGGCAGCGGCAGGCCGGTGTACAGCAGCTTCTCCGAGACGAACAATGACTCGGCGCCGGTGGCGCTGCCCGGGCGGGTGCGGAAGATCCCGAGCGACCCGCCACGACTGGAAGCATAGGTGATGAATCGTCCGTCGGGGGTCCAGGTGGCGTCGTGCCCGTCCCGGTCGAAGGTGGCGCGGGTGAGCGTCCCCTGCGCCAGGGACAGGATCCAGACGTCCCGGCCGTCACCGGAGATGTAGTCGGTAGAGAGCCGCGTTCCATCGGGGGAGAACATCGGCGCGTGGTAGCTGTGCCGTTCCGTCACCGCGGTGCGGAAACCACCGGCCCGGTCCACGAAGACCAGGGAGCGCGGCTCCTCCGGGATGTACGCGACCGTGCCATTCTCCGCCACGGCGACCTGTCCGAACCCACTGCCGGTGACCGACACCCCGGTACCGATCGTGACCGCCGCCCCGGTCACCCGGCCACGCTTCTGGTCGAACGGCACCGCCTGCAACGTGCCGTCCAGCGCCACGGTCACCAGGAATCCGGAGGTGTACCTGGCCTCGAGCAGCGGCCGGTCCAGCACCGTGGTCGCCTCCCCCGTGCGGAGATCGAGCAGCACGATGGGTCCGGTAATCGCCGTCGTCCCGCTGCGGACCATGATGGCCCGCCGGCCATCCGGCAGGAGCTCCTGCAGCTGCAGGTCGAGGTGCCGGCCGGGGAAGTGGGCGACGATCGAATCGGTCCCGATCAGCTGGAAGACACCGGACCGGGCTCCCTGCGCGTAGAACCCGCCCCCGAACCAGATACTGCCGTCGGGTGCGAAGTCCGCGTACCCGGTTGTGGCGAACTCAGCGGGCAATGGGGTGCGGCCGCTGCCGTCGCCCCGGAGCCGGAAGGCGCCTGCCGGGGCCCACTGGGTTGCGAAGACGGCACTGCCGTCCGGAGCCAGGAGCGGCGCCGCCAGGCCACTGCTGTTCGGGATGAGCGACCCCTGCTCGGAATCAAGGGAGTGCCGTACCAACCGATTGACCCCATCGGAGCCGACCGCGACGTAGACCAGCTCGCTCCCGTCCCGTGAAATGGCGAGCTGGCGCTGCAGCGCCGGGCCGCCGGAGCCGCCCAGGCCGGGCACGGGGATCGCCAGCTTGGAGGGAAAGGGCGGGGCGGGGGCGGGCCGCAGCCAGCCCCAGGCTGCGAGCAGTGTGACGAGGGCGAGCGCGGCATACAGGACGGCTCGGCGCCGCGGCGGTTCGGCGGCACGCGGGTGAACGCCGGTGCCGCCCTGCCGTCGTGCCGCGGTACCGTCCCCCACGAGCGCCGCGGCAAACTCCGCCGCCGTCGCGAAGCGATCCGCCGGCAGCTTCTCCAGCGCCTGGAGCACCGCCGCTTCCACCTCCGGCGGCACCGACCGCCGCTGTCCGGTGAGCGACGCCGGCTCCACCGTCATCACCTTGGCCACGATGGCCTGCGCGGTGGGGCCGGTAAAGGGAGGCTCCCCCACCAGCATCTCGTAGGTGACGCAGCCGAGGGCGTAGACGTCGGAGCGGCCGGTGATCTCGCGCTCCCCCATGGCCTGTTCGGGGCTCATGTAGTGCGGGGTGCCGAGGGACATGCCCGTCTCGGTCATCCGGGTGCCGCCGGCCTTGCTCGCGGCCAGCGCAATGCCGAAATCCGCGACCAGCGCCCGGCCGTCGTGCAGCAGGATGTTCTCGGGCTTGATGTCGCGGTGGATCACGCCGTGGCGGTGGGCGTAGTCGAGCGCGCTCGCCACTTCTCCCGCGATCCGGACCGCGTCCGCCACCGGGAGCTGCTTCTCCCGCGTCAGCCGATCGCGGAGCGACTCCCCTTCGACGAACGGCATGACATAGAAGAGCAGCTTGTCGGCTTCGCCCGAGTCGTGGAGCGGCAGGATGTGGGGATGCTGCAGCGCGGCGGTGGTGCGGATCTCGGAGAGGAAGCGCTCGGCGCCGATCACCGCGGCCAGCTCGGGACGGAGCACCTTGATCGCCACCTGGCGGTGGTGCTTCAGGTCCTCGGCCAGGTACACCGTGGCCATCCCGCCATGCCCCAGCTCCCGCTGGATGCGGTAGCGATCGGCGAGGGCGGCGGCGAGCGGCTCGTTCACTTGCCTTCCCCCGCGAGTCGGGCCAGCCGGCCCCGGATCTCACGGACGGTGGGCTGGAGCACCGGGTCCGCGTCCTTCCAGAGATCGAGCAACCGGGTGTAGTGCTCGATGGCCCGGGTCTTGTCGCCCCGCTCCTCGTACAGCTCCCCCAGCCGCTTGAGACTCGGCGCAAGGCCCCAGGGATCGGCGATGGACTTCCAGGTGGTGCCGGTGCCCGCGGCGCGCTGGTAGGCGGCCAGGGCGGAGTCGGGCTGGTTGGCGCGCTCGAACGCCACTCCCTCCTCCCACGCGCCGCAGTCGGGACAGTCTCCCGAGAACCGGCCCCGCACGAATGCCGCCGCCGCGTCGGCGGCCCGGCCCTCCGCCAGCGCGACCCACCCGCGGGCCCGGTGCCACTGCCACTGGCCGCGGCGGATCCCCTCGGGGACCTGGGATTCGTAGGCCTTGAGTGTTTCCCGGGCCCGGGCCCCCTGACCGGCGAGGGCGTAGGTCGTGGCCAGGTCAGCCGATGGGCGGTCGTAGGCCGGGATGGATTCGAGCGGAAACTGGCGTAGCGCACCGTCGAGCACCCGGAGCGCACCGGTGGTGTCTCCGCGGAGCAGCAGGTACTGCTGGGCCAGCGCCGCCGCAGTGGCCACCGCGGCGCCGGGCAGCCCGCGAGCGGCGCTGGTGTTCATCGCCATGCGCCACTCCCGCTCCGCTTCCACCAGCTTGCCGCGTTTCTGATGGTTCCCGCCCAGCCCCAGATGCATCAACTCCTGATACCCGGGGTCGCGGGTCTTGAGCCCGAGTTCGAGCCACGCTCGTGCGGCCCCGTCATGGTCCTGGCTGGCCTCGAGCACGAACCCGCGCGCCCAGAGGTACATCGCGGCGTCCGGCGCGGACTTGAGCAGTCCATCAATGGTCTGCCGCGCCTGGTCCAGGTGCCCCTGGCCCACCTGAGCGGCGACCAGCTGGAGGCTGGCGTTGTTCACGTAGTCCCGGCTCTGCGCCAGCGGGGTGATCAGGCTCTCCGCCTCAGCCGGGCGGCCCTGAGTGAGCAGGAGCAGGGCGAGGTTATTGCCCGAGACATTGTCATCCGAACGGATGGCAAGCACCCGCCGATACGCCGCCTCCGCCCGCGCCGGGTCAATGTCCACGTTGGTGTGGTAGTAGGCGATGGCATACTGCCGCTCGATCTCCGGCAGGCGGTCGCGGTGCTGGTACGCCCGGGTGGTGGCGTACACCTGCCGGTCGTTGCTCGCCCGGGAGTTGCCGAGCGCCACCGCCAGCTTGCGCCATGCCATGGCAAAGCCGCTATCGAGGGCGATCGCCTGCTCCAGCAGCGGAATGGCCCGGGCCGCCTCGCCGCGGTCACTCAATTGCGACCCTTCACTGTAGAGCCGGAGTGCCTCGAGGGAACTGGTGGTGACCTGCTCCAGCGCTTCTCCACCCCGGATGGTCTTGAGCGATTCGCCAATCCGTTCCCGCACCCGGCCCGAGAGCCGGTCGAGCGCCGCCACGATGCCGGCGTCGTCATCCGCGGTCTCTCGGAGCGCCACCAGTTCGGCGCCATCCGTCGCCGCGAGGATCCGGGCCGCGAGCACGTAGCCCTTCCCGACGGAGCTGACCTCTCCGACCACGACCGCCTTCGCCCCCTCCCGGGTGGCGATCTCCCGGGCCAGCTCCGGGGTGATCGGCGCGTCGGCGTCGCGCTGCATCCGGGCCAGCGCCTCACCCACTTCGGCCCGGCTCACAAGGCGCACCACCGGCGACTGGCCGAGGTCAATGCGAAACGCCTCGGTGATGGAACTGCCGAGGGTGGCGTCGGTGGTGCGGTTCTCGAAGTCGGCGACCAGCAGCCGGTCCTTCTCGCTCAGGCTGCCGGAGGCCATCAGGGTACCCACCGGCCCGATGCCGAGCAGCCGCATGGCGGTGTACCCGAGAGCGAGCACGCCGAGGGCGGCAAAGGCCAGCACCCCGCCGCGGATGGCCCGCTGCCAGGTGAACCAGTGATGGACGCTGCCCTCGGGCGTGGTCACCACGCGGCCACTGGCGCGGGCCTGCGCCCGTCGGCGCTCGAAGTGCCCGGTCAGCAGGATGATCGGCAGCCCGGCGAGCATGAGGGCGATGGCGCCGTAGAACACCCAGTCGGGGAGCCCCAGCGCCCGCACCAGCAGGAAGGCCACGCCGATGACCACCAGGGAGGCAATCGCGAAGAGCACCGCCACCCGGAGCGGATGGCTCTTCCGGATGGCCTCTTCGGTCCCGCTGGAGACGGCGGGGGCGGTGCCGGTGGGGGTCAGGCCGCCGGTCGAGGGAGTGGCCACGACTTCGAGCTGCGCCAGGAACTCCGCGGCGCTCTGCCACCGGTCGGCGGGGCGCTTCTCCAGGCAGCGCATGAGGAGCCCGCCCAGCGCCGCCGGCACCGCCGGCCGGTGCCGGGTGACGGGCTCCGGCACCTGGGTGATGTGCGCCGCCAGCAGCGCCTGAGCCGTGGGTGCGGTGAAGGGGGTGCGGCCGGTCAGCATCTCGTACGCCAGGGTGCCGACGGCGTAGATGTCCGCGCGGTGGTCCACATGCGGGTCGGCGGCGGCCTGTTCCGGTGCCATATAGGCCGGGGTACCGAGCGCCACACCGAGCGAGGTGAGCGAGGACTTGCCGCTGGAGGCGGTCACCGCCTTGGCGACCCCGAAATCGGTGACCACCGCGTGCCCATCGGAGAGCAGCACGTTGTCGGGCTTGATGTCGCGATGGACCACGCCATTCCGGTGGGCGTAGGAGAGGGCGTCCACCACCTCGCGCAGGATCTTGGCGGCCTCGTTCACGGGGAGTTCTCCCTCCCGGGCCAGCTTGGCCCGGAGCGACTCCCCCGCGATGTAGGGCATGATGTAGTAAAGCAGGTCCCCCGAGGCGGCGGCGGTGAGCAGCGGCACGATATGCGGGTGCTGCAGCCGGGCGGCGAGCTGGATCTCCCGCTCGAAGCGCTCGATGTTGACCGCGGCTCCCATCTCCGGGGGCAGGACCTTGATCACCACCTGGCGGCCCAGCCGGGTCTCTTCGGCCAGGAAGACGCGGCTCATCCCGCCGCCCCCCAGCTCCTTGAGCAGGCGGTAGGTGTCGCCGAGGGCGGCTTGCAGGCGGGGTTCGAGACTGATGCGCGGGTCCGGGTGGGAGAGTGGCCCGTAAGGTACGAGCCCGGGGTGATGCGGGCCAGCGGGGCGGAGGGCGCGCCACCCGCTCGCGCCGGGGGGCGGGCCGGGGCATCTTGTACTCCATGACCACCCCGAAGACCCCCGCCACCGTCACCCACCGCTGGGGCCCCGCCGCACCCGCGACCGCCGACCCCCTCGATGGGCTGGTGTACCTCTCCAACCTCCTGGGGCAGGAGACCCGGCTGGTGCAGCCGGGGGGCGGCAACACTTCCATCAAGGTGAAGCTGCCGGCCCCCGACGGGAGCGGCCCGGTGGACGCCCTGCTGGTGAAAGGCAGCGGCACCGACCTCCGCACCATCGACCGCGCCGGGTTCACCCGGCTCTCGCTGCCCCGGCTGGCGCCGCTCGGCAGCGCCACCGCCATGAGCGACGCGGAGATGATGCGCTTCATGACCGGGTGCATGCTCGCCGACGGGCCCGCGCCGAGCGTCGAGACGCCGCTGCACTCGCTGCTGCCGCACCGGGTGATCGCCCACACCCATGACATCGCGACCATGAGCCTCACCAACGTGCCGGACGGCACCGCGGAACGGCTGGTGCGGGAGATCTTCGAGGGGCAGATCGTGTACGTGCCCTACACCCGGCCCGGCTTTCCCCTGGCGCGCACGGTGAGCGGCATGGCGGGGAGCATCCCGCCGGAGGCAATCGGCCTGACCCTGGCGCATCACGGCCTGGTGATCTTCGGCGACGACGTGCGCCAGTGCTACGACCGGATGGTCAGCGCGGTACAGAAGATCGAGGCCTACCTCGCGGTGTGCCGCAAGGGAAAGCAGGTGCTGGGCACGGCGCGGAAGGCGGTGCCGCCGCCGGAGGAGCGGAAGCGGCTGGCGCAAGCGGTCCTGCCCGCGGTGCGCGGCGCGCTGGGGGCCGCGGAACGGGTGATCCTCAACTTCGACGACAGCGAGGACGTGCTCGAGACCCTGGCGCACGAGCGGACGCCGGAGCTGGTGCGGCGCGGCATGACGACGCCGGAGCACCTGCTCCGCGCCGGGCGGCAGCCGCTCTGGCTTGAGCTGGATCCCGGGGTGGCGGGAGATGCCCTCGCGGCACAGGTGAAGGAACAGATCGCCGCCCAGCGCGCCGAGTACGAACGCTACCACCGACGGCACGCCGCGGCGGAGCAACCCCCGCTGGACGACTGGGCCAAGGTGATCCTGGCCCCGGGCATCGGGCTCATCACCGCCTTCAGCGACAAGAAGAACGCCGTCACCGCCAACCTCTGCTACCGCGCCGGGCTGGAGAGCCTGGTAAACGCCGAGGCGGTGGAGCGCTTCGAGTTCATCCCCGAGGCCGACGTCTTCGAGTTCGAGCACTGGCCGCTCGAACGGCGCAAGGTGGAGGAGACGCTGGCGAAGGAACGGGCCGGCAAGCTGCTGCCGCGGCACGTGGTCGTCGTCATCGGCGGGGGCAGCGGGATCGGAAAGGCGGCGGCGGCGCGGTTCCTCGAGGAGGGGGCGCACGTCGTGATCGGCGACCTCGACGGCGCGGTGGCGGGGAAGGTGGCCTGCGAGCTCGCCGCCCGGTTCCCCGCCCGGGTGCTGGGCGGCGCGGTGGACGTGCGGGAGGATGCCAGTCTCGACGCCCTCTTCCGCCACGCGGTGCTCGAGTTCGGCGGGCTCGACTGCCTGTTCTACACCGCGGGGGCGCCGCCCCGCTTCGCGCCGATCACCGAGATCCGGCGGGAGGACCTGCAGCGCCAACTCGAGGTGCACTACATCGGGGCGGTGCAGGCCATCGGCCGCGCCGCCACGATCATGCGGCGCCAGGGGCTGGGGGGCTCGATCGTGGCCTCGGTCTCGAAGGCAGCGGTGGTGCCGGGGAAGGAGGCGGTGGCCTACGGCGGGAGCAAGGCGGCGATGCTGCAAGCGCTCCGGGTAGCGGCGGTGGAGCTGGGCCCCGACCAGATCCGGGTCAACGCCATCAACGCCGACCAGATCGAGACCCCGCTCTTTCTGCAGTTCGTGAAGGAGCGCGCCGCGAGCCGCGGCATCTCCCCGGAGGAACAGCTCGAGCTCTACCGCAAGCGGAACCTCATGGGAGCGGCGCTGATCCCGGCCGAGGTGGTCGCCGACCTGGCGGTGCTGCTCGCCAGCAGCCGGTTCCGGTACACGACCGGCGATATTCTGACCGTGGATGGCGGCCTGCCGGAAGCCTTTCCACGGTAGCAACCCTTTTCACCCAAGCAGCACGAGAGAATCATGGCCGACAAGAAAATCATCGCGGTGCTCGGCGCCACCGGCGCCCAGGGGGGCGGCCTGGTGCGCGCCATCCACGCCGACCCCGCGTCCCCCTATCGCGCCCGCGCCGTCACCCGGAATCCCGCCTCCGACGCCGCGAAGGCCCTGGCCGCGCTCGGCGCCGAGGTCGTCGCGGGTGACGTGGATGACGCGGCGAGCCTCGAGCGCGCCTTTGCCGGGGCCTACGGCGCCTTCTGCGTCACCTTCTTCTGGGCCCACTTCTCCCCGGAGAAGGAGCTGGCGGAGGCAGCGCTCATGGCGCAGGCCGCGAAGCGCGCCGGGCTGCAGCACGTCATCTGGTCCACGCTGGAGGACACCCGGAAGTGGGTGCCGCTCAGCGACGACCGGATGCCGACCCTGATGGGCAAGTACAAGGTGCCGCACTTCGACGCCAAGGGCGAAGCCAACGCGTTCTTCACGGACGCGGGGCTGCCGGTGACGCTGTACCACACCAGCTTCTACTGGGACAATTTCATTTACTTTGGCGCAGGTCCCAAGCCGGGGCCGGACGGACGGCTGCTGCTGACCCTGCCCATGGGCGACAGGCCGCTCTCCGGCATGGCGGCCGAGGATATCGGGAAGTGCGCCTACGGGGTGTTCCTGCGGGGGAAGGAGTTCATCGGGAAGAGCATCGGCGTGGCCGGGGAGCACCTGACCGGCACCGAGATGGCCGAGAAGCTGACCCGGGCGCTGGGGCGGCCGGTGCTGTACAACCCGGTGAGCCCGGCGGTCTACCGCAGCTTCGGTTTCCCCGGCGCGGACGACCTGGGCAACATGTTCCAGTTCTACCACGACTTCAACGCCGAGTTCTGTGCGGCGAGAAGCATCGCGTTCTCCCGCTCACTCAACCCGGCGCTGCAGTCGCTGGACCAGTGGCTGGACCGGCACGCCGCGCAGATTCCGCTGACCTGACCCCGCGGGGCGGCCCCCGGCCGCCCCTACGGCACCCCCGCCTGGTAGGGCTCGAGCTGCGGCTCGACGGTCTTCTTGTCGCCCACCACCGTGATCGTCATCCGCGCGGGATCGAGGTAGCGTTCCGCCGTGCGCCGCACCTCTTCCGGCGTCACGGCGAGGACGTTCTTGACGTAGCTGGAGACGTAAGCGTCCCCCAGGCCATGCTGGTCCACGAACTGGAGCTGCCCGATCAGCCCGTAGCGGGAGCTGTTCTGCAGCGTGAAGACGCCGGCCAGGTTGTTCTTGATGCCGGTGAGCTCCGCCGCCGGGGGCGCTTCCTTCCGCAGCCGGTCCACCTCGTAGAAGATCTCCTTGAGCGAGGCGCCGGTGACGTTGGTGGTCACGTCCGCCACCTCGACCCAGAGCCCGGTCCGGGGCCAGTTCCCCACGAACGAGAACGGACTGTAGGTGTAGCCCTTGTCCTCCCGGATGTTGCTGGTGATCCGGGAGCCGAACGACCCGCCCACCAGGGCATCGGTGACGGTGAGCCGGATCCAGTCGGGACTGGTCGGGTCCGCCACCGGGAGCCCGACCCGCAGGCTGCTCTGCACCGCGTCCGGACGGTCCACCAGCTCGAGCTGACGATGCGCCACCGGCGTCGGCGGCTTCACCGTCGGGGCGGCCCCCGGCTTCCAGCCGTTGAAGGCGGCGCGCACCGCGCGCTCCAGCCTGGCCTCGTCGAACACCCCGCTGATGTAGAGGTGCGCCCGCCGGGCGCCGGCGTTCCGGGCCCAGAAAGCCGCCACCCGCTCGGCGCTGTACCCCGCGAGCAGCGACTCGGGGGCCCAGACCCGGCCGTAGGGGTGATCGCCGAACAGCATCTGCCGGAACTTCACCCGGGTGATCTGCCCCGGCTGGCTCTGCGCGATCGAGTTGTCCCGCAGCATGTTGGTGCGGAGCCGCGCCACGTCGGTCTCGGCGAAGCGCGGCCGGAGCACCACGTCCGCCAGCAGCGCCACGAAGGCCTCGCCGTATTCGCTGAGCACCTCGCCGCCCACGGTGACGTCATCATCGCCGGCGCCGGCCTGGAGGCTGCCGCCCATCTCCGCCGCCTGGCGGCTGATCTGGCCCGCGGTGCGGGTGGTCGTGCCCTCGAGCAGCATCTGGGCGGTGAGGCCCGCCAGCTGCACCTCGGTCGCGGCCTCGTCGATGCCGCCGGTGGCGAGATCCAGGCTCACCGCCACCTTGGGCACGGTGCCGTAGCGCACGAAGCTCACCCGCATCCCGTTGGGGAGGGTGATCGTCTTCCGCGGCGGGACCCGGAAGTCCTTGGGGGTGCCCGCCGGCGGCGGGGTTTCCTTCTGGGCGGCGAGCGGCAGCGCGGCCAGCAGCAGGGCGGAGACGAGCAGGTGTCGCATGGATCGGCTCCTCACTGGGCACCTCCGGCGGCCTGGTCCTTAGCCCCGGGGACGATGGTGTAGACGGTACGGTTGGTGCGCCGCAGGTACTCGGTCGCGGTGCGCTGGATCAGCGAAGGCGTCACCTTGGCGAACTCCGCCTCCAGCCGGTTGATGCGCGACGGATCGTTGTCGAACAGGGCGAAGGAGGCCAGCAGGTCCAGCGTGCCGAACCCGGAGAAGCTTTCCATGATGGAGTACAGCGAGGCGCGGACCTTGGTTCGCGCCCGCGCCAGCGTGGCGGCATCCACCGGCCGGGCGATCAGCCCCTCCACCTCGCGGTCGATGACGGTGAGGATCGAGTCGGGGGAGACACCGGTGTCGTGGTACAGCGAGAGCATCCACAGCATCGGGCCTTCATAGTTGAACTGGTGCCCCAGGCCCCAGTTGATCCCGGCGCTCACGTCGCCCGTCATCCCCTTCTCCTGCACCAGCGCCTCGAACAGCCGGCTGTCGCGGCCCTGGCCCAGGATCTGGTCGATCAGCCCGAAGGCGAACCACTCCGGCGTCCACCGCGGCGGCAGGTGGTACGCCACCCCGAGCGCCGGCCGCGTGGCCAGCGAATCCACCCGGCTGGCGCGCTTCTCCGCCATCTGCCGCGGCTCGGTCAGATCGGGGCCCGGCGGCAGCTCCACTCGCGGGATGCCGCCGAAGTACTTGAGGATCCAGCCGCGGGTGCGGGCGGGCTCGAAGTCTCCGACGACCACCAGCACGGCGTTGTTGGGGGCGTAGTACTTCTGGAAGAAGGCCGCCGCGTCATCCAGGGTGGCGGCGTCGAGGTCCGCGAGGTCGCCGTAGAAGTTGTGGGCGTTGAACCAGTTCTCGTTGGCCGTCATCGGCAGGTCGATCCAGGGAAAGCTGCCGTAGGGCTGGTTGAGCACGTTCACCCGCACTTCGTTCTTCACCACGTCCTGCTGGTTGCGGAGGTTGGCGGAATCAATGGCCAGCCCCTTCATCCGGTCCGCCTCCGCCCACAGCATGGTCTCGATGGTGTGGCTCGGGACCATCTCGAAATAGTTGGTGAAGTCGAACCGGGTGGAGCCGTTGAGCAGCCCGCCGTTGGATTCCACCAGCTTGATGAACTCGAGCTTGCCGAGGTTGCCCGAGCCCTGGAACATCAGGTGCTCGAAGAGGTGGGCGAACCCGGTGCGGTCCCGCGGTTCATTCCGGAACCCGATGTGGTAGTAGACCCCGACGCCGGCGGTCGGCGCGGTCGTATCGCGGGAGAGCACGACGCGGAGGCCGTTGGGGAGCCGGTAGAACTCGAGCGGAACCTGGCGCCCGGCCTGCTGCGCGGCGGCGGGAACCGCGGCCAGGGCCAGCAGCCCGAGCGCCGCGCCCGCCAGCCGGCCGAATCTCAATGCCATGGGGAGACTGCCTCGACAGGGTGGGTGATGGGGATTCTACGGCGGCGGCGGGTTGGGGTTTCGTCCCGACCGGGGGCAGCCTACGCCTCTGGGGGCCTCGTCGCAAGTGACGGCGTCGAGCGGGAGGTGTCGGGCGCCTCCGGCACCCTCCGGGATATGGCCCCGTGCGCCGGGTCTGACGGCCCTCCCGGAGTGTGGTTAGCTTGTGCAGCAGGAACCACCACCGGGGCCGCCACTGCCGTTCCTCTCTTCTCGTCCGCTCCCTGTCGCCGGCCTGCTGCTGGCGCTGGTCGCGGCTCCCGCCGCCGCCCAGCGCCCGGCCACGCCCGGGGACTTTCTCGGCATCACCTCGTGTGAGGCGGGGAAGCCGGTCACCCGGTTCCGCGCGGACGTGACCGACTCCCTGCTCCTGGAACAGCTGCACGCCCATGAGGAGGTCCATCGGGGGCAGGCCGCGGCGTTCGCGAGCTGCGAGGGGTTTCTCGCCAGCCTGGTCACCGCCCGGATGATCATCGACGTCGAGCTGCCCGCCTACTGTGCCCAGTGGCGGGTGGCGGTCGGGCAGGGAGCCCGCCCCGATTCCACCCGCCGGGAATTCGCCTGGCGGATCTCGGCCCAGTCCGGCGCCATGGAGAACCGGCTCCAGATCGCGCAGCGCATGGAGCACGAATGTCCGCTCTTGCCTGGCCCGCGGACTGAGCCCGCGCTGACTCCCACCGACCGATGACCCCCGATCCCCTCCCCCGGCTTCGTGCGCTCTGCCTGGCGCTCCCCGCGGCCCACGAAGTGGAGGCGTGGGGCGAACCCACCTTCCGGGTGCGCAACAAGCTGTTCGCGATGTTTGCCAGCGCGGGGAATCACCATGGCGGCGGTCGGCCGGCGGTGTGGCTCAAGGCGGCGCCGGGCAACCAGGAACTGATGGTGGCGGCCGCGCCGGACCGGTTCTTCCGGCCGCCGTACGTCGGCCCCAGCGGCTGGGTGGGGGTGTGGCTGGACCGGCGGGTGCGGTGGAAGGAACTGGCCGGCCTGGTGGAGGACAGTTACGAGCTGGTGGCCCCGAAGCGGCGGCTCGCGGCACCGCCCGTGAAGGCGGTGAAGGCGCGAAAGTCCCCCCCGAAGAGGAGTACCCGATGATTGCCCCACTCCATGAACGGTACCTTCCGTACACCCAGGCGGCGCTCCGCATCGTGGCGGGGCTCGCGTTCTTCTCCCATGGCGCCCAGAAGATCTTCGGCTGGTTCGGTGGCGTCGGACCCGACGGGGGCACGGCGGAGCTGATGAGCCGGTATGGCGCCGCCGGCGTGATCGAGCTGACGATGGGGCTGTGCATCGCGCTCGGGCTCTTCACCCGGCTGGCGGCGTTCATTGCCTCCGGCGAGATGGCGGTGGCCTATTTCTGGATTCACACCGGCGGGAGCGGGAAGCTGCTCTGGTGGGAGAACCGCGGGGAGCTGGTCATGCTCTATTGCTTCATCTTCCTGCTGTTCGCGGCCTGGGGGGCGGGGCCGCTCAGTCTCGATGCCCGGATGTCGGGGGGGAAGCGGGGAGGATAGGGAACCCTCCGACGGCGCGCGCCTACGCCGTCACCCCCACCGCCTGCCCTTCCTTGGCCAGCAGCCGCGAGATGTCGTCGGGGTGGAGCGGCGGGGCGAAGTGGTACCCCTGTCCGAGGTCGCAGCCCATCGCGGCGAGGGCGGCGCACTGGTCGGCGCGCTCCACCCCCTCCGCCACCGTCATCAGCCGGAGCGCCTGGCCCAGCCCCAGGATGGCGCGGGCCAGCGCCGCCCGGTCGTCGCCGCTCGCCACGTCCTCCACGAACGGCTTGGCCAGCTTGAGGATGTCGATCGGGAACCGCTGCAGGTAGCTGAGCGACGAGTAGCCGGTGCCGAAGTCGTCGATCGCGATCCGTACCCCGAGGCTCTTGAGCTGCTTGAGCCGCGCCTGGGCCGAGCCCGTCTGCTGCATGAGGACGCTCTCGGTGATCTCCAGCACGACGGCGCCCGGGTCCACCCGGGACTCCTCCAGCGCCTGCATCGTGTCCTGCACGATGTCGAGCTCGTGCAGCTGCCGGCTGGAGACGTTCACCGCCACGTCGAGCGCCACGGTCGGGTGCTGCTCCCGCCAGATGCTCAGCTGCCGGCAGGCCTGCCGCAGCACCCAGCCCCCCAGGTCCACGATGAGCCCGGTTTCTTCCGCCAGCGGAATGAACTGGAGCGGCAGCATCGAGCCGTAGCGCGGGTGGTCCCAGCGCACCAGCGCCTCCACCCCGCGGAGCGCGCGAGTCCGGAGGTCGTACATCGGCTGGTAGACGAGGTGCAGCTCTTCCCGCTCGATGGCGGCGCGCAGCGCCAGTTCCATCTCCATCCGCTGCCGCAGGTCGGCGTACATGTGGGACTGGTAAGTCTCGCACCGTCCCTTGCCGCGCCGCTTGGCCGTGTACATGGCCATGTCGGCGTTGCGGAGCAGGTCGTCGGCGGTCTCGTCGCTTGTGGCCGTGGCCACGCCGATGCTGGCGGTGACGTAGAGCTCGTTCCCCGCCAGCGGGAAGGGGCGCGCCATCGCCTTGGTCAGCCGCTCCACCAGCGCCGGGTGGCCCGCCGTTCCCGGCGGGTCCTCCAGCAGGATCGCGAACTCGTCGCCGCCGAACCGCGCCACCGTGTCGGCGCTCCGCGCCGACGCCTCCAGCCGTTCCGCCACCGCGGAGATCAGCCGGTCCCCCTCGGCGTGGCCCAGGGTGTCATTGACCTGCTTGAAGTCGTCGAGGTCGAGGAACACCACCGTGATGGCGGTGCCCTGCCGGCGGGAGAGGGCGATGGCGTGGCTCACCCGGTCGCGGAACAGCGCGCGGTTGGCCAGCCCCGTCAGCGGATCATGGAACGCCAGGTGGGTGAGCTGCTGCTCCAGCTGCTTCCGCTCGCTCACGTCGCGCAGGTTGAGGACCAGCCCGCGCACATCCGGCTCGGCCAGCAGGTTGCTCGCGATCACCTCGACGTGGAGCGGCGCCGTCTTGACGCGCGCAAAGCGCCATTCCACCGGCGGGGTCACGCCGGGGGTGCGGAGCGCGGTGCGGAGGAACGCCTGCGCCGCCTCGCGGTCGGCCGGGTCCAGCACGTCCACCACGGAGAGGCCCGAGAGGCCGGCGGGGTCGAGGTGCAGCACCCGCGCCACCGAGGGGCTGGCAAAGCGGATGGTGAGATCCCCGCGCACCACCAGGATCACGTCGGAGGCATGCTGCACCAGCGCCCGGAACCGGGCCTCGTTGCGCCGCGCCGCCGCGTCCGCGATGAGCTGCACGTTCTCCCGCACCGTGAGGAACTGCCGCACCACCACCAGGGCCGTGATCACCACCGCGGCCGCGGCGATGGGGCTCACCGGATCGGTCCAGGGCCGCATCGTCACGCCGAGCAGCAGGCCGTAGGTGGCGCCGATGGCGATGTAGGGCAGGATGCTCGAGGGGGTGCGCGGCGTGCGCCCCGGCTGCCGCGCCGCGCTGGCCGGCATCGGATGGCGGAGGAACATCTCCGCGCTCGACACCAGCAGGATGTACACGATGAGGTAGATGGCGTCGATCCACGCCATCACCCGTTCCCCGGTCTCGGCCAGGATCAGGTCGAAGGTGAGATCGGCCCCGATGCTCAGCACCACGCCCATCACCAGCAGGTGGAACGCCCGCCGGTTGCCGTCCAGGGGGCGGCGCAGGAGCGTCATCGTGATGCCGAGCAGCAGCAGCAGGCCCGCCATCGGGTAGGCCAGCGCGATCACGCCCTCGATGAACCCGCCCGGTGCATCACCGGCGGTGGGGCGGATGGCCAGGAACCAGATCCCGATGCCGCCGCCCACCAGCACCGTGGCGGCGTCCACCACGAACTTCCAGCCGTCCAGCCGGGTGCGCCGCACCAGCGGGAAGGAGAGCAGGGCGGCGAGGGTGAAGCCGCAGTCGGCCAGGTAGAAGGGATCGGCCCAGGAAACCGCCGGGCTCTCCCCCAGCGTGAAGTAGTACCCGCACGAGATCAGGTTGCCGATGAGCACCGAGGTGGCGCCCCCGGCCAGCAGCCGCAGGGCGCGGCGGACGCCCGGATCCAGGATCGGGTTGCGGGAGGCGAAGTAGTTGAGCGAGGCGACCAGCAGGTTGAGCGGCAGGAAGGCGAGCGTGCTGACGAGGTCGCGGAGGTGCGGGCTCCCGACCCCGGAGCGTTCGAAGGCGACATACAGCGCCGCATAGACGGCCGTCGCCACTGCCCAGACACCCGGAGCCGGCCGCATGGCTGCGGCCTCTCCCCCGGCGGGGCGTTCGGTGACGCTCGACTCGACCATGAAGACTCCGCTGGAGCCGCCGTGGCGCAGGCGCCACGGTGGCCGTTCCCCCCGGGCGCGGCGGAATGCAACGCCCGTGGCATAGATCACCGGTTCTAGGGGTCCCGGGGACCCGGATCTGGTCCCCGGATATCAGAAAGGCAAGGGTAGTGCCGGGCCCGGGGTCGGGCCGGAGGTCAGGGGCGCCAGGTCCCCTTGGCCACTGCGGGGATGAATGAATCCAGCCCCTTCGGGGGGAAGGTCAGGGTCTTCCCCTGCTCCGCGCTCTGGTAGGCCGCCATGAGGACCCGGACCACGTCGAGGCCGTCGTCCCAGGTCAGGATCGGCTCCTCCTTGCCCTGAAAGACCCGTACGAAGTGGCGGTTTTCAGCCTCATAACCGTATGCGGCCGCCTCATTTGCGACCACCGGCATGAGCCCCATTTCGGCGTTCTGCTTCTCCACCAGGTCCTCGCCGGTCTTCCCCTTCACTTCCCGGCTGAAGAACAGCTTGAGCCCGGCATCCAGGGTGTTCCAGCTCATCGAATACTCGGGCCCGAGCAGTTCGGCGGAGAGGCGGAGCCCCGCCCCGACGAAGCTCCAGCTGGTGGTCGCCTCGCCCAGGACGGTGAACCCGTCGCTGGTCTTGAACTCCACGTGGAGACTTGCGAAGTCTTCACTGGGCTGCCGGGTGTAGTCCACCTCTTTCCCCATCGTCGCCTTGAGGCGCTTGGCGTAGGCGGGCCGCGACCACTTGAGGCTGGCGATGTGCGCCGTGATCCGCATCGGCTGCACGGTGCTGAGCGGCTCGCCCGGGCGGGTGAGCAGGTGGCGGATGACCAGCGCCGAGTGGCACATCATGTCGTTGAGCACGCCGCCACCCTGGAGATTGCCGCGCCAGAACCAGGGCATGTGGGGGCCGCTGTGCTCCTCCGCGGCACGCGCCAGGTAGGGGCGGCCGGTGGTGGCCGCGCCGCGGGCCCAGAGCAGGGCGCGCCCCGCCTCCACCTGCGGGGCGAAGAGCTGGTTCTCCAGGTACCCGTGCTTGAGCCCCGCGCGGCGCACCATGCCGAACACGCTCTTGGCCTCGGCGATGTTCCGCGCCAGCGGCTTCTCGCAAGCGATCCCCGCCAGCTCCGCGTGGCCCCGCATGATCGGGTCGGTCAGCTCCTCGACGTTCTCCACCCGGGCCTGGTTGGGGCCGCAGAGCCAGATCGCGTCGATCGCCGGGTCCACCACCATTTCGGCGATGGAGCGATAAGCGCGGCAGGGACCGACGTCGAGCTGACGGGCGTAGCCGGCGGCGCTCTCCGCGTTCCGGCGGTTGGGGCTCCAGACGCCGCGGACCTCACAGTCGCGCACGGCGCGGAAGGCCTGCATGTGGAACCGGGCGTTGAAGCCCGAGCCGATGAAGCCGATGCCGAGGGGACGGGTGGCCATGGGGGGTCGGTGGGGTTGGAGGCGATGAGGGGGCTACGGTAAGCTCGCCGTGGTGAACCTAACCCGGCGGTGATCCAGGTTCCATCGCGCCCGCCGGAAGCTCGATGAACCCCGCGGGGCGCCGGGCCATGCTGCGCCGGTACAGGCGCCGGATCCCGGCCAGGTCGGCGTCGAGGTCCGCGCTGGTGGGCACCGGCGGCAGGATGCTGAGCACCCGCCGGCTCCAGTCGAGGGTCACCGGCACCACGGGGACCCCCGCGCCCGCCGCCACCCGGAGGAACCCGGTCCTCCAGTCCGGCACCGGCCGGCGCGTTCCCTCCGGCGCCACGCCGAAGACCCACTGGCTCCGGGTCTCGAAGGTGGCGATCGCCTGCTCCACCAGTCCCTGCGCCACGCCCCGCTGCACCGGCTCGCCGCCCAGCCAGCGCAGCAGCCCGGTCACCGGAAAGCGGAACAGGCTGTGCTTTCCCAGCCACGAGATATGCAGCCGTACTGCGAACATGGCCAGGACGCAGACAGGGAAGTCCCAGTTGGAGGTGTGCGGGGCCACGATGAGCACGAACCGGGGCAACTCCGGTGGCAGCCCGTCCACCCGCCAGCCGGCGAGGCGGAGCAGCCCGCGGGCCAGCCGCTGGCCGAGGGCGGATCCGCGCCGCGGGTAGCCGGCGTCCAGGTCGCTCAGTGGGACCGCTCCAGCGCCTGCTCCACGTCCCGGATCACGTCGTCCACATGCTCCAGCCCGACGGAGATCCGGATGAGCCCCGGCGGAATCCCCACCTGCAGCCGCTCGGCCTCGGTCAGCTTCGAATGGGTGGTGGAACTCGGATGGGTGACGATGCTGCGGGTGTCCCCCAGGTTGGGGCTGTGGGAGAGCAGCTCCACGGCGTCGAGGAAGCGCCGCGCCCGTTCCAGCCCCCCCTTCACCACCAGCACCACGATCCCGCCCCCCTGCCGCATCTGGCGACGCGCCAGCGCCTGCTGCGGGTGGGAGGGGAGAAATGGGTAGCGCACTTCCTCCAGCGCAGAGTGCCCGGCGAAGTGTTCCGCCAGCGCCAGGGCGTTGGCACAGTGCCGGTCCATCCGCACCGCGAGGGTTTCGATGCTCTTCGAGAGAATCCACGCATTGAAGGGCGAAAGCGCCGGCCCGGTGTGCCGGGCGAAGAACCGCGCCTCCTCGATCAGCGCCTTCCGGCCGAGGATGGCGCCGCCCAGGGTCCGGCCCTGGCCATCGAGGTACTTGGTGGCCGAATGGATGACGAGGTCGGCGCCGAGCGCCATCGGCCGCTGCAGGTAGGGCGTCGCGAAGCAGTTGTCCACCAGGAGCGGTACCCCGCGCGCGCGGCAGAGCGCCGCGAGCCACGCGATGTCGATCAGGTCGAGCCCCGGATTCGAGGGCGTCTCGATGAACACCAGCTTCGTGTTGGCCCGGAAGAGCGATTCCCATGCTTCCGGGGTGGCCGCGTCGGCGTAGCTGTGGCTGATGCCGAAGCGCGGGAAGAGCCGGGTGAGAATCTGGTGGGTCGATCCGAACAGCGCCCGGCCGGCGAGGACATGGTCCCCCGCCTTGAGCAGCGAGGCGAGCGCCACGTACACCGCGGCCATCCCCGAGGCGGTCGCGATGCCGTCTTCCGCCCCCTCCAGCCGGCAGAGCTTCCGCACCAGCTCGTCGGTGTTCGGGTTGGAGTAGCGGCTGTAGATGTTCCCCGCCACCTCGTCGGCGAACAGCGCCCGGGCCTGTTCGGCGTCATCGAAGACGAAACTCGAGGTGAGGTACAGCGGCACCGAATGCTCCCGCTCCGCCGAGGCAGGCACCTGGGTGCGGATGGCCTCGGTCTCGAAGTGGCGCTCGCCCTCGCTCATGCGGCGGGGAGCACGGCGTGGCTCCAGGAGAGCGCCGCCGTCGGTTCGAGGATGCGGGCCACCGAGCAGTACTTCTCCATCGAGAGATTCACCGCCTGGGCCAGCTTGTCGGGGTCGCAGCGGCCGGTCACCTCGAACCGCACCGCGATGCTCCGGAAGAGTGAGGGTTCCTTTCCCGGCTCCCGCTCGCCATCCACCGTCACCCGGATCGCCTCCACCTCCTGGCGCTGCTTGCCGAGGATGGTGACGACGTCGATCCCGCTGCAGGCGCCGAGGGCGGTGAGCACCAGTTCCATGGGGCGTGCGCCGAGGCCCTGGCCGCCGATGGCCGGCGCGCCATCAATGGCGACGGTGGCGCCGCTCTCAGTGGTGGCCACGAAGTGCACGGCCCGGTTCCGGCGTTCGAGGACGACGCGCATCGCCGCCGGCTACCTGGCGATCGCCTGGTAGATCACGGCCCGGACCTGGTCCCACGTCTCCCACGCCCGGCCCGGCAGCAGCTGAGTCATGAGGACCACGACCAGCTCGTCTTTCGGGTCGATCCAGTAGCTCGTGGCGTACGCGCCGCCCCAGCCGTAGCGGCCCACGTTGCCATACTGTCCGGCGCGCCCCGGGTCTTCGAGGATTTCGAACCCCAGCCCGAACCCCATGCCGTTCCGGGAGAAGAGCGTATCGGCGTGGTCGGTGGTCATCAGCGCCACGGTGCGGGGCCCGAGGATCCGCGTGGCGCCGAGGCTGCCGCCGCCGGCGAGCATCTGGAGGAACAGGGCGTAGTCCCGCGCGGTGGACACCAGCCCGGCGCCGCCGCTGTAGCTCACTCGCGGCCCGTCGAGATAGTCCCCCTGGCCGCGCGGGCCCTCGCTGGACCGCACCAGCCCCGAATCGGTGGCGCTGTACACCGTCGCCATCCGCGCGGCGGCGGCGGCGGGGGGGAAGAACCAGGTGTTCCGCATGCCCAGCGGGCGGAAGATCCGCGTCTCCATGTATTCAGCGAGGGACTGGCCGGAGATGCGCTCCACGACGCAGCCCAGCACGTCGGTGGCGTAGCCATAGACGTAGCGTTCCCCTGGTTGCGCCACCAGCGGCAGACGGGAGAGCCGCTCCATGCTGCCGCAGATCGGTTCGCTCTTGTCGGCGAAGTACCAGCCCCAGCCCGCGGCGGGGCCGAGCCCCTGCGCCTCGTACTGGCGCCGCACCAGGGAATCGTTGCCGTAGGAGAGGCCGGCAGTGTGGGTGAGGAGATCCCGGATGGTGATGGCGCGTTTGACCGGCTGGAGCAGGATGCCGGTGTCGCCGGGCTGGGCCACGCCGGCGCCCGCGAAACCGGGCAGGAACTTCGACACCGGATCCCCCAGCCGGAGCCGGCCGTCCTCGACCAGCGTCATCACCGCCACGCTGGTGACCGCCTTGGTCTGGGAGGCGATGCGGAAGAGCGCGTCGGGGGTCATCCGGCGGTCGCTCTCCCGGTCCGCCCAGCCGAAGGCCCGGTGGTATGCGACCCGGCCCCGCCGGGCGACGAGGACCACCGCCCCCTGCATCCGCCCGCTGTCGATCGCCGCCTGGACCACGGGCGTGATGCGCTCGAGCCGCCCGGCCGCGAAGCCCAGGGTGGAGGGGGGCGCCGCCGGAAGCGCCTGCGCGCCGGCGGCAATGGCCTGGAGCGACAGCAGCAGGGGGAGCGCAAGCAGTCGGGACATGGCGGGGTCCGGAGGCGGAGGAATCCAGCATGGCCGGGACCGCCGTCGAGGGGGCGGCCGGCGAGAGGAAGGTAGGGTGCGCCGCGAGGTCCGGCAAAGGGGCGGGCGCTGGACCGGATCGCAACCGGCCGGTAGCTTCCGGCGTACAGCAGGTACCTCCCACCGACGATGGCCCAATGCACCGAGCCTTCACCGCCGGCACCAGCGGCTCGCGCCGATCGTTTCTTGCCGCGCTGGCGAGTGCCGCTTTCCTGCCGCTGGCACGTCCCGCGCCCCTCGAGGCCCGGCACCTCTCCGCCTGGTGCGGGCCGGCCCGGCGCCTGGCCCCCGGGCCGCACCCCGAGCCGCGTCCCGGCATCACCGGGGCCCGGGTGCTCACTGCCGAGCAGCTCGCCACCACGCCGGACCTGGTGCCGCTGTTCGACAAGGTGCGCGAGCTGCCGCAGATCATGGACGGCATCCGCTGCCACTGCCAGTGCACCGATCCGCCCACCTTCTACTCGCTGCTCTCCTGCTACGAGGGAGAGGGGATGTCCCGCTTCTGCGACATCTGCCAGGGCCAGGCCAGCCTCGCGCACCGGCTGCACCACGCGGGGGAGTCGCTCGACTCGATCCGCGCCGCCATCGACGCCCGCTACGGAACCTCCTGATGCCACTCGCCCTCGTGCGTCACGCTCCCGCGAGCCTGCTCGCGCTTGCCCTCCTGCTCCCCGCTCCTGCCACGGCCCAGGTAAAGGCCAGCGAACCGGCGTCCATCTCGCAGACGGTGGACGGCACCACGATCACGGTGGAGTACTCCCGGCCGCGGGTGCGGGGCCGGGACTCGATCTTCGGCGGCGAGGTGAAGTGGGAGGAGGTCTGGACCCCAGGGGCCAACTGGGCCACGACGCTCGAGGTGGGGAAGGACGTGAAGCTGAACGGCCACCCGCTCGCCAAGGGGAAGTACTCGCTGTGGATGGTGGTCCGCCCCGAGACCTGGACCATGGTGCTCGACCCGCGGGCGCGGCTGTTCCACACCCGGCACCCGGACTCGACCCCGGAACAGCTCCGATTCGACGTCACCCCCGAGGCCGGGCCGTTCACCGAGGTACTCGCCTTCAGCTTCCCGGAGATCCGGCTGGGAGGCACCACACTGGTCATGCAGTGGGGGACGGTCAGGGTGCCGCTGCGCATCGACGTCGAGCCCAGCTACCGACTGGAGCTTACCAGCGCAGAAGTCTCACCCTTCCTCGGCGTCTGGGAGATGCGCTGGCGCAATCCCAACTGGGGCGACACCACCGTGGTCATCCCCTTCGCCCTGACCCACCGGGACGGCGCGCTCCATGGCGAGTGGCTCAAGGAGCCATGGCCCGACGCGGAGCCGTTCGTGCTGATCCCCACCCGGGACCGCTGGTTCCGCCTCGGCCTGATGGAGAAGGGGGAGCTGTACGAGATCATGGAGGACATGACCCTCGAGTTCGGGCCGGCCGTGGGACGGGCGAAGAGCTTCGAGCTGCGGGGCGACAAGGACGACGTGGTGGCCGCGGGGAAGCGGGGGCGCTGAACTACACCGCCCGGGCGAAGTGCCCCCGGGTAAAGGCGGACCCGGTCAGCTGCCGGATGGCGTCGAGGTCGGGCGGAGTCCCGTGCTCCAGGGCGTCGAGCGCCCCACGCCAGGCGGCGGTGACCTCCGCCACCGGGTCGCCGGGGAGGTTGAAGACCAGCCGGTAGTGCCGGAAGCCGTGCCGCCAGAGCTGCGGCAGGTAAGCCGCTGCGCTCACCGTCCGGGAGTGCAGCAGCCGGTTCCGGCAGGCGGAGTCGGTCGCCACCGGAAAGACATACCCCGCCGGGTCGGTCAATTCCACATTCACGTATTTCTGCACGCAGAGGTCGCGGCAGGTGGTCGGCTCCCGCTCGAACGCCGCCGAGAGCACGCAGTGCTCGATGGTCATCCCCTCGGGGCGCCCCTGCACATAGACCTCGAACCCCGCCCCCGCCCAGGGCGCCGCGACCTGCGCCATCTCCTCACCCGTCAGCTCAATGGAGAGCACGATCCGCCGCGCCCCCAGCCGGAACAGCTCGGCCGCGGTGTGCTGGTTGAAGCAGTTGGCCGCGTAGTCCGCCACCACGTCCCGGCCCGCCGCCGCCAGCTCCGCCACCAGCCCCAGGTGCCCGCTCACCAGCGGGGTGCCAAGCGCCAGCCACTTGTCCACCGTCTTCCGTTCCTCCGGCCGCACGATCGTCGGCGTGCGAAGCCGCAGCGTGACCCCCCGCGAGTTCAGCTCATCGATCAGCCGGCGCACCCGGGAGACGGGCGGCGTCGGGTGCCGCAGGAAGAGGTCGAGTGACACCTCGGTGGCCCCGGCGTTCGCCGCGGCAATGGCGTCCTCGAGCCGCCAGACTTCGGCGGTGAGGGTCGGCGATTGGGCGACTGGGCGATTGGGCGCTTCCGCAGGCGACGGGGTCTCGACAGCCGCCCGAATCGCCGTCGCCCGCGCCGCCAGCCGGCGCTCCTCCGCCCAGTCGCGGCGGGCCGCGAGCTCCGCCACTGCCGCCTGGCGCAGGTCGTTGAGCGCGCTCACCGGGAGGAAGAGGCCATCCGTGAGCCCCGAGCGGTCGAGGCGGCCCAGCACGAACGGTGTCTCTCCGAGCCGGCCGAGCTGTTCGCGGAGCTTTTCCTCATCGAGCGGCCGGTTCCCGGCGGGGGCCAGGGGGATGCTGCTCTCGAGCGTCACGCGCTCCTCGCCCGCGGTCGCGGTGAGGCCGAGGGGGGCGCCCGCCATGCCCACCACCGCGACGTCCAATGGGACTCGCGGCGGGGGTGCGTGGCGCGCCACCGTCGCGAACGAACTCCGCGCCCGCTCCATCAGCTCCGCCTGCGCCGAGCGCACCACGACCCACCCCACGGGCACGTCGGCGCCAGCGTTGATGGCCTGGGTGAGGCGGCCTCCCTTCTGGCGCACCGTCCGCACCCGGAACACCGCGAATCCGGTGTTGCCCTGCTGCGCTCCCGCCGGATGCTCGAAGCCGAGCCCGTCTCCGATGCCGATGGGCGTGGTGACGGTGACCAGCAGGTCGCGGCCCTCATGCCCGGTGACATGTCCCAGGACGGCGCCGCGGTTGTCGGGCTGGTCACGGGTGATGTACTCCCGCCCGGCGCGCCCGCCGTACATCCCGCCGGTGAAGCCGCGAGAGAAGATCTGGACCAGGGGCTGGATCTCGGTCTCGGAAGGGGGGACCCACTCGTCGGCGGCCAGCCGGTCCAGGAACTCGCGGTAGGTGCGGGTGACGGTGGCGACGTACTCCGGCTTCTTCTTCCGCCCCTCGATCTTGAGGCAGCCGATCCCCGCCTCCGCGATGGCGTCCAGGTGCTCCCCCGCCGCGAGGTCCTTGGCCGAGATCAGGTAGCCGCGGTCCAGCTCCGCGCCGGTCGCGACGTCGGTGAGCACGTAGTCCTTGCGGCAGCTCTGGGCGCAGGCGCCCCGGTTGGCGCTCCGCTCCGAGATCATCCCCGACATGTAGCACTGCCCGGAGTAGGCGATGCAGAGCGCGCCGTGGATGAAGCTCTCGAGCCCGAGCCCGGGCACCATCTGGCGGATGGAGCGGATGTCCTCGAGGGTATTCTCCCGCGCAAGCACCACCCGGTCCACGCCGAGCTCGTGCAGCACGCGGGCGCCGGAGCCATCGTGCACCGTCATCTGGGTGGAGCCGTGGATTTCGAGGCCGGGATAGACCCGCTGGATCAGGCGCACGGCACCGAGGTCCTGCACGATGGCGGCGTCAATGCCCCGGTCCACGCACTCACCGAGGTGGGCGAGGGCGTCCCGCAGTTCGGCCGGCTTGAAGAGGATGTTGAAGGTGAGGTAGACCCGCGCGCCACGCGCATGGGCCAGGCGGCAGGCTTCCCCGACCTCGTCCAGGGTCAGTTGCGCGCCGTCGTCCCGGGCGTTGAACCGCTCGGCGCCGAGATAGACGGCGTTGGCCCCGTTGGCCAGCGCGGCGCGGACGGCGTCGAGGGTGCCGGCGGGGGAAAGCAGCTCGGGGACGGGGTGGGGCATGGGGGGAAAATAGGCGATTGGGCGAATCGGCGATTAGTCGATCGGGGGGAGAGGCAAGGGAGGCTTGCCCTCCTGGCCCGCTGCACCGAATCGCCCAATCGCCTAATCGCCCGTCCACTGCCACCGACTTACGCTGTTGAATGCGTCCGCGTCATCCGCCGGAAGACCCAGATGGCGAAGCAGATCATGGCGCCGATGAAGGCGAACTTGAGCACCACGACCAGGAGCCCGAAGGCCATCGCGACCAGCGGCAGGAGGAGGAGGCCCAGCACCTTCCAGAGGACGACCGCGACGAAACCCGCGGCGGCGATACCGAGAACCGGCTTGAGCATGGAATAGGCTCCAAAGGGGACGCCACCCCATACGCGGTCGTCCGGCCGAAGTGTCAGAGTGGAACGGGCTGGAACATCCCCAGACGGCGGATTCGGGGCTCGGCCAGCGCCTCTTCCACTATCAGGCGGACCCAGCGGACCGTTCTGCCCGGAAATCGGTCCAGTTTCCGGTAGCCGATGGTCTGGCCGCGGCTGAGGGTCACCCACGCGGCGCCGTCCCGGCTCCCTTCCAGGCGGTAGCGGGCGACCGACTGCCCCTCGCGGATCTCCTCTTCGAGCGCGGCGATTCCGACCGTGACCTCGCGGCCCAGGTCGAGTTCGCACACTCCCGCCTCGGGCCCGGGCGTCCTCCAGCGGAGCGGCCGCCCGCGCGCGAAATCTTCCGCGAACAGGTTCCGTACCCGCACCTCGAGTCCGTTCAGGCGGGCCACGTCCACCGGATGCAGCAGCCCCTCGCGGGTCGGCGGGACGTTGAGCAGCAGCTTGGAGTTCCGGCCCACCGAGGCGAAGTGGATCTCGAGCAGCTCGTCCACGCTCTTCACCCGTGCATCCTCGGCGGGGTGGTAGAACCATCCCGGACGGATGGAGACGTCGGTCTCACCGGGACGCCAGACGGTGCCGGCGGGGTCGCCGTGCTGCAGCATCCGGATCACCTCAGGACCATCGGCGCCGGGGAAGGGCACGACGTCGGGATGCACCGTGGACCAGTTGGGGTCACCGGCGGAGCCGCGCTCGTTGCCGATCCAGCGGACATCCGGGCCGGCATCGGAGAACATCACCGCCCCGGGCTGGAGCCGCCGCACCAGCCCGAAGACCCGGGGCCAGTCATACACCTGCCGCTTGCCGTTGGGCCCCTCGCCATTGGCGCCGTCGAACCAGACTTCCGCCAGTGGCCCGTAGCGGGTGAGCAGCTCGGTGAGCTGGTCGCAGTAGAAGTCGTTGTACCGCGGCGAGTCTCCATAGACCGCGGCGTTCCGGTCCCACGGGGAGAGGTAGAGTCCCGGGCGGAGCCCCTCCGCGCGACAGGCATCCACGAACTCGCGCACCAGGTCCCCACGGCCGCCGCGCCAGGGGCTGGCGGCCACGCTGTGCCGGGTGGTGGCCGTGGGCCAGAGGCAGAAGCCGTCGTGGTGCTTGGCGGTGAGGATCAGGGCCCGGAATCCGGCGGCCCTGGCGCTCCGGGCCCAGTGCCGGGCGTCCAGCGCCACGGGCGTGAAGCTGACGGGATCCTCGCGGCCGTCCCCCCATTCCCGGTCGCTGAAGGTGTTGACGCCGAAGTGGAGGAACAGGGCCCATTCGTCCTGCTGCCACTGGAGCTGGGCGGCGGTAGGGCGGGGCCGAAGGACATGGGGCACGGGGGGACCGCCCCGTCTCCCTGGGCCGGCCAGGTGCGGCAGCGCGCAGGCCCCCGCGAGGCAGAGCCAGTCCCGGCGTGTCAGGTGGGTCATGGGCGCTCCTCGGGTGCTCCGGGTCTGGCGCAAGCGGCGGGGTCGCGTCCAAGTTGCAGGGGAATGGCCAACGCGAAAACCCACGAACACCGCGAGTCCGCCCGCCGTGCGGGCCTGGTCTACGTCACCGACGCCTTCCGGGGCATCCAGCGCCGGCGCGTGGGCCGGGGCTGGTCATTCTACACCCCCGAGGGCGCGCTGATCACCGATCGTGCCGAGCGGCGGCGGATCCTCTCGCTCGCCATTCCGCCGGCCTGGACCGACGTGTGGATCTGTCCCGACCCCGCCGGCCACATCCAGGTGACCGCCCGGGACACGCGGGGCCGCAAGCAATATCGCTACCACCCGGCCTACCGCGCCGCGCGCGACCACTCGAAGTTCCGCCGGATCCTCGAATTCAGCGAGCGGCTCCCCGCCATCCGCGAGCGGGTGGAGCGGGACCTGGGCGCCCCCGACCTCTCCCGGCGCCAGATCCTCGCCACGGTGGTCCGGCTGCTGGACCGGACGCTGGTGCGGGTCGGCAACGATGAATACGCCAAGGCCAACCAGTCCTTCGGCCTGACGACGCTGCGCGGCCGCCATGTGCGGGTGACGGGGGATGAGCTCCGGTTCAGCTTCCGGGGCAAGAGCGGGGTCCAGCACACAATCACCCTGAACGACCGGCGGGTGGCCCGGATCATCCAGCGATGCCAGGACCTGCCGGGGCAGGAGCTGTTCCAGTATCTCGATCCCGATGGCGTGCGACAGACGGTCTCGTCCGGCGACGTGAACGGCTACCTGCGGGAGATCGCCGGGCCGGGGATCACGGCCAAGGACTTCCGCACCTGGGCGGGGACCATGCTCGCGGCGCGGGAGCTGCGCGAGGCCGGGCCCGCGGGCTCCGCGCGCGAGGCCGAGCGGCGGATCCTCACCGCCATTGATGAGGTTGCCACCAGGCTGGGCAACACCCGCACCGTGTGCCGCCAGTACTACGTGCACCCCGGGGTGCTGCAGGCGTACCGCGAGGGCCGCACCGCGCCGCCGCCGATGCCGGCGGAGGGGCGGCGGGAGCGCCCGACCGCCGCGCTGCGCCGCGAGGAGATCGTGGTGCTGCAGTTTCTGCAGGAACTGGAGCAGCTCGGAATGCCGGTGGCTAGAGCCAAGCTGCCCCGCCGCAGCGCCCAGGCCCCGATGGTCAGTCCGGGCTAGTCCGGGTACCGCACGCCCAGCTTTGCGAGCGCCTCCGGCGGGCAGCCCTGCCATTCCATCACGAATTCATTCCCCTGGTAGCGCAGGTCCTTCACCCCGATCTCGCTGGAGAAGAACCCGGAGGCCGTCAGGTCCCGGAACCGGGTGAAGAACGCCGCCCCCTGGGAAAATTCGGGCTTGGCCCGCTTGGGCCAGGCGATGTCGTCGAGGATGGCGCGCCGCTCGATGTCCAGCAGCGCCACGAACTCCCGCCCGAACCGCTCCCCCGCCTCGAGATCGAGCCAGGCCAGCCCCCCCCGCATCCAGGTCTGCATCCCCGGGTTCTCGTTCAGGATGAAATCCATGAATTCCGGCACGCCGGCGTCGAGGGCGCCGCCGGATCGGCCGTCGCGGGGAATGACCAGCTCCGCCAGCATCCGCACCGTGGCGTACTCGTGGGCGGTGAAGAAGGCGGGGGTGAAGTCCGCCGCGACGATCGCATTCCGCGCCGCCACCGCCGCCCGCCCCACCTCCGCCGGCGTGAGCCCCGCCGCCAGCAGTGGGACGCCGGCCAGCAGCCCGAGCACTTCGCGGCGACCCAGCTGGCCGTCTGTCCGTCCGTCCGTCACAGTTCCCCCCGCTTCATGGCGCCGGCGATGTACGCGCTGGCGCGCATCGAGAGCGCCAGGATGGTCCAGGTCGGGTTCTTGTCCGCCTGGGAGACGAAGGACCCGCCGTCGGCCACGAAGAGGTTCTTCACATCCCAGGCCTGGCAGTTGGCGTTGAGCACCGAGGTCGCCGGGTCGCTCCCCATGCGCACACAGCCCAGTTCGTGGATGATCGCGCCCCCGTTGGCGATGCCGTAGCCCTGTTCCTTCGTTGGCATCCCGGACCAGGTCTCGCCCCCCATCTCCGCGATCAGGGTGCGGAAGGTCTCCTGCATGTGCTTCACCTGGTTGAGCTCATGGTCGGTCCACTTCCAGTGGAAGCGGAGCACCGGGATGCCCCACTGGTCCACCACGTCGCGGTCCAGCTCGCAGTAGCAGTCGGCGTTGGGGATCTGCTCCCCCCGGCCGGAGAAGCCGATCGTGGCGCCGTAGTAGCGGCGGTAGTCCTCCTTGAGCTGGCGGCCGTACCCGCCGCCGCCGGGGTAGTTCTGGATGCCGCCCATGAACCCGTACGACGGCGCGCCCAGGCCGCCCCAGATCTCGATGTGATACCCGCGGGGGAAGTCGAGCTTCCGGTTGTCCAGCCACCAGGGCATGTACAGGTGCGCCCCGCCCACGCCATCCTCGTTGTGCACCACGTGGTCCGCCATCCGCGGGATGAACCCGCCGACGTCGGTGCCGGTGGTGTCGGTGAGGTACTTGCCCACCGTCCCGCTCGAGTTAGCGAGGCCGTCGGGGAACCGCGCCGACTTCGAGTTGAGGAGAATCCGGGCCGACTCGCAGGCGCTGGCGGCGAGCACCACCACCCGCGCCTCCACCCGCTGCTCGGTGCGGGTGCGCTTGTCGATGTAGAGCACCCCGTCGGCGCGGCCCCGCGCGTCGAGCGTGATCTCCCGCGCCATGGCGTCGGTGACCAGGGTCAGCCGGCCCGTCTCCAGCGCCGGCAGCACCAGCACGTTGGTGGAGGAGAAGTTGGCGTTCACCGCGCAACCCCGGTTGCACTGGCCACAGTAGTGACAGGCTGCGCGGCCATTGTGGGGCCGGGTAATGATCGAAAGCCGCGAGGGGATGCAGGTGACGGCATGCTTGTCCGCCGCCTGCTTCACCAGCAGCTCCCAGCAGCGGGGCCTGGGGGGCGGCAGGAAGACCCCGTCGGGGTGGTTCTCCAGCCCCTCCACGCTGCCGAAGATCCCGACCAGCCGGTCCACCTCGTCGTACCAGGGCTTGAGATCCTCGTAGCCAATGGGCCAGTCCTCGCCCAAGCCATCGCGGGACTTGCCCTTGAAGTCGTGGGGCCCGAAGCGGAGCGAGATCCGGCCCCAGTGGTTGGTGCGCCCGCCGAGCATCCGGGCCCGCCACCAGTCGAAGCGGGTGCCCGGGGCGCGGGTGAAGGGCTCCCCCGGCACGTTCCACCCCCCGATGCAGGCGTCGAACTCGCCGAAGGGGCGGTCCGGCGTGCTCGATCCGCGGCGCGGGGACTGGTGCGCCCAGGTGAGCATCGCGGAGTCCCTGGTGTTGTCCCACATGCCGCCGGCCTCGAGCAGCACCACCCGCGCGCCGGCCTGCGTGAGCATGTGCGCCGCCATGCCGCCACCGGCGCCGGAGCCGATGATGCAGACGTCATAGGGGGCGGTGCGGGGTGCGAGGCGAGGCATGGGATGTCGGGGAGACGGGGAAAGTGGAAACGGGAAACGGGAAAGCGTGGAAGGGGGTGGCCGCAACCCCGACCCGGTCGAATCTCCCCTCCGAAGGGGACGGCGTCAACCGAACCCGCACGTTCGCTTAGACTTCATCCCGACATGTCGACCCCGCCTGCCTCCCCGCTCCCCTTCTATTACGCCGAGCGGCTGCCTGCGCCGGAGCTCCGGACGTGGGTGGGCTGCTACTGGGGATTCGGCTGCCGGCCCGGGGCGGATGCCCCGATGCTCCATCATGTGCCCCCGGACGGCTGCACCTCGCTCGCGGTTCTCCCCGGGTCCGGTGCCGGGCCGCAGGTGGTGCTGACGGGCCCGTGGGTGGAGGCGCTGACCGTCCCGGTCACGCCCGGGGCCTGGTACTGGGGCCTCCGGTTCCAGCCCTATGGTGCCGCCGCCGCGCTGGGGATTGATCCGGCGCGGCTGCGCGACCGAAGCCAGCCCGCCGCGCCGCTGCTCGGCGATATCTGCACCGAGCTGCTGGCGCTGGACCGCTCGGCCCAGGACCTCGACGCCCTGGTCCCCGCCCTCGACCGGATCCTGCTTGGGTGGGTGGGGTTCTGGGCCCGCCCCGATCCGCTGGTGCGCGCGGCGGTCACCGCCCTCCGCGCGACCGAGGGGGAACTGGGCATCGCGCGGCTCGCGGCGGAGCTGGGCTGTTCCCCCCGGACCCTCCGTCGCCGGTTCCGCAGCGCCACGGGCCAGTCGCCCAAGGAGTTCGCCCGGATCGAACGTCTGCTCCGGGCGGCGCGGGCGCTGCTGCCCGGCACCACCCCCGGATGGGCCACGCTCGCTGCGGCATCGGGCTACGCCGATCAGTCACACCTGGTCCACGAGTTCCGGGACCTCACCGGCCTCACGCCGGAAGCATTCCTGGAGCGGATGCGCGGCACGACCCACGACCTGTGACCGCTGGCCGATTTCTTCAAGACTGTGCCCTGATGGCATGGTATCATGATGACAGCCGTCATTGTCAGGCCCAGTCCGTCAACAGCCCACCACGGAAACACGGAAGACACGGAATCTGCACGGAATACTGCTGCGCGTTCCGTGCTCGCTCCGTGGGTACCGTGCGTCCGTGGTGGAATCCCCCGGAGAGAGAAACTCGATGCGCCTCCCCGACGTCCGCGTTCTCATGTGCGCCGCGCCGCTGCTCCTCACCCTCCCCCTGGCGAGCCAGGTGCGCCCCGCGCCCAAGGGCCCGATCGCCCCGTTCAGCATGCTGCTGGGACGCTGGGAGGGACCGGCCACCATCGACATGGGGCCGCGCGGCAAGCAGACCCTCACCCAGAGGGAGTGGGTGCATACCGCCTCCGGCGGGACGGTCATCGCGGTGACGGGGCAGGGGACCGACTCGGCGGGCCGGGTCGTCTTCGACGCCTTCGCGGTGATCTACCCCGGCCGCGACGGCAAGCCCGCCATCCGGGCGCACCGGATGGACGGCCAGTGGGTGGACCCGGTGGTCGTGCTGGGCGAGAACGGCTTCACGTGGAGCTTCCCGGATCCGCGTGCCGGCCAGGTGCGCTACACCTTTCGCCTGACGCCGGCGGGCGAATGGCACGAAATCGGCGAGCGCTCCGCCGACGGGCAGACCTGGGTGCCGTTCATGGAGATGACGCTCAAGCGCATCGGGGACTGAGCCGGCGCCACCTCACTCCTCCTTCTGGTACTGCCGCCGGAAGGAGGTGGGGAACGGCCCTGCGCTGATCTCGACAAAGACGACCATCCGGGTGGCGTCGAGCCCCACCCCGTAGGACTCCCGCACCTTGCCGCCGCCGTCAACCCGCCGCTCCACCACCAGCGCGTCTCCCTTCCAGCGGACACTGGTCTCCACCGTGCCGAGCACGCTGTCCTCCGGCGCGACCTCCACCGTCTTGCCGATGCGCCACGACTCCTCGACGCCGGCGGAGTCCACCGTGGTGAAGGTCCTGGCCCGCGGATCGATGCGCACCCGCGCCGGCGCCCGGTGGCCCAGGAGGATGGTCTGCCGCATCCGCTCGATCTCCTTCGCCGATGGACTCCGGCGATACCGCGACCCTCCCGGCGCGCCGCCCCCCGGCATCTCGTTGCCCGGCCCTCCCGGCCCGGTGGCTCCCGGAGGGCCGCCGCCCGGCACCCGCCCGGCCGGGACCATCTCCGGCGGTTCCCGGGTCGGGCCCGGGGTGGGACGCTCCTGGACGCTGTCGGCCCGCGGGGGGATGAGGTGCCACGCCCCCTCCGGCCGGGGCTGCTGGGCTCCGAGCAGCGCCGGCGTGGCGATCCAGAGGATCACCGCGGAGAGAATCGTGGCAGGCCGTGGGATGCGATGGTTCATGGCTCGGACGCGGTCAGGAGGCGGGTGCGGGTCGGGTGACGGGAGTACGCCCCGACCCCCGGCGCTGTTGGGAGGGACGATGCCGGAGGACCGGGGTTGCACGTGGAGCGGCGCCGGCGTCCCGCTCGCCACCCCGGAAGTCCCGCTCATCCCCCGCGACGTGGCGGCGGTCCCGCCCCCGCCCCACATTCCGGCCATGGCTCGCCGCATCGGCTGGAAGCTGCCGCTCGGGGTGTTCGGGGTCTTCGCCCTGCTCGGCCTCTCCAAGTTCCTGCATTTCTGGCTCGACGACCTGGCCCGCCAGGAGACCGGCACGGCCGGCGTCCGCCTCATCGAGGAACTTACCGGCGCCTTCGGCGGTGCGCTGGTCTTCCTGGCCCTGGTCCCGCTGGTCCGCCGGGCGCCCTTCACCCGGGAGAGCTGGGGCCGGCGCCTTCCGCTCTATCTCCTCGCGGCGATCCTGCTCGGCGCCTTTGCCACCTCGTTCATGTGGGCCACGCGGAGCGTCATCACGCCGCTGGCCGGGCTCGGACCCTACGACTACGGGATCATGGGCTTTCGCTACCCGATGGAGCTCTCCCTCCAGCTGCCGAACATCGCCCTGATGGTGCTGGGGCTGCATGGGTGGGAGTGGTATCGCGCCCGGCGGGACCAGGAACTCCGCGCCGCGCAGCTCGAAGCGGAGCTGGGCCGGGTGCGGCTGGAACGCCTGGAGGCGCAACTCCAGCCCCACTTCCTCTTCAATACGCTGAACGGCATCTCGTCGCTCATGTACCGGGATCCGGCCGAAGCGGACCGGATGCTGAGCAAGCTGTCCGATCTGCTTCGCCTTACGTTCCAGCGGACCCCGGAGCCGGAGGTGGCGCTGGCGGCGGAGCTTGAGTGGCTCGGGTGGTACCTCGACCTCATGCAGATCCGCTTCGGGGAGCGGCTCACCATCCGGCAGGAGGTCGCCGCGGCGGCGCTCCCCTGCCGGGTGCCACGGCTGGTGCTGCAGCCCCTGGTGGAGAACGCCCTCAAGCACGGCGCCGCCCAGCGGGCGGGGCCGGCCACCGTCATCATCACCGCGGAAGTCGGCAACGGCCGGCTGCGGCTCTCGGTGGCCGACGACGGACCGGGGCTGCCGGACGCGGCGGCGCTGGAGGGCGGCGGCGTGGGTCTTTCCAATACCCGCGAGCGGCTCGCCGCGCTCTATGACGGGGAGGGCCGGGTGACCCTCGAGAACCGCCCCGAGGGAGGGCTGCGGGTTATCCTCGAACTGCCGGCGCGCGCCGCCGGACCCACACCGAAGGGCGCCCCGGCATGAGTGGCATCCGCACCGTCATCGTGGACGACGAGCCGCTGGCGCGGGAGAAGCTGCGCGGCTTCCTCGGCCGGCACCCGGATCTGGAACTGGCGGGCGAGGCGGGGGACGGACTCGAGGCGATCGCCGTGATCGAGCGGGTGCGCCCCGCGCTGCTGCTGCTCGACATCCAGATGCCGGAGCTCGACGGCTTCGAGGTGCTGGCGGCGCTGGAGGGTCCGGCCACGCCGTACGTGATCTTCGCGACGGCCTATGACCACTACGCGGTGCAGGCGTTCGAGGTCGGCGCGGTGGACTACCTGCTCAAGCCCATCGCCCCCGACCGGTTCGACCAGGCGGTGGAACGCGCCCGCGCAGAACTCCGCCGGGGTGACGGCGCGGCCCTCGCGGAGCGGCTGGCTCGGGCCCTCGAGGCCGCGGCGCCCGGCCGCCCGCGGGTGGAGCGGTTCCTGGTGCGGGAGCGGGACCGCTCCCGCTTCGTGAGCGCCGACGAGGTGGACTGGATCGAGGCGGCGGGGAACTACGTGAAGCTGCATGCGCGGAGCGGCACCCACCTGTTGCGGGCCACCATGAAGGACCTCCTCCCCCGGCTCGACCCGGCGCGCTTTGCCCGGATCCACCGGACGGCCATCGTCAACCTGCGGCGGGTGAAGTATCTCGAGCCCTGGTCCCATGGTGATCAGCGGGTGGTGCTCGAGAGCGGCGAGCGGCTCACCCTGAGCCGCCGCTTCCGCGACGCCCTCCCGCTCACGCTGGGAGATGGCTCGTAGGATCCCGCCGGTCCCACCCACGGTCCCGTTCGTCCCGGACCGTTGCGGCGTGGGGCCACGCGGCGGTTATCGTGGCGCCGTCCCCTCATGGAGTGGTACCCGATGCTGCGTTCCTCCCTTCTCCGCGGTCTGCTGTATCTACTCTGGCTGGTGACCGGCTGCGGCGCCGCCCAGTCGCGGGAGGCCGCCCCCGCGAGCGGCTGGCCCGCCTACGGCGGGGATCCCGGCGGCAGCCGCTACTCCCCGCTGTCCCAGATCCACCGGGGGAACGTCGCCACCCTGGCGCCGGCCTGGACCTACCGCACCGGCGACGCCACCCACGACGACGGCGCCGAGGGGCCGCAGGAAGGCTGCGGCCGCTGTCACTCGGAGCCGAGCAAGTTCGAGACGACGCCGATCCTGGCCGGCGGCAGGCTCTACCTGAGCACCCCCCTCAACCGGGTGATCGCCCTCGACCCCGAGAGCGGCCGCGAGCTGTGGCGCCACGATCCCCGGATTGACGTGGAGCAGGAGCGCGCCGAGGGGTTCATCAGTCGCGGAGTGGCGTACTGGGACGGCGGGGAAGGCGGGGCCTGCGCCTCGCGGATCTTCTTCGGGACGGTGGACGCGCGGCTGATCGCGCTGGACGCGGCGCGGGGCGGCGCGTGCCGCGACTTCGGGGACAGCGGCACCGTACGCCTCGACCGCGGCGTGGGGGAGGTGCAGGCCGGGCAGTATGGCATGACCTCACCGCCCGTGGTAATCGGGGATGTCGTGGTGGTTGGCAGCTCGATCGGGGACAACCGGCGGGTGGAGCTGGAGCGCGGCATCGTGCGCGGCTTCGATGCGCAGAGCGGCCGGCAACGGTGGAGCTTCGATCCCGTGCCCCGGGATCCGTCCGATCCCGAGTACCGGAACTGGGACAGCACCGCCGCCCGGATCACCGGCGGCGGCAACGCCTGGGCGCCGCTGTCCGTCGACGCCGAGCTCGGGCTGATCTTCGTCCCGACCGGCTCCGCCGCGCCCGACTTCTTCGGCGGGCTGCGCCCCGGGGACAACCGGTACGCCAACTCCGTGGTGGCGCTCGAGGCCGCGACGGGCACGGTCCGCTGGCACTTTCAGGTGGTGCATCACGACCTCTGGGACTACGACGTCGCCTCCCAGCCGTCGCTGGTGACAGTGCCGCGGGACGGGGAACAGGTGCCAGCCGTCGCCGTCGCCACCAAGATGGGGCACCTTTTCCTGCTCGATCGCCGGACCGGCACGCCACTCTTCCCGGTCGAGGAACGACCCGTCCCCGCCAGCGATGTGCCCGGCGAGCGCGCCTCCGCCACCCAGCCGTTCCCGCTGCGCCCGGCGCCGCTGCATCCGTCGGGGCTGGTGCGCGATTCCGTGTGGGGCATGGACAGCACCGAGCGGGACGCCTGCCTGGCGCTGTTCGATCAGATGCGGAGCGGACCGATCTTCACGCCGCCCAGCCTCGAAGGGACGATCAACTACCCCGGCTTCGCCGGCGGGATGAACTGGGGAGGCGTCGCCTGGGACCGGGAGCGGGACTTGATCATCACCAACTACATGCGGCTGCCGATGTGGGTGCGGCTCCGCCGCCGCGCACCGGGCGAGGAACCGGACAACCATGCGGGGACGCCGTACGAGATGAGCCGCGCGATGATGGCGAGCCCGCGTGGCCTCCCCTGCAGCGCGCCCCCCTGGGGGATGATTGCCGCCGTGAGCCTCCGGACCGGCGACCTGGTCTGGCAGCGCCCCCACGGCCGCATCCCGTCCCTCAAGGACGCGCCGGCGTCCGCGCAGTGGGGCTCCCCCAATCTCGGCGGGCCGATCGTGACAGCGGGGGGCGTGGTGTTCATTGCCGCGGGGATGGACAGCGAGCTCCACGCCCTCGACGTGGAGACCGGCCGTGAACTCTGGCATGCCACCCTGCCCGCCGGAGGCAATGCCACGCCAATGACGTACGAAGTAAACGGCCGGCAGTACGTCGTGATCGCCGCCGGCGGCCATGGCCGGCTCGGCTCGGCGTTCGGGGATTACGTGGTGGCGTTTGCGGTGGGGCGGTAGGCAAACTTCAACCACGAAGGGCACAAAGGGCACGAAGATGACGCCGAACGTGCTTCGTGTCCTTCGTGTTCTTCGTGGTTGATACTTCGTCGCCCCGTTGTTCCAGTTACCCTCCGGCGCAGATCCGTTGCGCATCCCGCAGGCCATCCTCCGCGGCGCGGGTGGGAATGAACTCGTGCGCGATCCAGCCGCTGAAGCCGGTCGCGGCGATGGCGGCCGCAATCGCGCCGTAGTTCAGTTCCTGGGTGGGATCGAGCTCATTGCGGCCGGGGTTCCCTGCCGTATGGTAGTGCCCGATCCAGTGGCCCTGATCGCGGATGGTCCGGATCACGTCCCCTTCCATGATCTGCATGTGGTAGATGTCGTACAGCAGCCGCACCCGCGGGCTGTTCACCGCGTGCATGAGCCGGAGCCCGAAGCTCATCCGGTCTCCCATGAAGTCGTGATGGTCCACCCGGCTGTTCAGCAGCTCCAGGCAGATCGTCACCCCCTCGGATTCGGCCAGCCCCTTCACCCGGTCGAGTCCCTCGACGCAGGCGTCGAGCCCCGCCTCCTCGTCCCGGCCATCCCGGTTGCCGATCATCGCGATCACGTTGGGCACGCCGAACTGCCGCGCGGTGGTGATGGCGCGCTCGAGCTCACCGAGCAGCAGCGGGTGATGGGCCCGGTCGTTGAGGCCGGTGCGGATGAAGTCCCGCCGCTCGGTGGGGGTGCCCATCGAACAGAGCAGCCCGTGGTCCCGCGCGATCGGCCACTGCTTCTCGGTGAGCAGGTCCACCGCGCCGAAGCCGAGTCGCTTGACCATGGGGAAGAACTCGGCGTCGGGCATGCTGCCGAAAGGCCAGCGACAGACGGACTGGTTGAGGCGATTGGGCGATTGGGCGAGAAGGCGATTCGGCGATTGGGCGATCGGGCGATTGACCCCGCCGGAAAGGCCCAGGCCTGCCGCACCGAGGCCGGCGTGAAGGAAGTCGCGTCTGGTGCTCATTTCGGTCCTCCCATAGTGATGCCCAGCTCCGCCAGCCGCGCGAGCAGGCCTTCGATTCCCGTGAACTGATGTCCCTGCCAGCCGGCGGCCACCGCACCCGCCGCGTTGGCCGCGCTGTCGTCCACCATGAGCAGCGCCCCCGGGGGGAGCGCGAGCCGCGCCGCCACGCGCTGGTACACCGCCACCTCCGGCTTCCGCGCACCCAGTTCGGCGGCGACGAAGAGCCGCTCACCGAAGAGTGGCGGCAGCTCCGGGGCCAGCTCCGGCAGGGTCTCCCGCAGCAGGAAGCCGTTGTTGGTGAGCAGGGCCACCGGCAGCCGCGCCCCCAGCCGCCCAACCACCGCGAGCATGGCGGGGTCCGGGGACATCGCGGCGCGCCGCGCCGCCACCCACTGTTTGCGAGTGAGCGCCATCCCCATCCGCTCCCCGAAACCGGCCAGGTACGCCTCGGCGCTCAGCTCACCGGCGTCCGCCTGGCCCTCGAACCCCGAATCCCAGATCGCCTCCCGAATCTCCGCGGCCTCCCTCCCGGAGAGCCGGGAGAGGTACTCGAGCCGCGCGTCGAGCCGGTAGCGGCAGAGCACGCCGTCCATGTCGAAGACCACGGCGCCGAGGCGGATTACATGGCTCCCAGCAGAAACTCCTCGATCTTCCCGTCGGGAGTCCGGTACATGAGGGCGCGCACGGCGAGCCCCTCGAACCGGAACAGCACCAGCGAGACTTCCATGCCGCCCCGCTCGCTCTGGCCCCGGAGCTCGACCGCGGCCGGTTCTCCCAGCGGGCCGAGGCGGGTGGCGGCGTCCGCCACCTTCTCCGCGGAGAGGAAGTGACTGTACTCCGCGGCCAGGGTGCTCCGGTCCACCGTCCCGGCCTGCAGCGCCCGGAACAGTGTCTTCGCGGCGGTGACGGCATCGGGACCGCTGATGGACGGCGGCGTGAGCTCTTCCTCCCCCGCTCCCGAGTCCGGCGCCACGGCCAGGTCGGCGGGGGCGGGCCGCTCGAAGAAGAGCCGGAAGGCCGCACGGGTGATGCCGCTGCTCGCGCCGCCATCCTCCGCGCTCGCCAGCACGATTACCGCGGAGCGGCCGCCCGGCACCATGCTGTTGCCGGCGATGAAGCCGCTGACGGCGCCCCCGTGAGAGAGCAGCAGCCAGCCGTTCTGCTGTCCCACGCTCAACCCGCCGCTGTACCCGGTGCCCTTGCCGCTCGCGAGCCGCTGGGAGGTGGTGAGGAATTTCCAGCTGGCCGGCTGCACCACCTTGCCGGTCATCAGGGCAAGATCCCACCGAGCGAGGTCGCCGGCGGTGGAGTAGATGCCTCCCGCCGCACCGGTCCAGCCGCCGCCCTCGGGGGTGGCCGGCTGCAGCGGGCCCAGGGCCCAGGTGTTGTACCCGCGGGCGATGCCCCGGGCCATCGGGTCCGGCTCGTACCGGGTGTGGCGCATCCCGAGGGGGCGAAAGATGCGCCGCTCGAGGAACTGGCCGAACGGCACGCCGGACACCCGCTCCAGGATCCGACCGAGGATCAGGTAGCCGGTGTTGCTGTAGGACCACCGGGTGCGGGGTTCAAAGTCCAGCGCGCCCGTGGCGTAGCGACGGATGATGGTCTCGGTCGGGGCGGCCGCGGCCATGCGGCGGTCCACGAAGTCGAGCGGGTAGTAGTCGGGGTAGCCGGAGACGTGCCCCACCAGGTCCCGCAGGGTGATGTCGTGTGCGCGGGTCAGGGTGGGGTACCACTTCGAAACCCTGTCATTCAGCGAGAGCTTGCCCTCTTCTTCGAGCAGCAGCGCGGCCACGGTGGCGAACTGCTTGGTTACCGAACCGATGGCGAAGAGCGTGGTGTCCGTGGCCGGGAGGCCGGTGGCGAGGTCGGCGACGCCGTAGCCACGGGCCAGCAGCAGCCGGCCGTCGTGCAGCACCGCCACCGAGAGCCCCGCCACCCGTCCCTCGTGCTGGTACCGCTCCGCCACCGAGTCCACGGTGGCCACGAGCCATTCCGGCGTCGGCGTCGGGGCCTGCTGGGCTGCCATGGAGCTGACGGGAAGCAGGCAGAGGAGGAGCAGGCGCAGCGGGGCGCAGGGCCGCATGGCGAGGATCCGGTCGGGTGGAGATGGTGGGGGCGAATGGCGGGAACGTATCTCGCCGGGCTGGACTGCGCCACATCCGGGCGCGGCGCCACGTACGCCCTGATGAGCCGCTGCCCCGCTGCACCGTCGGACCGCGCCCGGGCGCGGCGGGCACTCCGCGCGCTGCAGTTCGCTCGCCGGGGTGGGGCGCAATCCTGCCGACCGCTCACTGACGCGCGCTCCGCGCCCCCGCGCCCGTGCGCGGTGTCACCTTTGTCTCGCCATTCCCCGTTCCCTCGTTCCCCCGTGCCCCCGTTCCCCCGTTCCCCCGTTCCCCCGTTCTCCCGTCTCCCGTCTCCCGTTCCCCTTCACTCCACCTCCACCCAGAGCCAGAGCACCGCACCCACGATGGCGAACCCCGCCGTGGTGACCAGCGCCGCTGGCCAGCCGAAGGCGTCCACCGTGAGCGGGACCAGCAGCGCGCCGATGCCACCCACCACGTTGCCCGCGGTATTGAGCACGCCGCAGGCGCTCGCGGAGTCCCGGCCCGCGACGGCGACCGTCGCGGCCCAATAGACCGGGTCGGTGGCCTGCTGGAACCCGAGGCAGAGGGAGAGCAGGATGACGGCGGTGATCGGGTCGCGGGCGCCGGCGACGGCGAAGATCAGCCCCCCCGCCACCGCCAGGGCCACCAGCGCCGGCCAGCGGCAGCCGAAGGTGAGCCCCCGGTGTCGCGAGAGGCGGTCGGTGACGAAGCCGCCGACCAGCGCGCCGAAGGCGCCGACCATCCAGGGCGCCGCGGCGTACCAGCCCCCCTGGAGGAGCGTGAACTTCCGCTCCTCCACCAGGTAGATGACCAGCCAGTTGAAGAAGAAGTAGAACAGGTAGTTGCTGCAGAAGTAGCTGAGCGTGAGGAGCAGCACGTTTCGATTCCGCAGCACCGCCCGCCATCCCCCCGGCGCCGCGAGGGCCAGGTCCCCCGCGCCGCGGCCCCCTTCGATATACGCCGCTTCTGCGGCATTCACGGACCGATGCTCGGCGGGGCGATCCCGGTAATACCACCACCAGAGGGCCGCGAAGCCGAAGGCGAGCGGGGCCGTCAGCAGAAAGGAGTTCCGCCACCCCGAGCTCACCACCAGCCACCCGATCAGCGGCCCGGCCGCCGCCGACCCGACCGCCGCGCCGGCGTTGGTGATCGCGTTGGGCAGGCCCCACGCCGCGCTCGGGAACCAGAGCCGGATCGTGGCGCCGCCGATGATCGGAAAGAGCGGTGCCTGGACGGCGCCCATGAGGAACCGAAGCACCACCAGCAGGAGCACCAGCGCCGTCGGGGGGAGCACGCCAGCGCCGGGCAGGAGTCCGGGGAGGAGATTGCACACTCCCCAGCCCAGCACCAGTACGGTCAGGGCCCGGCGCGCACCGAACCGGTCACCGAGGAGGCCCCCCGGGAACTGGAAGACGGCATAGCCCCAGGCGAAGGCGCCCAGCACGATGCCGAGCTGGACCCGGGAGAAGGCGAAGTCGGTGGCGAGCGCCTCCCCCGCCACCGACATGTTGATGCGCAGGAGATAGGCGACGAAGCTCGCCACGCAGGCGAGGACCATCATTGCCCAGCGGATGCTGGAGCGCCGCGGGCCCGGAGGGGATGGCAGTCGGATGACTCGGAGGTGAGGGCTGGGGCAATCTACGGCGTCCCGCCCGGCGCGATAGGCGCGCGCTACCCCTGTGGCGTGAGCGCCCGGGCCACGCCGGCCGCGAGGTCATCGAGCAGCACCGGCTTCATCAGCACCGCCCGGATGCCGGCGGCGCGGAGCTCACTGTGGGCGAACTCCTCCACATGTCCGGTGGTGAGCAGCACCGGGATGTCGGGACGGAGGCGCACCAGCTCGGTCGCGAGCTCGAGGCCGGACCGGTCCGGCATCGTGTAGTCGGTCAGCACCAGGTCGAAGGCGTAGGGATCGGCCCGGAAGACCGCCAGCGCCTGGCCGCAGGTCGTGGCGATGGTCACCCGGTAGCCGAGCCCTTCCAGCCGCCGCTGCCCCAGCCGGGCGAGGGGGGCCTCGTCGTCCACGAAGAGGATCCGTTCCCCTTTCCCCGGCAACACCTCGTCTTCCCGGGGCGCCGGCTCGGTGAGCACCGCCTCCACCGCCGGGAAGAAGCAGCGGACCTCGGTGCCCTCGTTCACCACGCTGGAGAGGCGTACCGCCCCCTGATGGCTGTGCAGGATGCCGTGCACCATCGCGAGCCCGAGCCCGGTGCCGGTGCCGATGGGCTTGGTGGTGAAGAACGGGTCGAACACCCGGCCGATCACGGCGGGGTCGATGCCGCAGCCGGTGTCCCGCACGGTGAGCAGGGCATAGGGCCCCTCGTGGAGGTCGGGGTTGGCCCGGGCCAGGCTGTCCCGCACGTAGAGCGGTTCCACCACGATGCTCAGCTGGCCGCCCGAGGGCATCGCCTGCGCGGCGTTGGTGCACAGGTTCATCAGCACCTGGTGGACCGCGGTGGGATCGGCGAGCACCGGCGGGGCTTCCGGATCGAGCTGAACCCGGATGTCCACGGCGGTGGGGAGGGTCGGCCGGAGGAGGCCCAGGACCTCCTCCACCTGCTGGGTCAGGCGCACCGGCTGCCGGACCTGGTCGGCCCGCCGGCTGAAGGTGAGGATCCGGTCCACCAGCTGGCGGCCGCGCTCGGCGTAGCTCCGCAGCTGCGCCAGGTCGGCCCCCTCCGCCTTGCCGGCGAGCGGCTTGGCCATCAGCTCCGCGTAGCCGATGATGCCGTTGAGGATGTTGCGGAAGTCGTGCGCGATGCCACTGGCCAGGGTGCCCACGGCCTCGAGCTTCTGCGACTGGCGCAGCTGTTCCTCGAGCTCGCGCCGGCCCCGCTCCGCGGCCACCCGGGCGCTGATATCCACCACCGACGCCAGGACAAACATCCCCTCGTCGGTGATCACGGGGGTGAGGCCGACTTCAAGCGGCACCTCGGAGCCATCCTTGCGCCGGCCGAACAACTCCCGCCCGCCGCCCATGGCCCGCACCTTCGGGCTGGCGGTGAACTCGCGGCGGTCCCGCGGGTGGCCGCCATGGAACCGCTCCGGCACCAGCAGCTCGACCGGCTTCCCCAGCAGCTCCTCGCGCACGTAGCCGAAGAGCCGTTCGATCTCGCGGTTCACGAGCACGATCTGGCCCTCGGCATCCGCCATGAGGATGCCGCTGGGGGACGATTCAACGGCGGCGCGCAGCCGGAGGTCTGTCGTCTTCGAGGGATCGGAATGCATGCGTTGGCCGTGTGACGGGGCCCGGGGGAGGCCTCACCGGCAATGGAATGGTAGTTATTCGGAATGGATGCGCCAGTGACGGGTTGCCGCCCCACCGGTGCGGGGCTCAGACCATGTAGGAGCGCGGCGGGTTCGGGTCGGCGAGGATGGGCCGGCTGATGCTGAAGGGTGAGAGGTCGGACGGGGTGCGCCCTTCCGTCGCGAGCTCGCTCAGGATCCGGCCGATGACCGAGGCAAACTTGAACGCGTGCCCCGCGCCGATGGCAATCGCGATCTGCTCATGCCCCGGCACCAGGTCCAGCACGAAGTCCCGGTCGGGGGTCAGGGTGTAGAGGCAGGTCTTGATCTGCAGCACCGGTCCCAGGGCGCGGGGGAGGTAGCGCTCGGTGAAGGCGTGCACCCGGGCGCTGTTCGCCGGGTCAGGGTCGAATGTCCTCGTCTCCGCGGTGGTGGGGTGGCCGCCGGCATCCTGTGCCACCTTGGTGGCGCGTTCCCCGAAGACCGGAAAGCCGTAGTAGCAGGGGTCGTCCATCCAGATCCATACCGGAAAGCGCCCCGGCGCAAACTCCGTGAGGTGCGTGGTCGCGTAGTAGGTCACCTGTCCCCGGGTGCCCCCGAGCGGCAGGGTGCCGCCCAGCACGGCCCGGAAGGTGTGACTGCACGGCCGCGCGGCCACCACCAGCCGGCGGCGGCGGCAGGCCCCGCCCCCGGCCACCACTTCGACTTCCCCTCCCACGGTGCGGACGGCGGTGACGGGGCAGCGGTCCCGCAGGGTGGCGCCATGCTCGCGGGCCAGCCGCTGGTGCGCCGCGTTGGCCACCGCGGCCATCGCGATGCCGCCATCCTCCTGGAAGATGCCGTGGCAGTCATCGGTGAGCCGGAACTGGGGGAAGCGGCGCATGATCTCCGCCGCGTCGAGGTGCTCGAACGGCACCCGCTCCGCCGTGAGGCTGGCCAGGTAGGGATCGAGCGGGATGCGGCTCCCCCGCGGCGCCACGTCGAGCCCGCCGCACTTGAGCAGGCACGGCTCGCGCGCTTCCCCCTCCAGCACGGCCCAAGATTCATAGGCGCGCCGGGCCAGCCGGACATAGCCGGGGGTGTGATAGGAGAGGCGGATGATGCGGGAGTGATCCTGGGACTCCCCCCGGACGTGTCCCAGCTCGAACTGTTCCAGGCCGAGGACGTCGCGGCCCGCAACGCGGGCGAGCCAGTAGGCGGCGGCGCTGCCGAGGCCGCCCAGGCCGAGGGCGATGTAGTCGAAATCGGTGCGCATGGACGGCGCAAGGTGGCATGGCCTGCCGGGCCGCGCCAGTGGCGCGTCGCGGGGTCTTGACGAGGCGCACGAATGGCGGAACTATAGTCCACATTGTGAAACAGCATTCCACGGTTTCGCGCGGGACCGTGCCCGGCGGAACCCAGTCGGTCACCCGCGCCTTCGCCATCCTCAAGGTCTTCAGCGACGCCCGGCGGGAGTGGACCCTCGCCGACCTCGCACGGACCATCGAGCTCACCAAGCCCACCGCCCTCCGCCTGCTCGGCGTGCTGGAGCGGGAGGGGATGGTGCAGCGGGGGCGTCCCGGGGGGAGTTATCGGCTGGGGCCGCGCGCCATCGAGCTCGGGGCCCTGGCCCAGCGCTCCATCGACTTCCAGGCCAGCGCCCGGCCGGAACTCGAGCGGCTCGCGTGGACCACCGGCGAGACCACCACGCTCGAGATGCTGGCGGGGACGGAGATCCTGGTGCTCGACTTCGTGCGCGGGCGCCGACCGGGCAGTTGGGGGGAGTACGTCGGGGCGCGCTGGCCGGCGCACGCGGCGGCCACCGGCAAGGTGCTCCTGGCGGCGGCGCGGCAGGAGCGCTCCGAGGGCTGGGACCAGTTCCTCTCCGCCACGCGCGGACGGCTGGCCCGGTTCACCCCGCGGACCATCACGACCATGACCCGCCTGGGCGAGGAACTCACCCAGGTGCAGCGGCGGGGGTACGCCACCGCCATCGAAGAGCTGGAGCCGGGCTACGTCGCCATCGGCGTGCCGGTGGAGAACCATGCGGGGCGCTCGGTCGCGGCCATCTGCATCGGCGGACAATCGAGCCGGCTCACGCGGGACCGGCGCGCGGTGCTGCTTCGCGCCCTGCAGGAATCGGCCCGGCGGATCTCGGCCCAGCTCGGCGCGAACGGCGCGACGCGGCCGGCGGTCGCCGCGGGCCGGGGGTG
>CAZPER010000015.1:0-60036 GCA_964585655.1 uncultured Gemmatimonadaceae bacterium | reverse complement strand
AAGGCGACCGTGGGTTTCGAGGCCCGAGACGTCAGGCCGGACACCGATTTCCAGATCGTTCCGGCGATCCGCACAGGTCCACCATACGTCGCCCGCCACGTCCCCTGGTACATGAACACGGCTCACAAAACGGAAGAAGAGCAGTACTACCGGGACCACTGTGACGCGACGATCTCCAACTGGGACATGGTGGGGCACGTGGATTTTGAGACTCCCCGCATGTCGTTGAAGGGCGGGGTCTGGTGGCGGATCTCCCTTGCCAGGAAGGAGCCGACCGATGCGTCCGTGCCGCGGAGGTACCGGCCTCAGCCCAAGGTCTGAGCGCGCGGGCCTACCGGGGACGAAAGCCCGACAGGCAGAGGCTGAGCATGCCCAGGGCAAGACGGGGACGGGGCCCGTGGCCCGGGCAGCCCCCGGCCAGTACTGCGCGTTTGGGGTCCACTCGCACTGGGGCCCCGGGTCCTACAAGTTTTTCGTCAGGATTGACTCCACCAGCGCGGAGAGCCTGTGGGGGCTGTGGGATCTGAAGTACCGGTTCGGGAGCGCTGACGATGAGGGGAGTTTCCGGGGCGGGATCAGCCCCGACACCATTGACCTGCTCCTGACCCAGGACATGGTCTGGAACGCCTGCCTGACAATGCAGGTATCCATCCCCGTCGGCCCGACCGGCGCCTGGGGTCCGGCGGCGATCGAGGGGAGTCAGCAGTGCCTGGTAGCGCCGCGTACTTTCCAGTTCGTGGCCGACACCAGTCCCTGGATCTTCTTTCCGTAAGTCAGGCGGCACCCCCCGGAGGCTGCACGATGACACTGGGCGCCTTGGGGGTCACCCTCCTGCTTCCCGATCGGCTGCCTAGCCTGATCGTTCTCGTCGGCTTCTGCGTGCCACCGGCGCTGGCTGGCTGGGCAATGGCCAGCTTCCTCGAGCGCAGCACCAGGCGCAACCTCACCGTCCCCACATACGGGGGCCTCGCCATTTTCGTGGTGGGGTACGCCGCGGCGTGGTTCTACTTCAACCTCGGCCGCATGCCGCCGTACATTCCCGGTGCGACAACCGACCCGACATTCGCCCCGCCCGAAGCCGTCGCGGGCCTGGCCACCTTCGCCAGTGCCATCGTGCTGCCCGGCAGCGCGATCGCCTGCGCGGTGGCGTTCTACAGCCGGGCACGGTTCCTCCGGCGTACGACCGCGGCCTAAGTGCGTCCGCAGACGCTGACCTGGTTCCGTGACCCGCTGCGGCTCACGGTGTTGTACTCCCTGATCATTGTCGTCCTCGGGAGCGCCCTGTTCCTCACCGGTCTCCGCGCGCAGCAGCCGAGCGCCGACATCACCAGGCTCACACTGGGCAAGGACTCCCTGGCCGTGTCGCTTGCCCAGGGGGGACAGGAACGCCAGATCGGCCTGGCGTGGGACGAGCTGGCGCTCGTCGAGGGGCCGGACGTGCGCCTCTGGCGGGTGTACCGGATGGAGAACGCCCTGTTCGGGCCGCTGCTCGACACCGTGGTGTTCGAGCTGCCGTCGCTCCGGACGTTCACACGCCGCACCATCGGCTACCTCAACAGCGACAGTCTCTTTGTCGTGGGCGACACGGTGCGCGGCTGGCAACAGCGGCGGAAGGAGCCGCGGGAGCCGGTGGTGCTCTACCTGCCGCCGGGGACGATTGACGCCAACGCCTTTGATCTCGCCATCCGAGCCACCGACTGGGCCCCCGGGGTGACCCGGGAGTGGCAGGCCTACCTGCCTGGTCAACCCGGGTTCCTCAGAATGGGGGCACGATTCGAAGGCATGGAGGTGGTGCGGCAGCGCGACGGCCGAGAGATCGAGTGCTGGCGCATCCTGGGCGACTACGCCGGGAGCCCGGTGACCTTCTGGATCGATCCGCGGGACCGGGGGATGGTGAAGCAGTCGATCGGGCTGTCGCGGGGGGCGGTGATGGTGCTGGCGCGGTGAGGGGGGAGCAGGTCCGGCCTCCGTCCCGGGTCGGAGGCGATTGGACGATTTGGTCGGGTAGCGGCGGAGCGCCAGCTCCGCCCAGCACCGGGGCCCGCTGAAGCTGCTTCGACACGGAGTCACGGAAGGGATGTCGTCTAACCAGCTGATGGATCCTGGCGTGGACCGGCCATCCGCTTGAGCTGGACTGGTACCCGCGAGCGGCGTCGGGTACCTGGCCATTCACTGGCGCCGCGCCGTATGGTACGGCACGTGCGTCAAGCCGCCGAGACCACACCCATGCCCACCTCCAAGAGCATCGCCGCCATCCTTGGCCCCACGATCATCGCGATGGTCGTGGCGGAGTTCCCGCTTGTCCAGCCCCACCTGTATGACACCCAGATTCCGCCTGTCGTCTATCTCTCCGGGTCTCTGATGTTCGTGGGCGGGCTCGCGATTGTCCGGCTACACAATCAATGGAGGCGGGACTGGACGGTGCTGGTGACCCTCTCCGGGTGGTTCTTCCTCCTGCTCGGTTTGTTCCGCATGTTTGCGGCGGAGACGTACCAACGGCGCTCAGCGAGTACCAGCGCGACGACCTTCATGGTCCTGGAGGGGATACTCGGGATTCTCGGGCTCATCATGACGTTTCAGGCGTACCGGCGAGGTGAGAAGTAGCGGCACAGCACCGCGACCACCTCGCGGACGAGCGGGGAGCCGGACGGTCAGGCGGACGGGCGGACGGACACGCCGCTCCTGCTAGTTTCCCGGGCGTCCCTCGTACCTCCACCGCCCTCGTGGATGTTCTCATGCTCCCCACGCTCCTCAGGACCACCCCCGACCCCGCCGCCCTGTTCGCCAGGGTGGCGCTGGGAGTGGTGATCTTCCCGCACGGCGCGCAGAAGGCGCTGGGATGGTTTGGCGGCGGTGGGTTCCAGGCCAACATGGACGGATTCACCGGCATGGGGATCCCCGCGCCGCTCGCCTTCCTCGCGATCGTGGCGGAGTTCGCCGGCTCCATCGGCCTGGTGCTCGGGTGCCTCACCCGCGTCGCGGCGTTCGGGGTGCTCTGCAACATGGTGGTCGCGGCCGTGATGGTCAGCGCCCCCCACGGATTCTTCATGAACTGGTACGGCAAGCAGGCGGGGGAAGGGTACGAGTTCCACATCCTCGCGATCGGGCTGGCGCTGGTGGCGATCGTCCGAGGAGGCGGGGCGTGGTCGGTGGATGGGGTGGTGGCGCGGCGGTTGGGCGGGTCGGCGTAGCGTGGGGCGGAGCCGGCGCTCCGCCCCTACCCGGCCCAATCCCCCCTTCAACGCATTCCGTGTCTTCCGTGCATTCCGTGCTTCCGTGGTGACGTTGCGGGCCGCGTGTGGCCGCCGTAGGTTAGGCAATCCCCCGCCATTGGAGTCGTATGCGCGCTCCCATGCTGACGCTCGCCGTCCTGGTCACCCTGGTCCACGATGCCGCCGCGGCGCAGGGCCCCTGGGGCCGGGTGAAGGCCTGGACCGGCAGCGTCACGGTCGAGGCGACCGAGAACCGCAAGTTCCCCAACTACACCTCGACGACGAGCTACAAGGCGACCGGGGAGTTCACCGCCTCCGATGACGCGCTGGGCGACGGCGACCACGTGATGTGGCCGATGGCGAACCCCGAGCTGGCCTCCGATCCCGCGAAGTACGCCGCGTCCCAGACCCCCTGGCAGGCGCGGGTGGCGGCCAGCTTCGAGGCAGCCGGCAAGGACATGGAAGGGAATGCGTTCAGCACCAAGTGCACGGCGGACAACCAGAAGGCGGCCTCGGTGGGGATCATGGCCAGCGGCGACTCGGAGTACATGTTCTCGGTGACGCTGCCGGAGGCGGTCTTCAAGTGCACCACCACCGGCAGCGGCAGCGGGCCGACCCCCAACGGCCGCTTTCACCAGGCGACGCTCCAGCTTGGCGGCCCCCAGGGGCAGCCGGGCCCGGTCACCGGGACCAAGACCTTCACCATCGGCGAAAAGGTCATCAAGGTGAGCTTCACGATGAAGCCGGTGAAGTAGGGCTCTAGTTCCAGTTATCGATCTTCAGGTCGTCGGGCGCGGGCCGGCCCGTGCCAGTCTCCACCAGGTCCCTGAGACTCAGGAGGAAGACCGCCCACTTGGTGCTGCAGTGCGCCGTGAACTCGACCGCTTCCCGCCAGTTGCGATGCCCGAAGAGCAGCACGGTCATGTCGCCGTCCTGGGCCAGCTGGAAGGTCGCATCGGTCCCGATCCACTCCGGCGGCCCTGCCACGAAGCGCCACCGCACTTCCCGGTGGGGCTCGAGCCTGGTCACCTCGAAGTCCATCTGGCCGATTTCCTTGCCGTCCCGGTGACGGAACCGGACATTGACCTTCCCGCCGGCGCCGGCCGATCCGGTCGTGTCCCTGGTCCACCACCCCGCCACGCCCTCCGCCGTCGCGACCGCGTCGTACACCTTCGACAGCGGCGCCTTGATGCCAATCCGGTGAATGATGTCCACCACGTGAACCTCCGCCTGCGTTGGTTGATCCCTACTCTTCCGCTTCCACGAATGCCTTCAGCCTCGCCGCCGCGGCGTCCCACTGGGCCGAGACGTGATCGAGGTAGGCCCGCGCGACCTCGAGGCGCTTGAGATCCAGCGAATACACATGCTCCCGGCCCTGGCGGGTGTCGCGGACAAGGCCGACGCGCTCGAGCGAGTGCAGGTGCCGCGTGATGGCCTGGCGCGTCATGCCGCTGCCCTCGCTCAGCCGAGTGATCGAGAGCGGCCCGTCCACCGACAGGCGCCGCACCAGGGCCAGGCGCGTGGTGTCGCCCAGGGCAGCAAACACCGGCGCGGCCTGCCGCGCCGCCCCGCCCCGACTACCCGACATACGCCGCCAGCTTCCGGCCCTGGCCGTTCCACCCCGCCTCGTTCATCCGGAACGCTTCGGCCCGGCGCGAGCTCGGCAGCCGGTCGAAGCCCGACTCGGTGATGGTGATGGCGGTCCCACCGGCGGTCTCCTCCAGCCGGAATTCCACCAGCGTGGTCGGTTCGGCGGAGTAGTCCACCTTCGGGTCGATCGCATACGGGTGCCAGCGATAGGAGAAGTAGCCCTCAGGCTCGACCCGCTCGACCAGGATCTCCAGCGTGACATGCTCGTAGCCCGGGAAGGTGAGCCGCCCCCGCACGGTCGCGCCGGGGGCGAATGGACGGTCGAGAATGACGCCGAACCAGGCGCCGAACTCGGCGGCGTCCGAAATGGCCCGCCAGACGCGGGAACGTTTGGCGGTGACCTCGAAACGCTTCTCGATCCGGTCGGTGGTCTGTGGCTGGTCGGTCTGGGCGGTCATGGTCGTTGCTGCTCCTGTCAGTCCGTGGCGGGGTCCGGTAACGCGCAACCATTACGTTGCGCATTATACTGCCGAGCCGGACAATGCGCAACTGTTTGGTTGCGCGACCTGCTCGCCACGCAGTAACGTCAACCACAAAGGACACGAAGAACACGAAGTGCTGTCCCGACACCCTTCGTGCCCTTCGTGCCCTTCGTGGTGGGTTTCCGAGCGCTACGCGCCCTCCGCCTCCTCCTTCAGCATGCCGAGGAAGCCGTCCCAGCCGAACGGGTAGTCGCCGATGTCCGCGGTGCGGGTGAAGCCGGCGTGCACAAAAGTCAGCCGGGTACCGGCGCCGTTCGGCTCCAGGGTGAAGCTGATGGTCTGCCCGGTGACGGTGGTGTCCCCGCGCCAGTCGGGCCAGTCGAGGACGAGCTTCCGGTCCTGCACGTACTCGAGAATGCGGGTGGGGCCGCCGTCGACATCCCGCCCGTCCACCTTGTACTTCCAGCCGACGATGTACTTCCCCCCCACCCGCGGCTCCACCATCGCGCTGCTGCTGCAGAGCCAGCGGTTGATGGCTTCCGGCTCGATCAGCGCCCGAAACACCCGGGCTGGAGAAGCGGCGATCTCGAGGGTCATCCGGACTTCCGGGGCCGGATCGTCGTAGTCCGGCAGCACGATCCCCGCCCCGCCCGCCAGGTGCGCCGCCAGGTTCCCCAGCGCGAAGCGCCAGTGATCCTCGATCAGCTCCTTTGCCCGCGTGACGCCGAGGTCTCCCTTGACCTCATGCCGGAGGGAGAGCTTGGTGCCGGCCTCGCCGTCGGGTGCCAGAGTCAGTTCCACCTCGGTGTCCACGCCGCGGAGCCTCCAGCTGAAGCCGAGCGCGGTTCCGGGCTCGTACCGGGTGATGCGCTGGGTGGCGTCCGCTGCCTTGGGGCTGCCGAGGGTGTGCCTGCCCCAGAAACGGAACCCCTGGCCGACAGCGGTCCCCGGCTCCCCGTGCTCCGCGAACCAGCGCTCGAGCGCGGCGCGCTCAGTGAGCGCGCGGAAGACGAGGTCCGGCGTCGCGGCCAGCTTGACGGAGAAGGTATGGGTGAAGCTCATCGCTGCTCCTCGGATTCGACCAGCGTTTTGAGCTCCTGGAGCCGAGCGCCCCAGAAGAGCCGATAGTGCTCGAGCCACCGCTCCACTTCCCGGAGCGGCGCCGGTTCCAGCGCATAGCGACGGGACCGCCCGGCGCGCCGCTCCCGCACCAGTCCCGCCCCACGCAGCACGCGGAGATGCCGGGAGACGGCCGGACGGCTCACCGGGAAGAGCCCGGCGATCTCGCCGGCGGACCGCTCCCGCTGGGTCAGCGCATCGAGGATGGCGCGGCGGGTGGGGTCGGCGATAGCGGCGAAGACGGCGCGCGATTGCGTAACCATGTGGTTACATAATGCCGCCCCGGGGGCCCCAGCGCAAGGGCGTCACGGCGTGGAACCCGGGTGCCGGTGGCCAGCATTGAGGTGGCGCGCGGATCGCCCGATCCGGCGAGGTTCCATGGACACTAGATGGGGGTTCCCCGTGCGTCGCCTCACCGCTCTCCTGCTGCTGTCGCTGCTCCCGGTCGCCGGTCTCTCCGCCCAGTCGGCCCAGGTCTCCACCTTCGCCCGCTGGAGCCCGCCGCCCGTCGGCGGTCAGGTGGCGGCGCTCCGTCCCGCCTCATCGAGCGGCGGCGCGTCGGTCGTGGGGATGACGGCGGGAGGGCTGCTCGGCGGCGCCGTGGGTTTCGCCGGCGGGGCGCTGATCGGCGCGACGCTCGGCGGCGGCAACGCGATCTGTGGTGACGACGCCTGCGGCCTGGAAGAGGCGGCCTACGGCGCCATCGCCGGCCAGTCGATCCTGCTGCCCCTCGGCGTCCACATCGCCCACGGGCGGCGGGGGAATTACGGCTTCTCCCTCATCACCTCGGTGGTGATCGGCGCGGCGGGGATCGTGGTGGTGGACGCCACCAACGACGGGGCGCCGTTCATCGCGGTGCCGGTGCTGCAGCTGGTGAGCTCGATCCTGATCGAGCGAGCTACATCCAAATAGGGAGATCCGGGCTCGCTCGGGAGAGGGGCTTGGTGATGGGGCTCACCCCCCTAACATTCGGGGGTCGGACGCGTCACCGGTGTGAACCTCTTCCAGGATCTACCATGCTTGCCCTGTTCGCAGCACTCACTCTCGTCGCCGCACCCGCGCCGGCCGTCGTCCAGCAGCAGTCCGAATGGGAGCTGCTGGGCACCCGCCAGGTGAATTTCCGCGGCGACAAGGACATCATCACCGTCACCCGCAAAGAGGGCACCTTCCGCGCCCTCAAGCTCGAGGTCCAGGGCGGCAGCCTGGACATGTACGATATCCGCGTGGTGTTCGGCGACGGCTCGGTGTTCTCTCCCGAGACCCGGGTCGAGTTCCGCGAAGGGAGCTGGAGCCGGACGATCAACCTCCCCGGCGCGGCGCGGGTGATCCGCCGGATCGAGTTCAACTATCGCAGCGAGGTCAAGCGGGGCCGCGCCACGATGAAGGTGTACGGCCGCCAGGTGACCGAGGGGCGGGCCGAGCATCGGGATGATCGCCGCGACGACCGTGCGGAGGGGCAGGGGCGGCTCGCCGGCTGGACGCAGCTGGGGAGCCGGGAGGTCAGCTACCGCTCCGAGCGGGATGTGATCAGCGCCGCGGGGGAAGGGCTGTTCCGGCGGGTGATGATCGTGGTGGATGACGCCGACCTGGAGCTGTTCGACGTCAAGGTCGTCTTCGCCAACGGGGAGGTGTTTTCTCCCGAGACGAAGCTCTACTTCAAGGAAGACAGCCGCACCCGGGTGATCGACCTTCCCGGTGAGGCCCGCGCCATCCGCCGGATCGAGTTCGCCTACCGGAGTGTGCAGGGCGGCGGCGACGGCAAGGCGGAAGTGCACGTGTACGGTCAGCTCTGAGCCGACCGACCTCCGGCGCGTCTTCGGGCGCGCCGGGGGCACCCCACCCCCGGGCGGTCCCCCGCCTGAAGCCCCCTTCACACCGGCCTCATCCCGCCCCATTTGACACCGCCCGGCCCGGCCTGCATGATAGCCCAACCCCTTCAAGGAGGTCGGCCCGATGCGGGTCTATGGCTCAAACGCCATTCGCAATGTGGCCTTCGTTGGTCACGGCGCGTCTGGCAAGACCACCCTCGTTGACACTCTCGCCTTTGTATCCGGCTCCAGCAAGCGACACGGCAGTATCCAGGACGGCACGACCCTCACCGATCACTCCGCCGACGAAGTGGAACGGAAGCATTCCATCTCGCTCGGGGTGGGCTTTGCGGAGTGGATGGACACCAAAATCAACCTGCTCGACGCGCCCGGCTTCCTCGATTTCCTGGGGGAGGCGACGGCGGCGCTGTACGCGGCGGACGCCGCGGTGGTGGTGCTGAACGCCACCGGCGGGGTAGAGGTCGGCACCGAGAAGGTGTGGGAGATCTGCGACCAGCTGCACCTGCCGCGGCTCATCTTCGTGACCCAGATGGACCGGGAGCGGGCCAACTTCGAGCGGGTCTTCGACCAGGTGCGGACGCATCTCTCCCCCAAGGTGGTGCCGGTGGAGATCCCGGTGGGGAACGGGAGCGAGTTCCGCGGGATCGTGAACCTGCTGACCGACGAGGGACAGTTCTACAAGAAGGGCACCAAGACCGGCGAATACGAGACCGGCCCGCTCCCCGAAGAGGTCAAGGAGAGCTACGCCAAGTACCACGACCAGCTGGTGGAGGCGATCGCGGCCACTGACGACGCGCTGCTGGAGAAGTACCTGGACGGGCAGGAGCTCTCCCGGGCGGAGATCGTGACCGCGCTCAAGAAGGGGGTGATGGCGGGGGAGATCGTGCCGATGCTGGTGGGGAGCTCGACGCTCACCTACGGCACCCGGGCGCTGCTCACCGACATTGTGGACCTGCTCCCGTCACCGATGGAAGCCTCGATCCCCGACAAGGAGGGGGACCATGGGGCGCCGCTGCTGGGGCACGTGTTCAAGACCGTTTCCGAGCCGCACGTGGGGGACGTGACGCTGTTCCGGCTCTACCGCGGCACGATCAAGAACGGGGACGAGGTCTGGAACCACGAGCACAACGTGGCGGAGAAGCTCAACCACCTCTCGGTGCAGCAGGGGAAGGAGCGGATCGAGGTGCCGGAGCTGGCGGCCGGGGACATCGGCTCCGTGGCGAAGCTCAAGGACACCCACACCAACGACACCTTCTGCCGCCGCGACCGCGCGGTGCACATGGAGCCGATCCCCTACCCCGAGTCGGTGGCTACCTCCGCCGTGCTGGTCAAGAACCGGGGGGAGGAGGACAAGCTGGCGGCTGGGCTGCACAAGCTGCACGAGGAGGACCCGACCTTCCACTTCGAGTACAGCTCCGAGCTGCACCAGACGCTGATCCACGGGATGGGGGAACGGCACTTCGAGATCCTGCTGGGGCGGCTGGAGAAGAAGTTCGCGGTGCACGCGGAGCTGGTGCGGCCCAAGGTGGCGTACCGCGAGACGCTCAAGGGGAAGGCGGAGGGTCAGGGGAAGCACAAGAAGCAGAGCGGGGGGCGGGGCCAGTACGGCGACTGCTGGGTGCGGCTGGCGGCCCGGCCGCGCGGGGCCGGCTACGAGTTCGTGGACAACATCGTGGGCGGCGTCATCCCCAACAAGTACATCCCGGCGGTGGACCGCGGCATCCAGGAGGCGGCGGTGCGGGGGGTGATCGCGGGGTACCCGCTGGTGGACTTCGTGGCGGAGTGCTACGACGGCTCCTATCACGACGTGGACAGCAACGAGATGTCGTTCAAGATGGCGGGGATCCTGGCCTTCCGGACGGTGGCGCCGAAGGCGCGGCCGGTGCTGCTCGAGCCGCTGCACGATGTGACGGTGCGGGTGCCGGCCGAGTACCTGGGGGACGTCATGGGGGATCTCTCGGCCCGGCGGGGGCAGATCCTGGGCACCGAGCCGGATGGGCGGCTGACGGTGATCCGGGGGATCGTGCCGGAGGCGGAGATGTACAAGTACGCCACCACGCTGCACTCGATCACCCACGGGCGTGGCACCTTCCACCAGCAGTTCCACAGCTACGCCGAGGCGCCGCCGGAGGTGACGGCGAAGGTGGCGTCGGAGCACAAGCAGGAAAACCACGTGGAGGAGTAGGCTCCGAGGGAACTGCACACCACGGAAACACGGAAGACACGGAAGAGCACGGAATACAACTGTTGTTACTTCCGTGTCATTCCGTGTCCTCCGTGTTTCCGTGGTGAGAGGTTACGTCACCGCGCCCGGCAGGTTGCGCTGGCGGTGGCGACGACGGCTCCGCTCGCGTCCAGGATGTCGGCGGAGACGCTGCCGCCCTGGATGAAGGTGCGGGCGATGGCGGTGGCGCCGGCGCGGATGTCCGCGGGGTTGCTGTCGAAGTCGAACTCGGCCTGGTCGCCGATGGCGGCGCGGGCCGGGGCGGCCGCCGTGTTGGCGCCGGAGGCGATCCGGGCCGAGAACATCCCGCCGCGGGGCGAGAGGTTGTTGCCGTCCACGGAGACCTTGGAGCGGGTGGTGCCGCGCACCTCGCAGCGCAGCCGGAGGCTGCCGGCGGTGGTGGTGACGCCGCCGTTGCTCAGGGCGTCGGAGGGGGTGCCCGGCTCGGTGGTGGTTCCGGCACAGGCAGCCATGAGGGCGGCGGCGGGGAGCAGCAGGGCGATGCGCATAGGAGACTCCAGGCTGAGGGGAAGCTGGTGACCTTCGGTGGCCACCCACTTCGCATCTCCCCTGCCGCGGCTCGCTAACGGTGAAGTGCTTCTCCGGCAATCACTTGGGTTTCGGGCGCGGGGTGCGCGACGCGTTCCGGTTCGCTTCGGCCTGACGCGGAACGGGACAGCCGAGGTCATACGGGAGCCAAGGAACTGCACGACACGGAAGCACGGAAACTCGGAAGAACTGCTGGTGAACTGCACCCAAGAAGAGCACTGCGGGTGAACTGCACGACACGGCAACACGGAGGGTGCGGACTGCCACGACAACAACAGAGCCTGGTTACCTGCCCCACCATGCATTCCGTGTTTCCGTGCTTCCGTGTCGTGCAGTTGTCGTGCGGTTCTCGTCCAGGTGTCGTACAGTTGCCTCTCCCAGCCGTCCCCGCCATTCTCCTAGGTGCCCGATGCCACCGCTGCGGCGGCGGGCACGAGGCCCGCCCTTACATACGTTTATATGGGATATGCCATGACCATGGATGCGCGGTTTACCACAACGGCTTTCACGTTCGATGGCTACCGGGTGACCCAGACGCTGGGCGTGGTCCGCGGCATCACGGTGCGCTCCCGCTCGGTGTTCGGCACCTTCGGCGCCAAGGTGCAGACGGTCTTCGGCGGCAACATCACGATGTTCACCCGGCTGTGCGAGAACGCCCGCGAGGAAGCCTTCAACATCATGCTGGCGCACGCGGAAGAGCTGGGCGCCAATGGGGTGATCGGGATCCGGTACGACGCCGGCGAACTGATGGCCGGGGTGACGGAAGTGCTCTGCTACGGGACGGCGGTGGTGGTGGAATCCGCGTAGGGGGGCTGAGTAGGCCCGGCCTCCGTGGCGGGCCGGACGGCGATTGGGCGGTTTGACCGGGCGGGGCCCCAGGGGGTCCCGCCCGGTTGCTGTTTGCCCGTCGGTGCCGCGGAGGGGGCGGGTTTCGGGCGTGAATTGGTGACGGGCGTTACACCCCGGGCGGGTTCCCTGCCGCTGGGAGCTACCTCACAGTCTCCCCTGCCCCCGGTCCGTAGTTTGCCATCCATACGGGAGTGATTCCGCCCGATTCCCAGATCCAGGACCAGGGACCATGACCCTCCTGCACCAGCTGGCCCAGGCGGTGGCGCCGTGGGCCGACTTCTACAACGCCAGTGCGGTGGCCCAGAGCGCGGTCAACTTCGGCCACTTCGGCGGGATGATGACGGCCGGCGGCTTTGCCCTCGCGGCGGACCGCGCCACGCTGCGCGCGGCCCGGGTCGGCGCCGACCAGGCCCGCCAGCTGCACGAGCTCGCCGCCATCCACCCGATCGTGGTGGGGGCGCTGGGCGTCACCGCGCTGAGCGGGCTGCTGCTGTTCGCCGCGGACCTCGAGTCGCTGGTGACGCTGCCGGCCTTCTGGCTCAAGATGTCGCTCGTGGCACTGCTCCTCGCCAACGGCTACGCCATGCTCCGGGCGGAGCGCTCCCTCGAGCGGGGCGATCCGGCGGATCCCGGCGGCTGGCGGCGGCTGCGCCGGGCCTCGATCGGGAGCCTGGTGCTCTGGTTCGCAGTGGTGCTGGCCGGGTCCGTGCTGCCCAACGTGGGTTGATGCGGCCCGACGCACCGGACTGCGCCGGCGGCTGCGCGCCCACCGGCCGGCGTGAATTCCTGGGCCGGGTGACCACCGCCCTCGGCGCCATCCTGCTGGGCTTCTCCGCCACCGCGCGGGAGGCGGCGGCGCTGCCGTTCGCCCTGGGGGAGGCGGTGGCGGTCGTGGGGGACGAGGTGAGCTATCCCGTCCCCGCCGCCGACGGCGCCACCATCGACCGGAAGAACGAGATCATCCTGGTGCGGTGGAAGGGACACGTCTACGCCTTCAACCTCTCCTGCCCGCACCAGAACACCGCCCTCAAGTGGCTGGCGAGCGACGGCCGGTTCCAGTGCCCCAAGCACAAGTCGAAGTACCAGCCGGACGGCACCTTCATGTCGGGGCGCGCCACCCGGAACATGGACCGCTTCGCGGTGAAGAAGTCGGGGAAGAACGTGGTGGTGAACGTGGCCCGGCTGTTCGAGAGCGACAAGCAGAAGGCGCCGTGGGAGAGCGCCCGGGCGGCGGTGTAGCGCCGGCCCGCCGGCCACCTGACAAACGCCGCCGGCCCCACTACTCTGGACTGATTCCCACCCGCCGACGGAGCATGTGATGAGCCTGGCCGCCCTGGCCCTGGCGCAGGCGCTGGTGAGCCTGACGCCGACGATGGAGAACACCCGCCTGCTGCGGGAGCTTGGCCCCGAGGCGCCGCCCGCGGTGGAGCTGACCGGCGCGGCGCCGTTCGGCGAGGTCCCCGCTCCCTGGGTGCTGCTGCCGGACACGGTGCGCCGCCGGGCGGTGACCCTCTCCGACGGTTACTACACCCGGCTCGACATCCATCGCATTGCCTCCTACGGCACCCTGCCGCTCTTCCTGCTGGAGTACCTGGCGGGGCAGAAGCTGCTGGAGGAGGGAAGCGGCGCGCCGCTCTGGGCGGAGAAGGTCCACAAGCCGGCGGCGTACCTGGTGGCGGGGCTCTTCACGGTGAACACGGTGACGGGGCTGTGGAACCTGGCCGAGGCGCAGAAGGTGGAATCGGGGAAGACGCGCCGCTGGGTGCACAGCATCATGATGCTGGCGGCGGACGTGGGGTTCATCTACGGGGCGTCGAAGGCGCCCTCCACCCAGCAGATCGACGACCGGATCGAGTCCGGCACCCGGGGCGGCTGGACCCCCCACAAGGCGACGACCGTCGCCAGCATGGGCGTGGCGACGGCCGCCCTGGTGATGATGTACCTGTGGAAGGACGAGTGACCGCCCCGGTCAGTTGAGCTCGATGTCCAGCTCGGCGCGGAGCCGCTCCGCCCCGATCCGCTCGAAGATCTCCGCCGCCTCCGCGCGGTAGCGGGCCGCGTCCTCGGCCCGGCCCAGGCGGCGGCAGGCGGTCGCGGCGGCGGCGGCGCACTCCCCCTGCAGCTGCGCGATCCCGAGGCGGAGCGCCGATTCGCGGGCAAGGAGCGCCACGTCGAGGGCGTCGCCCGGGCTCCCCTCCCGGAGCGCCAGCACCGCGCGCAGCCGGCCCACCTCGGCGATGCCCACGTCATCCTGCGCCGCCTGACAGAGCCGCTCCGCCCGGAGCAGCTCGGAGCGGGCCATGGCCAGCTCGCCCCGCTCGAGATGGATCTCCGCCCGCCCCATCACCGCCAGCGCCGTGAGGCCGTTCTCCCCGACCTCCTCGGCGTGGCGCACCGCCTGGAAGGCCGCCGCCTCGGCGTCGTCCCAGTCCCGCTGCTGCCGGAAGGTGAGGCCCAGGTTGTGGTAGGTCTGGGCGGTGCCGCGGCGGTCGCCGATGCGCTGGTAGCCGAGCAGCGCGCTCCGGTAGAGGCTGAGCGCCACCTCCGGCTTGTTCCTGAGGTGCGCGACGGAGGCGAGGTTGTTGAAGGCGTGCGCGGTGACGCGGCCGTCCTCGACCACCCGGGCCAGTTCCAGCGCCTCGCCGAAACAGCGCTCCGCCTCCTCCAGCCGGCCGTGCTCGAAGGCGATGGCGCCGAGCAGGTTCATGGTCCGCATCCGGCCATCGGTGTCGGCGCGGTGGCGGAAGCGCTCCAGCGCGGCCTCGGCCAGGTTCACGGCCTGCCCCAGCTCCCCCACGCGGGTGGCGGCGGTGGCGGCCAGCAGCTCCGCCTCGGGCGCCCGCGGCCCACGGCTCCCCGACCCCGCGTAGGCCTCGAGGGCCTCGCGGAAGCGACCCGCCTCCACGAGCTGGCGCAGCTCGCGGGTGGGATCGTCGGGGTGGAGCGGGTCGGTGGTCATGGCGCGGCGTTTCGTTTCCTGTCTAGTACGCGATCGCGTAGCGGCTGAAGCCGAGGAGCTTCGCTTCGATTTCGTTCTGGTCCTCGATCTTGCCGGTGCCCACGCGGACGAAGGGATCTCCGGGCTGGGCCTGGCGCCAGATGTCGATCTGCTGCTCGATGTCGACGTCCTCGGCGTCGGAATCGCCGTCGCCGTCGAGGTCATCACCCAGTTCGTCGTACTCGATCTTGAGCTCCGCCGGCTTGGCGGGGTCGAAGGTCAGCCCGGACGGCTCGAGGTCGAAGAGGATCGAATCGGCGCCCACCCACTTGACCGAGATGAAGACCGAGTCCCCGTTGGAGACGAGGTTGCCGTTCGGATAGCGGAGCAGCGCCAGCTTCTCGATCTTGAGCCGCAGGAAGTCCTCGGTGGACCCGCCGGTGCAGTCGGCGATGTTCCCGCTCTCGGGAAAGACCAGCGCGATCTGGAAGTCCTGGCCGTTGGGATCCTTCACCGCCCAGCCGCCGGCGCTGTCGGCGCAGAGCGGCGGCGCGGTCGGGGGCAGGCGGAGATAGGTGAGCTGATCCGGCGGCGTGCCCCCGCCGCCCCCGGTGGAGTCGGAGCAGGCGGCGGCCAGCGCGATGAGCGCGGCGCCGAGGGTGGTCGCACGGATGGGGTGTCGCATTGCCGAACTCTCCTTTGGATCAGATGGGGCGACGACGAGCGCCGCCCCTGCATCACGCATCGTCGTCGCCCTGGCCGTCCAGGATCCGCTGCAGGCGCGGGCGGGAGATTCCGAGCCGCCGCGCCGCTTCGCTCTTGTTGCCCGCCACCAGCTCCAGCATGGCCTGGGACGCGGCCTGGGTGATCTGCCGGATCGTGGCCGGGAACGGGAGCGTCCCGTCTCGCGGCGGCTCCGCGGCCCGGCGGCCCTGCAGTTCCGAGAGCTCGAGCGTTCCCGGCGGTGACAGCACCAGCGCCCGTTCGATCGCGTTGCGCAGCTCCCGCACGTTGCCGGGCCAGGTATGGGCCCGGATCGCGTCCCGCACCTCCGGGCCCAGCACCGGCACCGGCATCCCGTACTGGGCGGCCAGGCGTTCGGTGAAGGCTTCGGCGAGGACCTCGATGTCCTCGCCCCGGTCCCGGAGCGGTGGCAGCACCAGCGCCAGCACGTTGAGCCGGTAGAACAGGTCCTCGCGGAACTCGCCCCGGGTCACGGCGGAGGCCAGGTCGATGTGCGTCGCGCCGATGACCCGGACATCCACCTTGCGCGTCGTCTGGCCCCCTACCCGGCGGATCTCGCGCCCCTCGAGGGCGCGGAGCAGCTTGGGCTGCAGCTCGAGCGGCAGGTTCCCGATCTCGTCCAGAAACACCGTACCGCCGTGGGCCTGTTCCATCAGCCCGGGCTTGGCGCTCACCGCGCCGGTAAAGGCGCCCTTTTCATGCCCGAACAGCTCGCTCTCCAGCAGGTTCGCGGGGATCGCGGCGCAGTTGATCTCCACGAACGGCGCCTGGGCCCGCGGGCTGTCGTAGTGCAGGGCCCGGGCCAGCAGTTCCTTGCCGGTGCCGGTCTCGCCACCGATCAGCACCGTCACATCCTTGTGCTGCGCCACCCGCCGGGCCTGGTCCAGGATCCGCTTCAGGGCCGGACTCTTCCCCACGATCGCGTCGAACCCGGAGAGCCGCCGTTCCCCATCCGCGAAGCGCGCGGCGTCCACCTTGCCGGTGGCGGAGCCGCGTTCCCGCTCCAGCGTCCGGCGCAACAGGCCCAGGTCGTCGGGAAGCGCGAAGTAGTCGCGCGCCCCCCGCTGGAACATCGCCGCCGCCAGCCGGTGATCCGGCGCCGCGCCCACCACGTAGCGGGGCAGGTTGGCCGGGAGGCTGGGCAGCAGGTCCGCCGCCTGCGATTCCGCGCCGCCCGCGAGCAGCATCAGGCAGGCGCTCCCGTCGGGCAGGCTCTCGCCCTCGCCCGGCCGCCATTCCACCAGGGCCGCGCCCACGTCGCCCGCGAGGTCCGCGAGGGTGGTCCGGAAGCTGTCCGAGAGTCGCACGGCGGCGATGGTCCAGGTGGTCGTGGGCAGTGGTGGCTCCTAGTCGTCCCCGTCCTCATCTTCGCCATCGCAATCATCGTCGCGGAAGGCGTGGAACGAGTCGCGGATGTTGTCCTGCACCACGCTGTCGTTGGGGCCGCCCTTGTTGGCGGTCGCGGGATCCACCAGGGTGCCGCCGTCGTCCCGGAACCAGCCGTCGAGGTCCACCTTGATGGTCACGTCCACATTGGTGACCGAGTCGGCGACGACCAGCGGCGGGAAGAAGTCCATCCGCTGCTCGGCGTTGAGGTCGGTGGTGAAGACGAAGGGCACGCCGTTGAAGCTGCCCACGGCGCGGATGCTCACTTTGTCGAACTCGGGGTGATTCGCGAGGAACTGGGCGTCCTTGCCGTCGCCGCTGTCGGACCGGGGCTTGTGGATCTTGAACCGGACCTCGTCATAGGTGCCGGTGTCCACCGCCAGCACGAAGGCGCGCACGATCGAGGTATCGAGCGGCAGGTCGAGCAGGTAGGGGCCGGCGTTGAAGTACTCGCAGCCGTCGGCGTGGCCGTCATCGCCGTCGCCGTCATCCATGTCATCGTGGCGGAGGTGGGCCACCAGTGAATCGTCGTCGTGGTCGTCGTCGCCATCGCAGGCGTCGTCGTCGGTGCGCTTGAAGCGAATGTCCCGCAGCACCAGCTGGACCGTGTCGAGGACCAGGGTGTTGGACGGATCGGTGAGGGTGTCGCCGAGGAAGGCGCGGAGCGGCGCACCGCTCGCGCCGACGGCGAGGTTGAAGGTCACCTGCGAGCGGGTGGTCGGGCCGGCGCCGTCGCCGCTGCAGGCGGCGAGGGTGGACGCGGCGAGGAGAAGCGCGGTCAGGCGCGGCGTGTTTGGTGTCATGGTGGTAGCCTCAGGTCTGTGGGAATGATCCCGGAACTGACCTGAGGAGGAGCAACTCGGATACCGCACCGCGTACCTTCCTAAGTCGCTGCAGCACAACATCTTGAGTACATCAGTGACGGTTCCGCTACAGCACGAAACGATCGGGCTGGAACGGAATGTTACACCTCATGGGGCTCCATGTGAATCAGCACCCCCGCCACCTCGGGGACGGAGGCCCGGATGGCGGTCTTCACCCGGCCGCTCAGGATGTGGGCGTCGTGGAGGGAGAGGCCGGGATCGGCCTGGACGTGGAGGTCCACGAAGTACTGCAACCCCGCCTTCCGGACCTTGAGCTTTTCGATGTGGCGGACGTCCGGCGTGGCGCGTGCCGCGGCGCTGATGCGCTCGAGCAGCTCCGCGCCGGGGCGCTTGTCCATGAGGTCGGCGATGGCCGGCCGGAGGAGGAGGGCGGCATTAGTCACGATCACGAGGGCGGCGGCGAGGGCCGCCCAGTCGTCGGCTGCCTCCCAGCCCGGCCCGCCGAGCAGCGCCACGCTGATGCCGATGAAGGCCGCGGTGGAGGTGATCGCGTCACTCCGGTGGTGCCAGGCGTCGGCCCGGACGGCGGTGCTGCCGACTTCCTCTCCGACCTTGAGCACCCGACGGGAGAGCAGCTCCTTCACCAGGATCACCCCCACCAGCACCGCGAGGGTGAAGGGGGCGGGAGTGTGATGAGGGGTGCGGATCTCGCGGATGGCTTCCACGCTGATGCCGGCGGCCGCGCCGAGCAGCAGCAGCGCCACCACCACGGCCGCGAGCGGCTCCGCCTTGCCGTAGCCGAAGGGATAGTCGTCATCCGCCTGGCGGGTGGCGATGCGGAGCCCGCCCCAGACGATGAGCGAGGAGAAGATGTCGGCGATCGACTCGACCGCGTCGGCGATGAGGACGAAGGCATTGCCCACGATGCCGGCCACCAGCTTGGTGATGGCGAGGAGGGTGTTGACCACCAGGCCGAGCTGGGCGGCCTGAATGCCGCGGCGGGCAGGGGAGGGCATGGACTACAAGCTACGGGGGAACGGGGAAACGGGGAAACGGGAAACGGGAAACGGGAAAAGGGAAACGGGAAGTGCTGTCCCGTTTCCCCGTTTCCCGGCAGGCGCAGACCTGCGACGACAGCCCTGCGATCAGTCCTCTGCCCCGTCCCGGTCGTCGTCCTCGAAGGCGTTGAGCGAGGTCTCGATGTTGCTCTTCACTTCGCCCTCGAGCTGGCCGCCCTTGTTGGCGGTGGCCGGATCGATGAGGCCGTCGGCGTTCTGGTTGAGGAACCAGGCGCCCAGGTCCACGAACAGGGTCACGTTGGCGCCGGTGCTCTCGGTGACGGTGAGCGGCGGATTGAAGCTGTACTCCTGCTCCACGTCGAGGTCGGAGACGTAGGTGAAGGGGACGCCGTTCCAGGTGCCGGTGACGCGGATGCTGGCGTCATTGAACTCGGGGTGCAGGGCCACGAAGGCCGAGTCATCGCCGCTGCTGGCCTTGTGGATCTCGAACTCGATCTTGCCGTAGGAGCCGGTGTCGATCGCCACGGTGAACTCGCGCTGGGCGCCGTTGCCGAGCGGCAGGTCGAGCAGGGTCGCGGCGATCTCCAGCTCTTCGCAGTCATCCTCGACCTGGGCGGTGTCGCACACGATGCCGCCGACGCGCTTGAGCTCGATCTCGCGCAGCACCATCTGCACGCTGGTCAGGACGATCGTGTCGTTGCCGACGGCGATCACTTCCTGGCCGGCCAGGGCGGCCAGGCCGCCGGCCGGGGCCGGATTGGTCGCCAGCTGGAAGGCGACCTGACGACCGGCCACGGAGGGGCCGGCGGAGTCGCCGCTGCAGGCGGCGAGGAGGGCGGTGGCGGCGAGCGCGGTCGCGCCAAACTTGATCGGGTTCATCGTGTAGCTCCTTGTGCTGGTCGGTTGCGTTGGACTTCCCGGCCAGTACAAAGGCAATGCACGGACCAAAACATGCCAACTGCTGCAAATAGTTGTGTAATAACGGATTATACAGCGAAAGTGCGCCGTAGCACAGTGCCATAAATCTGAACAGAACGTGGCGCGTGCAATGTTTCGTTCCAGTCAGATGAATGGCACTACCTACAGTGGGCCCGGCACGGTCGCGGTTGCCATTTCAGGGGAGCGGGCTATCCTCTCCTGCTTCCCTGTTCTGCAGGCGCCTTGAACCCCGTGCCGGACCATTCCGATGCCGATCCCCCGCCCCGCCCCGGACGAGTTCGCTCCCTACTACGGCACCTACGTCAACGCGGTGGAGGGCGACGACGCCCTCGCCCCGCTGGAGACGGCGCGGCACCGGACCGCCGCCTTCCTGGCGGCGGTCCCATCGTCCAAGGCGGGGTTCCGCTACGCGCCGGAGAAGTGGTCGGTGCGGGAGGTGATCGGCCACCTGAGCGACGCCGAGCGGATCTTCGCCTACCGGCTGCTCCGGGTGGCGCGCGGGGATGAGACGCCGCTGGCGTCCTTCGACGAGAACTTGTACGTCCCCGCGGGCGGCTTTGAACGGCGGACGCTGCCGGACATCGCGGCCGAGTTTGCCGCGGTGCGGGACGCGACGCTGTCGCTGGTGCGGAACGTGGATGCGGCGGCGCTCGAGCGCCGTGGCATCGCGAGCGGCAAGGTGGTGAGCGCCCGGGCGCTGGCCTGGATCATCGCCGGCCACGAGATCCACCACCTGCGGGTACTGCGTGAGCGGTATCTCGGCGCCTGAACGGCAAGGAACCCACGATGGCCCGCGCGCTTCCCCGTTTCCGCCTCGCCCTCGTCGGCCTCGCCACGCTCCTTGCCTGTCGGGATGCCCGGCCCTGCGCCAGCTGCGACCAGCTGGTGATCGCTGCGACCGGAGAACCCGAAGGGCTGCTCCCGCCGCTGGTCTTCGAGACCGTGGGCCGCGACATCAGCGACCAGATCTACGAGCGGCTGGCGGACCTCGCCCCCGGCGGGGCGCCGATCGACAGCGCCGCCTACCGGCCGCGGCTCGCGGCCCGGTGGGAGCGGGTGGACAGCCTGACGCTGCTCTTTCACCTGCGCCCCGGCGCCCGCTGGCACGACGGTGAACCGGTGACCGCCGCCGACGTGGTGTTCTCCTTTCAGGCCTACAGCGACTCGGTGCTCGACACCCAGGCCCGCGGGGCGCTCGCGGGACAGATCACCGCCACCGCCGTGGACTCCGCGACGGTGCGAATCGGGTTTGCGCGGGCGTATCCGGAGCAGCTGTACGACGCCACCTGGCATGTGCGGGTGATCCCGGAGCATGTGTGGCGCTGGCAGGAGCGGGAGAACTGGGGCGCCGACACCGCCGTGGCGCACGTGATCGGGAGCGGCCCCTACCGGCTGACGAGCTGGGCGCGGGGGCAGGCGCTGACCGTCACCGCCGACAGTGCCCGCGGCGCGACGCCCGCGGTGCGCACCCTCATCTGGCGCTTCGCCGGCGATCCGGACGCGGCGCTCAACCTGGTCCTGGCCCATGAGGCGGACCTGATGGAGGCGGTGGGCTCGCCCGAGCGGGTGGAGCGGGTGCTCGGGGACAGCGGGCTCCGCACCTTCTCCTATCCGGCGGCGGCGTATGGGTTCCTCGGTTATCGCCTGAAGGGCGGCCCGCTCGCGGACCGCGCGCTTCGTCGGGCGCTCAACCAGGCGGTGGATCGCGCGGCGATCGCCCGGACCATCTACGGCGCCGGAGCCAAGGCGCCGCCGGGCCCGATGTCGCAGCTGCTCTGGATCTGGGATGACAGCGTGGCCACCCTGCCCTACGACACCGCCGCCGCGGCGCGGGCCTTCGATGCCGCCGGGTGGCGACGCGGCGCGAACGGGATGCGGGCGCGGGGCGGTGCGCCACTTCGCTTCGACATCCTCGTGCCCGCCACCAGCCTCGGCCGGAAGCGGCTGGCGGAGGCGCTGCAGGAGGGGTGGAGGCTGGCCGGGGCCGAGGTCACGGTGACCGCGGTGGACTTTCCGGTATTCCAGGAGCGGCTGGGGCAGGGGCGGTTCGACAGCTACATCGGCGCCTGGCTTGACGAGCCGAGCCCGCGGGGGCTGGCGGACCAGTGGACCGCGGCGGGGATCGGGATCCTCAACTACGGCGGCTACGCCAATCCGGCGTTCGACCGGCAGTTCGAGGCGGCGCTCGGCGCCACCGATGTGGCGACTGCACGCCGCGCCTGGCGCGCCGCGCTCGACACCCTCAACGCCGACGCGCCGGCCCTCTTCCTTTATGCCCCGGTGAACGTGGCGGCGGTGTCGCGCAGGGTGTCGGGATTCTCGATCGACCCCTTCAGCTGGCTGAGCGGCGTCGGGGCCGTGACCCTTGCGCCGCGGGAGTAGCATGCGGGCCCACCGGCTGGCGGGGGCGCTGGTCCTCGGGACACTCGCGAGCGCCTGCCAACTGGAGCGCGGGCGCCCGGCGACACCCCCCGCCCTGGGGCGGCGGGACGGGGCCGCCTGGACCGCGACCGCGTCACGGCCCTGGGCGGAGGCGCTCGCCATCCGCGAGGGGCGGATCATCTATGTCGGCGACGCCGCGGGGGCCCAGCGATTCGTGGGCCGGGCCACGACCGTGCTCGAGCTGGGTGGGCGCATGGTGCTGCCGGGATTCCAGGACACCCATGCCCATCCGCTCTCCGGCGGGCTCGAGCTGGGGGAGTGCAATCTCTACGAGGCGCGCACCCCGGCGGAGATCGAAGGGGCGATCCGCGCCTGCGTCGCGGCTCGCCCGGAAGAACCCTGGATCCGGGGGAACGGCTGGCAACTGCCGGTGTTCCCCGATGGCAATCCCAGCAAGGCGCTGCTCGACCGGATCGTCTCCGACCGCCCCGCCTTCTTCTACGCCGCCGACGGGCACTCGGCCTGGGTCAACTCGAAGGCGCTGGAACTGGCGGGCATCACCCGGGTGACGCCGAATCCCGCCGGGGGCCGGATCGAACGGGACGCGCGCACCGGCGAGCCGAGCGGGACGCTCCGGGAGGAGGCGATCGGGCTGGTCTCCTCGAAGCTCCCGCCGTACACGCCGGAAGAACGGACCGGGGCGGTGCGGCGCGCGCTCGGGGAGGCGAACCGGCTGGGGATCACGTCGATCACTGACGCGGACGTGGGCCCCGAGTACCTGGCGGCCTACCAGGAGGTGGACCGCCGCAACGAGCTGACCGCGCGGGTCTTCGCCGCGCTCCGGGTGCCGGAGGAACTGCCGACAGCGGAGATGCTTTCGCGGCTCAAGGCGGCGCGGGATGGGGTGCGCGGCTCCAACCGGCTGCGGGCCGCCACCGCCAAGATCTACACCGACGGGGTCATCGAGTCCCGCACGGCGGCGCTGCTCGTCCCGTACCTCGGGAGAGGCGGGGATGCCGGCCCGCTGGTGTTCGAGCCCGCCGCGCTGGAGGAGCGGGTACTGGCGCTGGACAAGGCGGGGTTTCAGCTGCACCTGCACGCCATCGGTGACCGCGCTATCCGGGTGAGCCTCGATGCGCTGGCGCGGGCGCGGGAGGTGAACGGCTCCCGCGATGCGCGGCCGGTGCTGGCCCACATCGAGCTGTTCGATCCCGCCGACCTGGCCCGGTTCCGCGGCCTTGGCGCCATCGCCAGCTTTCAGCCCTTCTGGGCCCAGGCCGATGAGTACATCACCGAGCTGACCGAGCCGGCGCTCGGGCCGGCGCGTTCCCGGTGGCTGTACCCGATCGGCAGCATGCTGGCGAGCGGCGCGATGGTGGCGGGGGGCAGCGACTGGACCGTCTCCACCCTGAACCCGCTGGAGGCCATCCAGGTCGCCATCCTCCGCCGGGCTCCCGAGGAGGGCCCCGGGCCGGCCTGGCTGCCGGAGGAGCGGGCCGATCTTCCCCGCATGCTCCAGGCGTACACCATCAACGGGGCGTACGCCCACCAGGCGGAGCGGGAGACCGGCAGCCTCGAGGCCGGCAAGCTGGCGGACCTGATCGTGCTGGACCACAACCTCTTCGACGTGCCCGCCGAGGCGATCCACCGGACCCGCGTGCTGCTGACCCTGCTGGAGGGCAAGCCGGTCTGGCGCGATTCGACCTTCGCGGCCGAGCTCCGGTAGGACGACGCCCATGACCAAGCGCGTGCAGGTGTTCCGGTCTCCCGACATCACCGTCACCTTCGACCCCAACGTCTGCAGCCACTCCGGGGTCTGCCTGGGGGGACTTCCCGCGGTGTTTGACGTCTCCCGCACCGACTGGGTGCGGCCCAACGAGGCGTCCGCCCCGGAGGTCGCGGCCGTGGTGGCCCGATGCCCGAGCGGCGCGCTGCAGGCGGTGCGTCCCGGGGTGCCGCCGACGCGGCCGAGTGGCGGCACCGAGGTGACGATCCAGGTGGAGGCGCACGGGCCGGTGCGGGTGAATGGGCCGGTGGCGCTGGAGCTGCAGGACGGCAGCCGGTCGGAGCGGGACGGGGCCTTTGCCCTCTGCCGCTGCGGGCACTCCGGGAACCCGCCCTATTGTGACGGCAGCCACGGTCCGGCCAGGTTCCGGGGATGAGCGCGCACCCGGCGGACCTGCAGGCCATCGGACAGATCGCGGTGAACGTCCGGGACCTGCCCCGCGCGACCGCGTACTATCGCGACGTGCTGGGACTCCGGTTCCTGTTCGAGGCGCCGGGGATGGCCTTCTTCGACGCGGGCGGGGTTCGCCTGATGCTCTCGGTGCCCAGCGAACCCAAGTACGACCACGCCGGCTCCATCATCTACTACCGGGTGGCGGACATCCATGCCGCGGCCACCCGGCTGGCGACGCGTGGCGCCAGCTTTACCACTCCGCCGCACCTGATCGCGAAGCTGACGGACCACGAGCTGTGGATGGCGTTCCTGGACGACAGCGAGGGCAACACCCTGGCGCTGATGGCGGAGCAGCGGGGGTAGGTCAGCCCCGGCGCGCGGCGGCGATCTGTTCCGCCAGCGCCGAGCGCGTGATGCGCTGGTGGGAGGTGTGCCAGATGGGGTGGGCGCCGCGCAGCAGGATCACCTGCGGTGAGGCGTGGCTGATGCCGAGCTCGCGGGAGAGCTCCTGCGAGAGGGGGCGCTGGCGCACCACATCGAGCTGCCAGACCGGGAACTCCGGGTGGGCCGCGGCAAAGGCGTGGACCTCGTCCACCGCGTCGAAGGAGACGCCGCAGCGGGGGCTGTGCTTGTAGAGCAGCGACAGGCCGGACACGGGAAGCGCCGCGAGCCAGTTCGCGGCGCCTGGTGTTTCGAGGGACAGCAGCGGCACTAGAAGGTGACCCGGGCCGTCTGGACGTCGTTGAAGTTGGTCTTGCACACCGAGCCGCCGATCTCCGGCGCGCAGGTGGCCAGAGCGTAGGTGCTGCCGGACACCTGATCGGCGACCTGGATGGTCCAGGTGGCGGTGACCCGCCCGTTGGCGGCGGTCACCAGCGGGATCGGGCTGACGACGCCAGCCGTCGCCTGGGTGACCACGGTGGCGCCGCTGACCACGGCGCCGGAGGACTTGTCCGTCACCTCATACACGATCACGTCGGTCCAGACCTGCCCCAGACCGCCCGACTCAACCTCGCTGATCTTGGCAATGCTGTAGGGGGAGGCCGGCGGGCCGCTGGAATCGGTGCCGCTGCCGCAGGCCGCGGACAGGGCGAGGCAGAGCACGAACGTGGCACGGCGCATTGGACAACCTCGGACAGATGGCGTGGCGCGGGGGGCGGAGCCCGGATCAGCGCTCACGATCGGCGGCTTCGATGAGGGCCTCGGTCTGGGCCACGAAGGCGTCGTAGGCGCGCCCCCACAGCCCCGAGAACCGCGACTTCTTGGGGGCATTCTGGATGGCCTCGAGAAGCGGCTGGAGCAGCGGGTCCTCCCAGTCGCCGGCCTCGAGCCCTTCCAGCACGGTGCTCCGCGGGATCATCCCCTGCAGGTAGGCCCGGGCGCGGACGGCGATCTCGTGGCGGCGGTACTTACGATCCTCGAGCATGCGATCCTTCTCTTCTATCAGACGTGTGGCGGGGGGCGGAACCCCACGTCCGCGTTGTCCAACCAGGCCAGCGAGCTGGGCGCCGCGGTGACCCCGGCCGTGGCCGGCGCGAGCGCCTGGGGCGGCACCCAGGCGACCAGGTAGCTGCGCCCGGTCTCTTCCATATAAGCCGCCCAGGTATCCCAGGGCGGCGTGTCCCGCTGATCAAAGTACCCGTTACTGGCCGTTCGCGCCGCCCCCCGGGAGTGTGGCGGGGTAGGAAAATAGAGCAGCAGTCGGCCACCGCCGAGGGGATCCTGGGAGCGGCGCCAGCTCCGTCCCAGCGCCGCGAGCCGCGCCTCCGCCACGCTGCGCACCGTTTCCGGCCAGCCGACGGCGGGGGGCGGGGAGAGGCTCGCGGTGCGGAGCGCGGCGGCCAGGTCCTCCTGCGCCGCGCGCCGGGAGCACCAGGAGACGGTCTCGGCCAGGCGCTCGCGGAAGGGGTGCAGCGAGGCCGTGAGGTCCGGTTCGCTCCGCAGGAAGTTCGGCACCGTCATCGGTTCCGCGGGCCCCCGCCCGTCAGGTCACCTGGTAGCCGGGGCCGGCGGGGCCGGCGGCGGCGGGTTGTCGCTGTTCCACATGTCCTCCACCACCTTCCACTGGCCGTTCACCTTCTTCCAGCTGACCAGGTACTTGCCGCTGTCCTTGAGGGTGGAGCCGTCGGGGAGCGGCTGTTCCCAGGTCCAGGTGCCGCGGTCCACGGCCAGGTTCCCATCCACCTCGACGTTCTCGACGGCCAGCTGGAGCGTGGCGTTCAAGGCCCAGATCTGGGCCCAGAAGGCGCGGATGTTGTCCAGCCCGCGGACCGCGGGCATGCCGGGCGGCATCAGGACCCCGGCGGAGTCATAGGCAGCAACGATGGCCGAGTCGTTCTTCGTCTTGAGCCACTCGTTCCATTGCGTATCAATATCCCTGATCGCCTGGGCATCGGCGGCGCGGGTGTCCGACGCGGGTGGGGTTCCGGCGCAGGCAAGGGCGAGGCCGAGCATGAGAGTGGAGCAAAGGCGATAGGGGGGACGCATGAAGGCTCCGGCAGCTGTAGGAAGGATGCAACGGGTGACGACATGATGCGGACTGACGAGGGACGGCGCAAGCCCAGACAGGCTGGGCGCGGTCAGGCCCGCCCCCGGGGAGTGGAGGGGAGGGCCGGAGGTGGGGGGTCAGGCGTGCGGCCAGGCCGGGCGGCCGGGCCGGATTACTTGGCCGGGGGCTTCCCGGTGCGCTCGAGGGTCTTGAGCCACTTCACCGCCGCGGCGAGCGCCTGCTTCTTGCCGCCGTTGGTGAAATCCCCGAAATAGGCGGTGAACCGCGGGCGCCAGCCGCGGGCGGAGCGGCGGTGTCCCACGCGGACCACGAATCCGAAGGTGCGGGTGCTCGCCTGGTCCACGCGACAGATGCCCGGGGGCAGCTTGGCATTGACCCGACGGGCCCGCGCGGCGGGAAGGACGACCTTCGATTTCACAGCGCGGGCCGCCTTGGTGCGCGTCCCAGTGCGCTTCGTTGTCATGAATCGTTTCTCCTCGAGGCCCGATGAATCCGTAGTGCATCTCGCGGGCGCGGGATAATGGCGATTCATGCCTCCGAATGGAAGTGCGACCGGGAAAGCTCTGTGTGACTTCGCTCACTTGACGGTGGGGTCCATCTGCATCATGCCGAAGATGTTGCCCTCGGTGTCCTTGGCGTAGGCCAGCCAGCCGATGCCGGGAATCGGCATCTTGGGGAGGGCGAGGCTGCCCCCGAGCGCGGCGGCTCGTGCGAGGCTCTCATCCACGGAGGAGACGTCCACGGTGCAGACGTAGGCGTTGACCGCCGCGCCGTCCGCCGGCGCGCCCCCCATGCGGGCCATGAGGCCGCCGTCGATGCCGGGGGCGGAGGCGTTGCCGGTCTTGATGAGGTGGTACTCCATCGGGCCCTCGAAGCGACTGAACTCCCAGGCGAACAACTGCTGGTAGAACCGGATGGCGCGGGCGCAATCGGCGGCGTGGATCTCGAAGTGGATGGGGCGGGGCATGCGGGCTCCCAGGTTGGGACGGAGGGGATCATGAGGTGCCCTCCCCGGACGGTACCGGCGGGGAGGGGGATTCGTCAGGGGCGGATTCGGCCTGTAGATTTGCCAGCACACCACAATACCATGGAGCAGTGATGTCCCCTGTCCTGCGGAGGGGCCTGGCCGGGCTGGCCGGGATGGCTGCGGCGTTCATCGTCATCATGCTGGTGCAGCAGCTCAACCTCATGCTGCACCCGCTGCCCCCCGGGCTCGACGTCAAGGACAAGGCGGCGCTGACAGCGTACGCCAGGACCCTGCCCCTGCTGGCGTTCCTGATCGTGCTGCTGGGCTACGCGCTGGGCGGCGCGGCCGGCGGCTTCGTGGCCGGGAAGATCGGCCGGGCCCGCAGCTCGGCCACCGTGGTGGCGGTGCTACTGGTGATCGCCTCGATCATGAACCTGAGCACCATTCCGCATCCGGCATGGTTCTGGGTGGCGAACCTGGCGGTGGTGGCGGTGACCCCGTTCCTCGGGGCGCGATTCGCCGCGCCGGCGTAGGGGCGTCCAGCCGGACGCCCCTACTCTACGGCGACTACTTCCAGGCTCAGCCCGCCGAGGCGCAGGGTGCGCGCGGCGGTCACGTCGGCCAGGCCGGCCAGCCGCGCCGCCTGCGCGGTGAGCTGGATGACGCCGAAGCGTCCCACATCCTGTGCCAGCTTCGACGCCACGTTGACCGGTGAGCCGGCCACGTCCCGGAGCCCCGGTCCCAGCTCGAAGACCAGCACTCGGCCCACGTCGATCCCCACCCGCACCTGGACCCCCTGCGCCGCCAGCGCCTCCCGGACGGCGCGGGCAAACTCGAGGGCGTGCCGGGCCTCGGGAAACTGATAGATGCCGATCCGGGTGGTGGTCTTCACCTCCGCGCCCTGGTGCTCGCCGAGGAGAGCGTTGCCCAGCCGCTTGAGCCCCGCGGCCAGGGCCAGGTCGTTGAGCGCGGCGAGCTCGGGTATGTCGCGGTCCTCCCGCTCCTGCTCGATCACGACGATCGCCCCCTCGCGGTAGGCGGGCCGCGGCACCACCGAGGTGCGCCGGGTGCGCTGGAACTCGTGCAGCCCGGTGAAAAACTCGTCGGTGAAGGGAAGCGGGTAGTGAAAGTCGCTGGCCTCCACCCCGCCGAGCCGGGGGCCCGCGGTGACGCGCGAGATCGCGCCGAACCGCTCCCGCAGATCGCCGCGGGGCTCGAGCGTGAAGCTGGCGGTCTCTCCCAGGCGCTGCGCCAGGACATCGGTCACCAGCAGTTCGCCGGCCTCGGTCTGATCCTCCGCCACCGCCTCCACCCGGTCGGCGTCGGGGCCGTAGAGGCCGTTCCCCAGTTCGTAGAACTCCCCGGCATGCACGCAGATCCCGACCCCGACCTCGCACTCCTCCCGGACCCGGTCCAGCAGGGCGAGGAGCAGGCTCACCACATGATCGGGGGAGACGCCCTCGGGATAGAACATGAGGGTGTTGTCCGCCGCCCAGAGGCCGAGCGGCTGGCCGCCGATGGCGCGGCCATAGGCGTGGATCAGCTCCTTGGGGCGGCTTATCAGGGCCAGGATCTCGATCAGCGACCGCTCGGTGCTGAGCCGGGTGAGGCCGACACAGTCGGTGGCCACCACGATGCCGCGCAGGGTGCACGGCGCGAGCAGCTCCCGCGCCGCCTCCCGCGACTGGTTGCTCCGGGTCCACGCGGCGATGACATCGAGGGGCAGCGACTGCCCGGCATCGGAGGGGAGATCGAAGAAGCCGGGGGGAAACCGGGTGGGGTTGAAGCGGGCCATGATCGTTGCTCGGCGGCTCGGCCGCGGGCTGCGAGTCGCTAGAGGCGGAGGGTCTTGAGATAGGTGGCGCTGACGCGGGCAAAGGCCAGCTGGTCCTTGGCCTCGTCGTGCTCGGCGAAGAAGTGCTTCACCCCGGCCCGGCGGGCGGCATGGAGCAGGGTCTTCCAGTCCATCACTCCCTGGCCCACATCCACCATGGCGCCGTCGGCGGCCATGTCCTTGATGTGCACCGAGCGGAACCGCCCCCGATGTTCACGGAGGTAGGCCAGCGCGTCCCGGCCCCCCTTCCGGATCCAGAAGAGGTCCAGCTCGAACATGACCAGCTTCGGGTCGGTGTGGCGCAGCAGGAGGTCGTAGCCGGTGGGTGCCGCCGCGGCGTCACCGTCGCCGACGGGGAGGAACTCGAAGTCGTGATTGTGGTAGCCCAGGTGGAGCCCCGCCGCCCGGCACTGCGCCCCCGCCCGGTTGAGCAGCTCCGCCGCGCGCCTCCAGCCATCCACGGTGCGGTATTCCTCCCCGATCCAGGGCAGGATGAGGTAGCGGTGTCCGAGCGTCTTCGCGTCCGCGATGGTCTGTTCGATCTCGTCGGTGAGCGCCGGGACCCCGACGTGGCCCGCCGGCGCCTTGAGGCCGGCGGCGTCGAGCAGGGCGCGGAACTCCGCGGCGGTCCGGGCATACAGCCCCGCCAGTTCGACTTCGCGGTACCCCATCGCGGCGAGGGCGGCGAGGGTGCCGGGAAGGTCGGCCTTGATGACATCGCGGACGGCGTAGAGTTGGAGGCCGAGGGGGAACGAGCCGGCGGACCGACGTGCCGACGGGCCGACGGGACGTGGGTCCGGGTGGAGGGTAATGTGCCCCAGGAAAGCCGAGGCCACTGCGGCGCCGAGGAACTCCCGGCGTGAGACCGGTCCGTCGTTCCGTCGTCCCGTCGTTCCGTCGTTAGTCACAATTCATTCCTCTTCATCATCCCCACCGCATGATGCGCGGCCCGGGCGGTCAGCGCCATGTAGGTGATGGACGGATTCTGGTTGGCGGAGCTGGTCATGCACGCGCCATCGGTGACGAAGACGTTGGGGGCGTCCCACACCTGGTTCCAGCCGTTGAGCACGCTGGTCTTCGGATCGCGCCCCATCCTGGCCCCGCCCATCTCGTGGATGCAGAGGCCGGGCGGGAGCTTTTCGTCGTAGGTGGAGATGTCCCGCGCCCCCGCCGCCTCGAGCATCTCCGCCGCTGTGACCTGGATGTCCTTGAGGATGGCGAGCTCGTTGGGCCCCCAGGTGCACTGCACCCGGAGCGCCGGGACGCCCCACCTGTCCTTCACCTCGGGATCGATCGTCACCAGGTTGTCCGGGCGGGGGAGGCATTCGCCCCAGCCCCCCAGGCCCAGCATCCAGGGCCCCTTCTCCTCGATCAGCTTGCGCTTGTACTCGGCGCCGAAGCCCTTGGGATCCCGCCGCCAACCGCTGCGCCAGCCGCCTCCCTGGAAGCCGTAGCCGCGGACGAAGTCCGGCTGCCGGTCCTTCACGTTGCGGAACCGGGGGACGTAGATCCCGTTGGGCCGGTTGCCGAAGGAGGTGTGGCCCTCGTATCCCGGCAGAGTGCCGCGCGCGCCGGCGCCGAAGGGATGATCCATCACGTGCCGGCCCAGCTCCCCGCTCGAGCTGCCGAGGCCGCCGGGATGGGTGTCGCTGGTGGAGTTGAGCAGGATGCGGGTGGACTCGAGGGCGCTGGCGCAGAGAAAGACGACGCGGGCGCGGAATTCGGTGACCTCGCGGGTGTTGGCGTCGATGACGCGCACGCCGGTCGCCCTCATGTTGCCGGGACCCGCGGTTCGGCGGTTCGGGGGTTCGTAGAGCACCCGCTCCACCACGCTGTCGGGGCGGATCGTGAGGCGCCCGGTCTTCCGCGCGGCGGGAAGGGTGGAGCCGAGGCTGCTGAAGTAGGAGTGGGTGATGCAGCCGCGCTCGCAGGGGCCGCAGTAGTGGCAGGCGGCGCGGCCGTTGTGGGGCACGGTCAGGATGGCGCAGCGGCCGATGGTGACCACCCGGTCCCGGCCCCAGGTGTTCGCGGCGGCCTCCCGGAGCGCGGTCTCGGCGCAGCGAAACTGCATCGGCGGGAGGAACTCGCCGTCGGGGAGCTGGTCCAGCCCCTCCGCCATGCCGGAGACGCCGATGAACCGTTCCACCCGGCTGTACCAGGGGGCGATGTCCCGGTAGCGAATGGGCCAGTCCACCCCGATCCCCTCGCGGGCGTTGGCCTCGAAGTCGAGGTCGCTCCAGCGGTACACCTGCCGGCCCCACATAATGGAACGGCCGCCGAGGTGCCGGCCACGGATCCAGGAGAAGGGCTGGGCGGGGTCGAAGGTGTAGGGATTCTCCCGGTCGTTGACGAAGAACCTGGAGCCCCACTCATCGCAGGCGTAGCAGGTCTTCTGGATCGGCTGGTCCCGTTCCAGCGCCTTCCGGTCGCCAAAGCCCCGAAAGGGGAGTTCCCACGCCTGGATGTGCTCGCTGTAGTCACGCTCGGGGACGATCTCGCGGCCGGCTTCGAGGACCAGGGTCCGGAGCCCGCGCTCGCACAGCTCCTTCGCTGCCCAGCCGCCGGTGATGCCGGAGCCGACCACGATCGCGTCGTACTGCCGGGGAATGGGGCGCATGAGCTGGGGCAGGTTCATGGGGGAGGGAGGGCCAGGCAGCCGTCGAACCGGCCGGGAATCACCACGGCGTGGGTCACCTCATTCCGCACCCGTTCCGAGGTGAAGTAGCCGTAGATGGTCAGGTCCTTGATCCGGTTGAAGGCGCCGGGCGCGGTGTCGAGCTCCCCCTGGACCGCGTCGAGCGCGGTGCAGAGGGCGGTCCGGTCGGCCTCTCCGAGGTCGAGGAAGGGGCGGCCATGCTGCCGCACCGCGCGGGCGTTGATGTCCCCCAGCCCCGTGAGGAACCGGATCCGCTCGGCGTCGGGGTACCAGTCGGCGAGCAGGCGGTCGATAAATCCGGTGGCGTTGACGTCCGAGGCGCCGGGGGTGTCGGTGCGGGGGAGAATGATGTCGCCGATGGCGGCGATCAGCGCGGCCTCGTCGGCGCGGAGCGCGGCGAGCATGCCGGCGGCGGCGGTGCGGTGCAGCGCCCGGCCGGTGGCCAGCAGGTCCGCGGGGAGGAACGCGAGGGCGCCGGAGGCGGAGAGCAGGCGGAGCAGGTCGCGTCGATCCATGGCGAGAGGTTACCCCGCGCGCGCGCCCGCCGCCAGACCCCGGCGCGGGCCGCCGCCCGCTCGCCCCTTTCCTCCGGTCGGCGGCCCGCGTATCCTAGGGCTCGCCTTCTCCCCGCCGAGCTTCTGATGCGCCGATCGCGCGCCGCCGTCCGCTCCACCCTCCTGCCCTTCGTCGCCCTGTCACTGGCCTCGTGCCATGCGGCGGCGCAGGCGCCCGCCAACCGCCTCTCCCCCGAGGAACAGCGCGGGGGCTGGGTGCTCCTCTTCGACGGCCAGACCACCACGGGGTGGCGTGGGTACCAGCAGCCCGCGATGCTCGCCGGGTGGACGGTGGTGGACGGCGCGCTCACCCGCACCGGCGAGGGAGGCGACATCATCACCACCGGCCAGTACACCAGCTTCGAGCTGGCGCTGGAATGGAAGCTCGCGCCCGGGGGGAACAGCGGCGTCATGTACCGGGTGACGGAGGCGGAGGAGTGGAGCTACCGCACCGGACCCGAGATGCAGATCCTGGATGACGCCGCCCACCCGGACGGCGGCAACCGGCTCACCTCCGCCGGCTCGGCCTACGGCCTGTACGCGGCGCCGGCCGGCATCGTGAAGCCGGCGGGGGAATGGAACCAGGCGCGCATCGTGGTGCGGGGGAGCCAGGTGGAGCACTGGCTCAACGGGGTGAAGGTGGTGAGCTACGAGCTGGGCAGCGCAGACTGGGAGGCGAAGGTCGCGGCCAGCAAGTTCAAGGAGTGGCCGGGTTACGGCCGCGCGCCCCGGGGGCATATCGCGCTGCAGGACCATGGCGATCCGGTGGCGTTTCGGAACATCAAGATCCGGGAGATCCAGTGATCCGCACCCGCCTGTCGGCGATGATGTTCCTGCAGTACTTCATCTGGGGGGCGTGGTTCGTCACCCTGGGCACCTACCTGGGCCAGACCCGCGGGTTCGACGGGATCCAGATCGGCGCGGCGTACGGGACGATGGCGATCGGCGCCATCGTGGCCCCGTTCTTCGTCGGGATGGTGGCGGACCGGTTCTTCGCCACCCAGAAGATCCTGGCTCTGCTGCACCTGCTCGGCGCCGGGCTGCTGTACTGGGCGTCGCAGGAGGTGACCTTCGGGCGGTTCTACCCGCTGCTCATCTGCTACGCGCTCTGCTACGCCCCGACGCTGGGACTCACCAACAGCCTCGCGTTCGATAACATGAAGGACCCGGCGCGGGAGTTTCCGCTGGTCCGGGTGCTGGGGACGATCGGCTGGATCGTGGCGGGGCAGGTCATCGGGTATCTCGACGCGGAGGCCTCCGCGCTCCCGATGCAGGTGGCGGCCGGGGCGTCGGCGCTGCTGGGGATCTTCTCGCTGGCCCTCCCCGACACCCCGCCGCACGCGGCCGGCAAGCCGCTCAGCGTGCGGGACGTCCTGGGCCTCGACGCGCTGTCGCTGATGGGCAACCGGTCGTTTGCCGCGTTCGTGGTGGGGTCCTTCCTGCTCTGCATCCCGCTCCAGTTCTACTACGCCTTCACCAATCCTTTCCTGAATGAGATCGGGGTCACCGGCGCGGTCAGCAAGATGACGCTGGGGCAGATGTCCGAGATCCTGTTCATGGTGCTGCTGCCCGTGGTGCTGGCCCGCTTCGGCACCAAGGTGGTGCTGCTGGTGGGGATGGCGGCGTGGGGCGCGCGCTACCTCCTGTTCGCCAACGGGGACGCCGGAGCCGGGATGTGGATGCTCTACGCCGGCATCCTGCTGCACGGGGTCTGTTACGATTTCTTCTTCGTGACCGGGCAGATCTACGTGGACCAGCAGGCGGGGGTGAAGATCCGCGCGGCGGCGCAGGGGTTCCTGACCTTCGTGACCCAGGGGGTGGGGTACCTGATCGGCAGCTTTGCCTCGGGGTACGTGGTGGAGCGGTACGTGAACCCGGCGGGGGGCCACGACTGGCACAGCATCTGGCTGTGGCCGGCAGTGGGCGCGGCGACGATCCTGATCATCTTCGCGATCGTGTTCCGTGGGGAGGGGGAACCGCGCGGGGCGTAGGGCGGGTTTTTCGGCGCCGCCGTGCCGCGAATCGGGGTATTCCCCGAGTCCTCACAGCTGGGAGTATTCCGAGCCCGCTCAATCAACCACGAAGACCACGAAGGGCGCGATGCGGATGGCGACCGATCCGGAGGCCGTGGCCACGACGCTCGTCGACTCCATCCTCACGGTGCACCGGGCGCTCGGCCCAGGGCTGCTCGAGTCATCCTATCAGGCATGCCTCGCTCATGAGTTGTTTGTTCGGGGGTGCCGGGTCAGATGTGGAGTTGCTGTCCCACTGCAGTATGGTGACATCAGGTTGGATGTCGGCTATCGGCTGGACATGCTCATCGAGGGTGTTGTGGTCGTGGAGAACAAGGTGGTCGAGGGGCTTGCACCCATCCATACGGCTCAACTGCTGACCTACCTCAAGCTCGCCCGAATTCGATTGGGATTCCTCGTCAACTGGAATGTCGCCCGCATCAAGGACGGGATTCGTCGCGTCGTGTGCGATCCACCCCGCCCTTGATGGGGCCGTCGTACTCTTCGTGCCCTTCGTGTCCTTCGTGGTTGATGTGCGGCTACTGCCCACCCCCGCCGCCGGTGCCGCCCGACCCCTCGATGATGCTGGGCCCGCCGATCAACCGGTACAGCAGGTACAGCCCCGCCGTGATGCCGACGGAGAGCAGCGCCGTCCCGCCGGGAGCCAGGCGGCGCTGGCCCAGCGAATTCACCCCCGCGCGCGGCACCGGCACCAGCTCGCCCCGCCAGGAGGTGGGAATGCCCCGCTGGTTGGTGACCGACACCAGCGACAGCCGCAGGGTATCCGCGCTGGCTTCCACCACCTTCCCATTCACCTCGGCCACATCCGGCCCCAGCACCGCGGTCATCGCGCTCGTGCCCTCCCGGGTGAGCTCGGCGCTGACCTGCGCGCCGACCCTCGGGCTCGGAGTCTCGACCGGCCGGTAGGTGTAACAGCCCGCCGTCACGACGAGGAGCACGAGGCTCCCCGCCGCGCGGGCCGCGGCCCTAATTCGCCAGCGGCGTGGATGAGACATAGTCCAGCACCGGGCAGGGGTTCGGGTCGTTCGGATTCTGCCCCGTCGGCGGCACCGTCGGGGTGTTGGGGTTGGCGTTGATCTCCGTCAGGCCATACGGCAGCCGGCCGGGGATCGGGCTGCTGGCGGGCACGTTGGTGCCGGCCAGCGCCGCGGGCGCCAGCGACGGGAGGCAGGTCCGCTTGTAGTCGTTCCAGACCTCCATGTTGAGGAAGAGGGTGACGTACTTCTCCTCGATGATGTTCTGCAGCGTCGCCGGCACCGGCCCGAGCGCCGGGAAGGTCACCGGCGCGCCGCCGGTGGCGCCATACACCCGGTTGGCCCGCGCCGCGTCGAGGTAGGGCTGCGCCGCCGCCTGCCCGCCGGCATGGAACGCCGCCTCCGCGCCGATGAGCTGGGTCTCGGCCCAGGTGATGATCGGGTGCCGGAAGTCCCCGGGGCTCCCGATGCCGTCAATGAAGGTGAAACCGGAGTAGGTCCCGGCCGCGCCGTCTCCCGGATCGATCCCCGGCGCCACGGCCATGCCGGTGGTGCCGCCGGGACGAAAGCCCCAGAAGTCGGCCGGCGTGTTGCCCCCCGTGGCGGAGGTGAAGTAGAAGTTGAGCCGGGCCTGGTCCTCGATGCCCGCCCCGATCCGCCGCTTCAGGATCTCGACCAGCGCGCTGCCGGGGCTGATGTCTCCCCGGGTGGCCATGAACTGCCACCAGATGCTCTGCCCGGTGGGGCTGGCGTTGTGGAACCAGAGCATGTCGTTCGCCGGCGTGCTGATGCCCAGGGGCACCTCGGCGAGCGCGAGGGCGTAGTTGGCCGGATCCACCTCCGCCAGGTGCATGTGGAACCGCGCCTTGAGCGAGTGGGCCACCTCGGTGTACACCGCGGCGAGCCCCGCCGCGTCCAGCCCGGCATAGATCAGCTCGGCGTTGTCGGCCGGGGGGCCGGCGTTGATGCCGCCGGGCGTCGCCGCGAGGTACACGGTGATCGCCGAGTCGAGCTGGGTCAGCGCGTCCTGGTACACCTGGAGCTGCGAGTCGAACGCCGGCGTCTCGCGGGTGCTGTCGGCCGCCTCACGGTAGGGAATGTCCCCCCAGACCGACGCGGCGGTGCCGATGATCAGCGCCTCCCACACCTTGCCGATGCCGATGTAGAGCGAATCGTTCGCGGCATGCGCCTTCTGCAGCATCTTGTGCAGGTCGAGCAGCCCGCCGCCGCCCTGCACCGTCTGGGTGGAGCCGTAGATGCCGCTGAAGTACGCGTCGAGGTCAATCGGCGCGATGCCGCCCCGGTCATACCCTACCTGCTGCCGGGCCGTCCCCGCGATCTGCTGCGCGTACATGAGGGAGCTCCGGGCGAGCTGCCCCTCGAAGGTGACCGCCTGCAGCGCCTGCACGCTGATGTACAGCGGGCCGGGGCGGCTGGTGGTCGTGGGATTGTTCGGCGTGCCGTCGATCCCGGGTCCGGTCAGGAACCCGTTGCACCCCGCGGCGCCGACTGCCGCCGCCAGCAGGAGTGCCGGTGTGATTGTGCGTCGCACGGGGCACCTCAGCGGTTGAGGGTGATGGAGAAGATGAACGACTTGGTCTGGGGGTTGTTGAAGTACTCCACCCCCTGGACCGGCGTCGCCGAGCCGAGCACCGAGGTCTCCGGGTCCACGCCGGAGTAGTCGGTCCAGGTCACCAGGTTCCGGCCGGCGACCCGCACTTCCATGCTGGTGAAGCCGATGGTCCGGCTTACCCACGGCTGGTCCAGCACCACGCCCACGGCGATCTCGCGCAGCTTGACGAAGCTGGCGTCCTCCATGAACTGGCTGACCGGACCGTTGAAGATCCCGCCGGCGCCGGTGAACCACGCCTCGCCGAGCGGGACCGCCGCGCCCGCGCCCGGGCCGGCCACCTGCTGCTTCTTGAAGTAGTCGGTGCCGAAGGTGTAGTTGCCGCCGTCGCGGTAGGTCTGGCTCTCCTTGCTGGTGCCGAAGTGGTTGAGCGCGCCCCGGGTGCTGTTGGAGGCCACGCCACCGCGCCGGATGTCGAGCAGGCCGGAGACCCGCACCTTCTTCCAGCGGAAGGCGGAGCGGAGCGAGCCGGTCCAGTCGGGATTCGGGTCGCCGATCACGTAACTGGCGGAGGCGTCGAGCTGCGGGTAGCCGGTGGCGTCGATATAGAGCGACTTGTTCGGCGCGCCCTGGCAATGCCCCGCGGTGTTGTCGATGTCCACCCCGCCCACGTTGAGGCCGCGGCCGCAGCGGACGAAGTCCCCGCCGTAGAACACGCCCAGCGGCTTCCCCTCCACCGCCACTCCCTGCACCCCGAGCCCGTTGGTGCCGCCCGAGAAGGGCAGCGGGGCGAACTGCACCCCGGCGAGGTCGGTCACGTTGCTCCGGTTCCGGGCCCACTGCAGCCCGACGTCCCAGCCGAAGTCCCGCTTGCTGATGGGCCGCAGGTTGAGCGCCAGCTCCCAGCCGATGTTCCGCAGTTCGGCGACGTTGGCCGGCTTCACCGTGTAGCCGGTGCTTCCCGCCACCGGGACGTTGAGGATCACGTCGCTCGAGAAGGCGCGGTAATGGGTGAAGCTCAGGTCGGCGTGGTCGCGCAGCAGGCCGAGGTCAAAGCCGGCCTCGAACTCCTTGACCCGCTCCGGCGCCAGGTCGCTCGTCGGGAGGTTGAAGGTGGTGATGAGCCCGCCGGGCCCGCCCACCGAGGGTCCCCAGCCGCCATCCGCCGAGGTCTGGGAGACGAGGGTGCTGGCGAGGAGGTACGGCGCGGGCTGGGTGCCGCTCTGGCCGTAGGCCGCGCGCAGCTTGCCGTAGGTGAGGGCGCGCCGCTCCCCCGCCTCGCCGCGATGGAAGGTCCAGGCGGCGCTGGCCTTGGGGTACCAGTTGCGGCGGTTGTTCGGCCCGAAGGTGGAGGCGCCGTCGTTCCGGATGGCCGCGCTCAGGAAGAGCTGGTCCCAGAGGTCGGCGGTGGCCTGCGCGAAGTACGACTCCAGCCGCACGGTGGAGCGGAAGTCGAACGGCGGCAGCTGGGCCGCGGTGTTGGCCAGGTTGAACGGCTCCGGCGTGATGAGGCCGGTGCCGACCACCTGCCGGCTGCGGAAGGCTTGGCTGTTGAGGTTCTGGCCCACCGTGATGGCCCCGCCCCACGTCGGGGAGAGCTTGTAGCGGCCGGTCGCGGTGAGGGTGTGGTCGATCTGCGAGACCTTGATGTACCCCGCGTTCACCCCGCCCACGCCGTTGATCCCGGTGATCGTGGTGTTGGAGGTGGACCAGGGGAAGGCCTGGGTGCGCTCGTCGTTGGAGTAGTCGTAGCCCAGGGTGTGCCGGAACGTCAGCCAGGTATTGGCGGTGAAGTCGGTGGTGACGCCGCCCACCACCCGGGAGACGTCCGAGTTGGCGAACGACTCGTTGGCCACGAAGAAGGGGTTGTCATACGACCGCGACACCTGCTCCGAGCCCGGCCCCGGGTTGGGGAAGCGGTAGGAGCGGTGCAGCCCCGTGATCGGGTCGAGGTAGGGCCGGTTGTTGAAGTCGGGCGGGCTGCGCCACGCGCCGAGCAGCAGGCCATCGGTGCTGTTGCGGCTGGTGACGGCGCTGCCGTGCCCGTCGGTGTACCCGATGTTGGCGGCGACGTTCAGGTTGTCGGTGATCCGGTGGCTGCCGTTGAACCGGACCGCGATGCGCCGGTACTCGCTGTTCGGGCCCACCACGATGCCCCGGTTCTGGTTGTAGCCGCCGGAGAGGAAGAAGGTGGTGCGCTCGTTGCCGCCGGACACGGTCAGGTAGTTGTCGTTCTGGTAGCCGTCCTGGAACATCTCGTCCGAATGATCGAACGTGGGCGTGCCGGCGCCGAGCAGCGGCCCCCAGCTTCCCGCCTGCGCAAACCCCACCCGGCAGTTGAGCGCGCCGCCGGCCACGCAGCCTGGTGCCACGCCGCCGGTGCCCAGGCCGTACTTCCGTTGGAAGTCCGGCAGCCGCCCCACCTGGTCCACCGAGAAGGAACTGCGGATGGAATAGCGGGTCGGGCCGGGACGGCCGCGCTTGGTGTTGATCAGGATGACCCCCGAGCCGGCCCGGCTGCCGTAGATGGCGCTGGAGGCGGCGCCCTTGAGCACCTCGACCGATTCGATGTCGTCCGGATTGAGGTCAATGGCCCGGTTGGACGGCGCGGCGCTGGAGTTGAGCGCGCCACTGATCGGGTTGTTGTAGTTGATCGAGTTGTCCATCGGCACCCCGTCCACCACCAGCAGCGGCTGCCCGTCCTGGGCGGAGATGGTGGTCAGCCCGCGCACCTGGATGTAGGCGGAGGCGCCGGGATCGCCGGAGCTTGCGGTGACGTTCACGCCCGGCGCCTTGGCGGCGAGGGCGTTGATCAGGTTCTGCTCCCCGCTGCCGGTAATGGCGGTCGAGTCCACGTAGCTGCGGACGTGGCCCAGCTTCTCCACCTCGGTGACCTGCCCGATGCCGGTGACGACGATCTCGCCCAGCTGCAGCGGGTTCGGCGCCAGCGCGAAGTTGATCTCCTGCGCCCCGGCCAGGAGGACGGCGCGGCTGGTCTGCGGCTTGTAGCCGATGAGCCGCGCCACGATGGCCACGGTGTCGCCGGTGAGCCGCGCCGCGGGGAGCACCAGCCGGTACTGGCCATCGGCCCGTGCGACGGTACCCACGCCGAGGCGTTCGATGACCACCGTGGCCTGGGCGAGCGGCTCCCCGTCCGCGGACGTCACCCGTCCGCTCAGGGTCGCGCTCTCCTGCCCCTCGGCCGCGCCGGCCCGGATGAGGCACAGCAGGGCCGCGATCAGAGTCCAACGACGTCCAGGTCGCATAACACCTCCGTGGGTTCCGTGGACGCGGGAGGGAGGCTCCCGTCCCGCGGGTCAAAGCGGTAGCCGAGGTTCGGCACCGTGAGGATGTGACGGGGATTGGCCGCGTCGGCTTCCAGCTTCTGCCGGAGCCGCGCGATGTGCGTATCGATGGCCCGCGAGCGGAACCGGACCCCGGGACCCCAGACTTCCGTCAGTAGCTCCTCCCGCCGGACCACCTGGCCCGGGCGGTGGAGCAGGACATAGAGGAGACGGAACTCGGTGCGGGTGATGGGGAGCCGCCGGCCGTCCCGCAACACCGTCAGCGCGAAGGGATCCACCTCCACGGCGCCGAAGCGGAGCACGGGGCTGACGCGGCGCGGCGTGTCCGGCGCGCGCAGCGCCCGGATCAGTTCTTCCAGGCGCAGCACCAGCGGCTCCAGCGCCGCCGGATCCGTCGGGATGACCACGGGGGACCTCCATCATCGGGGTGATGGAGTCACGGTAGCGCGGGTTTGGGGGCGGGCGGAACGACTCGGGGACGAGTGGCACGTCTCGCGGTGCGAGTCGCACCGCGGGGCGGGCGGCGCCTGACAATCGCCACCCGCCCCGCGGGAACGCGGCTCGCCCCCTCGGGGACGCGGTTCGGCCCGGAACGGTTGGCGGGGGGAGGGCCATCCCCGATGCTGGTCCCTGCCGGCGCCCTCTGCCGGACGGACTCAACCGCTGGAGGTCCCATGTTCCGCTTCCCCGCCCGCCGTCGCGTGCTGCCGCTCCTCCTGCTCGGCGGCACCGCCTGTGCTCTGGCCACGCCGGAGAAGGTCTACCTCACCCAGGTGCAGGCGCCGGTCGCCACGGCCAAAGCCGCGGACGCCGCCCTCACCCAGTTCGCCGCCGAGGGGTTCACCGGGTCGGTACTCATCGCCCGCGGCAGCCGGGTCCTGCTGTACAAGGGCTATGGCGACGCCAACCGCGCCCGCGAACTGCCCAACAACGCCGAGACCAAGTACCCGTTCGGCACCCTGACCAGCACCTTCACTGCCGCGGCCATCCTGGGGCTCGAGGCGGAGGGGCGGCTCCGGCTGGACCAGCCGGCGGCAGAGCTGGTGGGGAGCGAGGCGGGGACGGCGACGATCGCGGAGCTGCTCGCGCCCGAGGCGCCGCCACGAGTGGCGCGGGCCGCGCGCTACGGATCCGATCCGTCCGTCGCCGCGCCGGCCACCCGGTCGGCGCTGCTCGACCGGGTGCTCGAGGCCGCCAGCGGCCAGCCGGCGGCGCAGGCCATCCGGGACCGGGTGATCGTGCCCGCCGGCCTCACGCGCACCGTGATGGATGACGGCACCCTCGGCGATTCGCTGGTGGCGCGGGGGTACACCGGCCCCTACGGGGAGACCGTGGTGGTGACGGGGCTGGTGGGCCCGCTCGCCGATCTCTACCGGTGGCACCAGGCGCTCCGGCTCGGGACCTTCCTGCCCCTCGCCGAGCGGCACCAGATGATCGCGCCGGCGGGGAGCGGCTACGGGCCGGGATGGTCGGTGGGCCGCACCGCGGACGGCGCCCGGGTGATCGAGCAGGTGTCGCGGCAGCCGGGGTTCGAGCTGTGGTACGGCTACTTCCCGGAGCAGGACCTGCTGATCCTGCTCGCGGCGAACAACGATGGCGGATTCCGGGAGCCGATCGCGGCCCGCCTGACGAGCCTGCTGCTCGGGAACGGTGCGGTCGCGGCGCGGCCGCTCGTCACCAAGGAACAGCGGACCGGCGGCAGCTGAGCATCCGCGTTTCACGCACGAAACGCTGAAACGGGTGGAGGCCGCGGGGCGTAGCGTTCGACGCGCCCCCGGCCGTTCACCGTTCACGAGGTGGCCCATGCACACCGCGCCAGTGTCGCCGGCCGAGTCCCGCCGGCGCAATGTGCAACTGCAGGCCGCCCTTATCCTGGGCGGCTGGACCGCGTTCGGGCTGTTCTCGTTCAGTCAGGTGCTGCTGTACAACGCGGTGTCCGGGGCGACGCCGCTGCCGTGGCGGCCGCTGCTGCTGGTGTCGCTCACCAGCGCCTGGACCTGGGCGGCGCTCACCCCGCTGGCGCTGTGGGTGGCGCAGCGCATCCGCTTCAAGCCCAACCAGCGGGCCAAGAGCTTGCTGCTCCACGGGCTGGCCGGTCTCTGCTTCGTGCTGCTCTCCACGGTGGTGGACCGCACCGTGGCGCTGGTCCTGAGCGACTCGCCGCTGCGGCCCTTCCTGACCAGCCTGCTCTACCGCTTCGACAGCCGGCTGCTGGCCTATCTCTGCATCGTCACCGTGTCGCAGGCCGCGCGCTATGCGCTGCTGTTCCGGGAACGGGAGCTGCGGAGCGCGGAGCTGGAGGCGCAGCTGGCGCGGGCCGAGCTGCAGCTGCTCAAGATGCAGCTCCAGCCGCACTTCCTCTTCAATGCGCTCAATACCATCGCCGAGATGGCGCACGACGATCCCAACAGCGCCGACCGGCTGATCGCGCGGCTGGGCCACCTGTTGCGGCTGTCGCTGGAGCAGGCGGGGCACCAGGTGGTCCCCTTCCGCCAGGAGCTGCAGATCCTCGAGGCGTACCTCGAGATCGAGCAGGCGCGGTTCCAGGACCGGCTGGAGGTGCGGATGGAGATCCCGCCGAGCGTGCTGGATGCCGGCGTGCCGGCGCTGCTGCTCCAGCCGGTGGTGGAGAACGCCATCCGGCATGGCACCAGCGTGCGCACCGGACGGGGCCGGATCGAGATCCGCGCCTCGCAGCGGGATGACCGCCTGGTGCTGGAGGTGCGGGACGGCGGCCCCGGCTTCCCTCCCGCCGCCCTGGTGCGCGAGGGGCTCGGCCTGCGCAATACCAGGGAGCGACTGCGGCAGCTCTACGGGATGGAGCAGTCGTTTGTGCTGGGGAACCGGATGGAGGGCGGGGCGGTGGTGACGATCAGCCTGCCGTTCCTGCCGTGTGGGGAAGTGCACACGCCGCTGCACCTCCGGCTCACGCCGCACGCGGTGCCGGCGTGATCGTGCGGACCCTCGTGGCGGACGACGAGCCGCTGGCGCGGCGGCGGCTGGCGCGGCTGCTGGAGCGGGAGCCGGGGGCGGAGCTGGTGGCCTCCTGCGGCTCCGGCCCGGAGGCGGTGGAGGCGGTGCAGCGGCTCTCGCCCGACCTGCTCTTCCTGGACGTGCAGATGCCCGGGCTCGACGGCTTCGGGGTGCTGGAAGCGCTGGGGGATGATGCGCCGCCGGCGGTGATCTTCGTGACCGCGTTCGATGCCTACGCCATCCAGGCCTTCGAGGCCAGTGCGCTGGACTACCTGCTCAAGCCCTTCGACGCGGACCGGCTGCACCGCGCCTTCCAGCGGGCGGAGACCCGGCTGCGGCACAAGGACACCGAGGGGACCCCGGCGCAGCTCACCCAGCTCATCGAGGGGCTCAACCGGCAGCGCAGCAGCGCCGAGCGGCTGGCCATCCGGGCGGATGGGCGGGTGTATTTCGTGCGGGTGCCGGAGATCGACTGGATCGAGACCGCGAGCAACTACGTGCGGCTGCACGTGGGAAAGGCGGAGCACCTGATGCGGGAGTCGCTGGCGAACCTGGAGACCCGGCTCGATCCGGCGCGGTTCCTCCGGATCCACCGCACCACGATCGTGAATGTGGAGCGGCTGCGGGAGCTGCAGCCGTGGTTCTCGGGGGAGTTCGTCGCGATCCTCCAGGACGGCACCCGGCTCAAGGTGAGCCGGGGGTACCGGGACCGGGTGGCGCGGTGGCTGGGGGGGTGAACCTCGGCATGTCCAACCACAAAGCGCACGAAGGATTCGTCACCCCCTTCGTGCGCTTCGTGTCCTTCGTGATAGACCTACTGTTGCGCGACCCGCCCTACTGGTTGAGCGTCACCGGGGCCGGGCTCGGGATCGGCTTGTCCTCGAAGCTGATCGTCTTGAGCGGCAGCTTGGGCCCACCGATGATCACGACGGTGTACGCCACCCCCGCCTCCAGCTTCATGTCCTTGATGGACACCAGCTGCAGCTTCTCGTTCTTCCGGCGCACTTCCAGCGTGGCCGTGGTCGGATTGATGTCCGTGTACCCGCCCTCATTGCCGTAGTTGATCCCGCTGAACAGGTCGCCCTCGCGGCCGGACAGCACCACATCCACCTCGCCGGTGCCGGGCGCGGCGTGGATCACCCGGATGCTCGCCATGCCGGCGGCCGGGGTCAGCTCATCATGCAGCAGCCGCAGGCTTCCCTCGCCGCCGTTCTCGCCCTGGAGCACGACGGCGGTGTAGCGCTGGCCGTCGCCCATCATCTCGCGGTTCACCGCCTGGCCGGTCGCGGTAGGCTGGTCGGTCCGGCGCACGCTGAACTTCACCGCGTTCTCGTCCATTTCCTTGAACGGGGTCACTTCGCTGGCGCGAACGTTGTCGAACAGGGTCTGCTCATCCGCCAGCAGGGTCATCTGCGGCCCGTTGGTCACCGCGTTGACCACCCGGATCATGGAGTGATCGCGTGCGGCCGCCGCATCGCCGGAGGCCGACTTGCTCGACTCCCCATCGGCCGTGGTGGTCTTGACCGCGGAATCCCGGGGCGAACAGGCGGCACCCAGCAGCAGCGCGGTGCCCAGGGCCCATCGAGTGTATGCATGCATGTCAACCATCTCCTGAAACGAGTAATGGGCCGCCCCGTCGGGACCACCCCCAAACACACAAGGCGCGGCAGAGCTCTCGCATGAGAGCCTGCTCGCGCCTTCGACTGACCGGACCGCTGCCCAGCCCATCAAGACTGATGCGACCACCCTCATCGCATCACGCCGCAGCACACACTACCCCCGCCACGCGGAATGCGCAACTCGGCCGCTCGACTCCTACGGCGGTGTGGTCCTTTGGAGCGGGAGGGAGTACACGATCACCCGCGCGGCCCGACTCTCGAGCCCCCACGCCAGCGGCGCGTGCATCCCCACCGCCACCGCCACATACTGCCGGCCGTGACGGCTGTACGCGATCACCCCGCCGCCGATTGGCGCCCCGGTCTTGTCCCGGAAGAGGACCTTTCCGGTGGCGGCGTCGAAGCCGTAGAAGTAGCCATCGAGATCGCCGGTGAAGACCAGGCCGCCGGCCGTCGCCGTGACGCCGGCAACCATGGGCGTGGGCGACTCGAACTGCCACAGGATGCGGCCGTCATCGGCGTCGAGCGCGGTAAGCGCGCCACGGGACACGGAGTCCTGCACCCCGAAGGGATGGCGCAGCTCCGAGGAGCCGGTCCATGGCAGGGCGTCCTTGCCCTTGAGATCGGCCACCGTGCCAACCTTGATCGTCGTGCACCACTCGATCGAATTGACGAAGATCGCGTTCCGCGCCGGCAGGTACGCCGGTCCGTTCCACTCCACCCCGCCATTCACCCCGGGGCAGAATCTGGTCCCCTTGGCCGTGAGCGGGGCGTCGACATTCTCGACCCGCGTCACCGCGGTCCGGTAGCGCCGCACGCCGCCCCGGCGCTCGATGCCGTAGACGTGCCCGTCCTTTGCCCCGGCGACGATCAGGCGCCGGCCCGCTCTGGTGGTGATCAGCGCCGGCGCCGCCGCGACATCCCAGTCGTGCACGTCGCGCTCGATCAGCTGGTGGGCGGCACGGAGCTCCCCGGTGCGGCTGTCGAGCTCGACCACCGAGGTGGTGTAGAGGTTGCTCCCGGGCCGCGCCTCACCCAGAAAATCCGGCGCCGCGTTGCCGGTGGGGATGAAGAGGGTGTGGGTCAGCGTGTCCAGGCTGTAGCTGGTCCAGGTGGCGCCCCCGGCGCGCGGCACTGTCTCGGTGCTCGCCGGCCAGGAGCGGCCGGCCTCGCCCGAGGCGGCCACCAGCGAGGTGCTCCAGACCAGCCCGCCGGAATCGGCCCGGAAGGCCATCATCCGCCCCACCACGCCGAAGTTGTCTCCCCCCGCGTTCCCGATGTACACCAGGCCGCCCCACGCGATCGGCGCGGCGGGAAAGGTCTCCCCCTTCTCCACATTCCCGGCGACCACGTTCCACAGCTCGTCGCCGGTGGCGGCGTTGAGCGCGTACAGCCGGCCGTCGTTGGCGCCGCGGAAGAGTCGGCCGTCGCTATACCCCACGCCGCGGTTCACCTTGAGGTCGAAGTCGGGGCTGGGCCGGTACTCGTAACCGTGCTTCCAGCGGAGGGCGCAGCTCTCGGCATTGAACGCGTAGGTGGAGACGGCCGTGGTCACGTAGATCGTGCCACCGATCGCGAGCGGGCCACTCTGGAATGCGGCACGCTCGCCGAGGTCCGCGGTGCAGACCCGTACCAGGGTGGCGGCGTTGGCGGGAGTGATCGCCTTGCCGGGGGAGTACCGCTCACCCGTCAGGGTTCGGTTGTAGGTGGTCCAGTCCAGCTGCGGGTCGGGCGCGGCGTCCGGCGTGCTGTCGAAGGCCGGCCCCCGCACGGTGACGCTGCTACCCCGCTCCCTGGGGACGGATGCGGATTTGAGGAAGACGAGCTGGGCGCAGCCCCAACCCAGCGCCAGGAGCAACGCCGCCGCCAGCACGGCCCGGCGCCGCCCCCGCGCGCTCACGAGGCGAGGACGCGAGGTCGGGCTGCCGAACGCCGGTACCCCGGAAAGCCGTAGATCCGCCCGTCGGTGCTCTGCAGCTCGCTGAGTGTTGGCGTCCCGCCCTGGTCAGGCAGGAAGCGGCGGGTGACGCGCCGGGCGCATCCCGCGGGCGCCGTGATCGTGACCGTGAGCGACGGCCCGCCGTGCACCTTCACCCCGTGGTACAGCGCCCGGATCGGCCCCACCAGCCCGACGATCATCACCAGGAACTCGTCCAGCCGCCGGTCCCAGCCGTCCCCCACGACGATGAGCCCGGCGCAGGTCACGGGGGGGAAGAGCTGGTCGTCCAGGAACAGCGGGTCCCGGGTGACGAGGATGCGGCCCTGCAGCGCCGCCCGCGCCAGCAACTCGGGGCGGATGCGATCGCCTTCGGTCTCCGGCGCGGCGCGCAGGTCCCATTGGTCCCGGTCCGCCCACCGCTTCCGGGCCAGGTCCCCGTGGAGCAGGAAGGGAAGGCGCGTGGCCCCCATCCGGTCCGTCGCATGCCGCGACGGGATCTCGAGGTCGTAGGCTGGCTCACCCATGGTCCGCACTCCTTTATGTGTGTCACCGCGCCCCGGAAGCACGAAAGGCACGCGGGAGCCCCGTGGGGTTCCCTCGTGCCTTCGACTTTCGGGACCGTGCCCGACCGCCAAGGTTGCCGCGAGCCGCGGCATTCTTGCCACCTCCAAGCTATGGTGATTCCCCGGGACCGCAAGCGACGGGCGTCACAGCCCCCCCTTCCCTCCTCCGCCGGCGCCGCTGCATCTTCTCCGGCGACGATCCCCGCCCGAACATCGCCTGAAAGGAACGCCATGCGCCGCCTATCCCCCTCCCGCCGCGATTTCGTCGGTTCCCTGGCCGCGACCGCTGGCCTCTTCCATATAGTGCCGCGCCACGTCCTGGGCCGCGGCTACCGGGCGCCGAGCGACACCCTCAACGTGGCCTGCATCGGGGTGGGCGGGATGGGCCGGAACGACGTGCGGGGGATGGAAGGGGAAAACCTCGTGGCGCTCTGCGACGTGGACTGGAACGCCGCCGAGGACGCCTTCCGGAGCTATCCCAAGGCGCGGCGCTACCGCGACTATCGGGAGATGCTGGACAAGGAGGCGAAGCACATCGACGCGGTAACGGTCTCCACCCCCGACCACAGCCACGCCGCGGCCACGCTGCTGGCGCTCCGCGCCGGGAAGCATGTCTACTGCCAGAAGCCGCTGGCGCGCACCCTGGGAGAGGTCCGCGCCGTGATGGCGGAGGCGGCGAAGCGCCCCAAGCAGTGCACCCAGATGGGCAATCAGGGCCACACCACCGAGGGCACCCGCCAGCTGCGGGAATGGGTCGAGGCCGATGTCATCGGCCCGGTGCAGGAGGTGCACTACTGGACCAACCGCCCCATCTGGGGGCAGGGCATCGACCGCCCGACCCAGGCGCACAACGTTCCTCCCTTCCTCGACTGGAACCTCTGGCTCGGCCCCGCGCCGGAGCGGCCCTACAACCCCGCGTACGCCCCGTTCTCCTGGCGCGGCTGGTGGGACTTCGGCACCGGCGCCCTGGGGGACATGGCGTGCCACGGGATGGACGCGGCCTTCTGGGCCCTCGATCTCCGGTACCCCACGCGGGTGGAACCGGAAACCTCGAAGCTCTACGCCGAGACGGCGCCGAAGACCTCGCGGGTGACGTACCGCTTCCCCGCCCGCGGCGGGCGCGGCCCGGTGACGGTGTACTGGCGCGACGGCGGGCTCTGGCCCCCGCGGCCGGCGGGCCTGCCTGACACGGTCAACTGGCCGCCGGAGGAGATCGGCGGGCAGATGTGGGTGGGGACCAAGGGGGCGCTGCTGGCCGGCATGTATGGTGAGAACCCGCGGCTGCTGGACCCGGCGCGCGACGCCGAGCTCAAGGCCAATCTGCCGGCGGTCAAGTACGAGCGGTCCCCCGGGGTCTACGCCGAGTGGATCCGGGCGATGAAGGGCGGCGCGCCGAGTCTCTCCACCTTCCAGGGTCACGCGGGGCCGCTCACCGAGATGGTGCTGTTCGGCTGCCTGGCGGTGCGGGCCGGTCGCCCGCTGGAGGTCGATCCGGAGAAGGGGGAAGTCACCAACATGAAGCTGGCGGGCGACTGGACCCGGCCCGAGTACCGGAAGGGGTGGACGCTCTAGCTCGTTGGATGGAATCCGGGGTGACCGGTGATGCCGGTCACTTGCTCCAGGGGGTTGGCCGGGTACATTGACCCGCAGCACTAAGGCTCGGCGAAAGGCCGGGTCGCCAGGCGGGGGAGGGAGTAGCCTTCTCAGTCGCAGGCGCGAATCACGCTTCAGGCGTGGCTCGCGCCTGTTCGTCTTCTGTACCCGCGCCCACTTGAACAAGGAGATCTGTGATGACCGATACCCGGACCATTCCCGCCGCGGCCGTCCCGGACCTCTCGCTCCGGATCACGGTCGTGTCCCGCCGCGCCCGGTTCGCCGCGCTGCTGAGCCGGATTACCGGCCTGTCGGTGGAAGCGGCGTGGAGTGCCTTTCGTCCACTGCCGGGGCCCGATGGCCCCTGGGGCGTACCGCAGGCCGCGTCGCAGGGCGGGCGCTGACCGCAATCCGCCGGCTGGCATTCTCGCCGGCGGTGCAGGACATAGATGAAGGAGCGTACCTCATGCACCAGCAACCAGGAGTTTCGTACATGATCACCCGTGCCACCATTCTGGGTCTCGGCAGCCTCGTGGCCCTGTCCCTTGCGGCGCCCACCAACTGGACGGCGACGCTGAAGGCATCCGACAACTCGCAGGTCGCCGGCACCGCGACCGTCGAGGCCGTCGGCACCGATTCCACCCGTGCCACGGTCAAGGTGACCGGCGCCAAGGCCGGCAGTGAGCTGGCCTGGCACATTCACACCGGGGCCTGCGGCAGCCAGGGCGCCATCGTCGGGCCCCCCGCCGCGTATCCGGGCATCAAGGTCGGCCCCGACGGGAATGCCACGGGCACCGCGGTCCTGCCCTCCGCGCCGCCCACGAGCGGGGAGTACGCCGTGACGGTCCACCAGTCCACGACCGACATGACCCCGGTGGCCTGCGGTGCGCTGACCCCCGATACCAGCATGCCGAAGCCGATGGAAATGGACAGCATGAAGACCATGCACCAGGCGGACACCACCAAGACTCGTCCGTAGCGAAGCGAAGCGCAGGACACACCCTCTCCTTACCGGAACGATCGGTGGGGAGGGGGTGTTGCTTTCCCGGGAGACGGGAGACGGGAGTGCCTTCGGCGCTACCGTCTTCTCGCGTCGGCGCGTGGCCGCACAGGATCGGCGAGCCCGCCGCGCGGCGCACGCGCCTGCGCTCGCTGGCGGCAGCGCCTCACCGCACGACCCTTTCCCGTCCCGTCGTTCCGTCGTGAGGAGAAGAGAGCGGAGACCGACGCCACTGTCTGGCGCCGATCCCCGACTCGCTGTGGAGGGAGGAGACTGCGGGGTCCGTCACCCGGAATAGTGAGGAAGGGCGTCCGGGTGACCTGTCCCGGGGGCCGAAGCCACGCCGGGCAGTCGTGGGCCACCTGGCGTGCATGACGCCGGCGGCCCGCAGATCAGTGGTGGCGACGTGCCACCGCGGCGTCAGCGGGTGGGGGGATCGCTATGCTCCCACTCGTCCACCTGCTTTTCCACCGCGTCGCGCGCCATGCCGTAGCGCTTCTGCAGGGTGCCGACCAGCTGGTCCCGCTTGCCGGCGATGACGTCGAGGTCATCATCGGTGAGCCTGCCCCACTTCTCGCGCACCTTGCCCTTGATCACGTTCCACTCGCCCTTGAGCTGTATGGTGTTCATTGTGTGACTCCGGTTCAGGTGAGTTTCTTGCCGGCGACCAGGCCCAGCATCAGGGTCACCAGGAAGACCAGCAGGAACAGGTAGAACAGCACCTTCGCGATCCCCGCCGAGGTGGCGGCCACGCCGCCGAAGCCGAGGAAGGCGGCTACCAGTGAGAGGATCAGGAATGCCAGTGCCCAGCGCAGCATGGCGCGGCTCCGCGTGTGAGTGAGTGGCGGCGGGCCCGGGGCCCGGCTGGAAAACACAAAAGGCGCGCCGGATCACTCCTGCTGATCCGTGTCGCGCCTTCGACTCGAGAGCCTGCAGCTCTCCCGCCAAGGGTGGCCGCGGGGGCGGCCGTTGTCGTACAGGGGCAGTATAGGAACGGCTGCGGGCGGCCGCAAGGGGTGTGGATCACATCACCAGAGTGTGACGTGCCTCACCCCCTGGGCGCCGGTCAGACGTGCGTGAGCAGCAGCTCCAGCTTGTGGCGCAGGTCCCCCAGCGCCTTGGACTTGAACGCCCCCTTGGTCTCCTCCAGCACCCGGATGGTTTCGGTGACGGCCTCATGCAGTTGCGCCCCCCGGGGGCAGTTCATGAGCTGGCAGGGATGGGCCGACGCCGGCTGCTGGTTGAGCGCCCGGCCCAGCTGCTCGAGATCGGTGAGCGAGCCCATGACGTTCCGCAGGGTCAGGGCGAGGAAGACGTCCACCGGCGCCTGGCCACCGCCCGCCTGTCCCGCCTGCTGGAATTCCTCCCGCCAGCCGCGCAGCCGCTCTTCCGTGCGCTGCATGACCTGGTAGGAGCGGAAGCGGGTGACGGCGCGGCGTACCCGGTCGAGCAAGTCGGGAAATGGCACCGGCTTGGTGAGATAGGCGGCCACCGGCAACTCGATGCACGCCACCGCCGAGCGGACCGAGGGATAGCCGGTCAGGATGATGACCGGGAGGCCGCCACTCTGGTCCGCGATCCGGCGCACCAGCTCCAGGTTCGCGTTGCCCGGCATCTCGAGGTCGGTGATGAGCAGGTCGAACGGCCGGGCGGCGACCGCGGCCAGCGCGGACTCTCCGTCGTTCACCGTCTCGCAAGCAAATCCCTCGGCCCGCAGCAGGTCGGCGGTGGCCTCGAGGAAGGTGGGTTCGTCATCGGCCAGCAGAATGCGTCCCGCGTCCGTCATGAGGCGACTCCCCGATCCTGGTCGTGCAACAGTGGCAGCCTGACTATGAACACCGATCCGCCGCCGTCGGCGTCCTGCACCGCGATACTCCCCCCCGCCGCGGTCACGGTGCGCCGCACCAGCGCGAGCCCCAGCCCCATGCCCCCGGTGCGGATGCGCTTGTCCTTGGTGCTGAAGAAGGGCTCGAAGATCCGTTCCCGGAGCTCCTCCGGGATGCCGGGGCCACAGTCGCGCACCCGGAGCACCACGTCCCCCTCCTCCACCCCGGCGATAATCGTCACGGTGCAGTCCGGGGGCGAGGCCTCGATGGCGTTCTGCACCAGGTTGTAGGCGATCTGGCGCAGCATGGAGGACGGGAGCGGCACGACGGTGGGCAGCTGCTCGAAGCGCAGCTCCACCTTGACCCGCGCGCTGCGATTCACCTGCTCCATGAAGGCGACCGCGTCGCCCAGCACGGTGCGGACCGAGGTCTCGCCGGTCCGGTCCGTCTCGGGGCGGTAGGTCTCGTACAGCTGGCGGGTGACCGCCGCGATCCGGCCGATCTCCCGCTCGATGGCGCCGACGTAGCGGAAGTGCGGATGGTCGGCGGGAATGGCGCCCTTGATCAGCAGGAACGAATTCTGGATCCCGGCCAGGGGGTTGTTGATCTCGTGCGCCACCCGCGCGGCGACCCGGCCCATCGTCGTGAGGGTGTCCACCTCCTGCAGCGCCGCCTCGGCCCGCCGCCGGGCGGTGAGGTCGCGGGCCTCGAGCAGCAGCTGGGGCGGCTGCCCCGGTCCCTGTTCGATCGGCTTGACGCCGATCTCGAGGATCACGACCTGTCCCCCCGGTCCCTGCAGCGTCTCCTCGTAGCGCGCCACGCCGCCGGCGCTCCCCGCCTCGGCGATCGCCTCCTTGAGGCCTGGCACGGCGGCTGGATCGAGGGCCCACCAGAGCACCTCCCAGGCCGGACGGCCGCGGATCGCCGCGCCGTCCTCCGCGGCGACGGCCTCCAGCGCGGCACGGTTCACCTCGATCACCCAGCCCTTGCTGTCCAGCAGCAGCTTGGGCTGGAAGCCGCTGTCGAACAGGGTCCGGAAGCGGCGCTCGGTGGCCTCCTGGGCCGCCTGCGCCTCGCGCGCCTCGGTGACGTCCGCGCTGATGCCGAGCACCCGGAGCGGGCGGCCGTCGGGGTCGCGGTCCGTCACCCGGCCCCGGTCCACGATGACATGCCAGCGCCCGGTCGAGCTCCGCACCCGGTACACGGCCTCGAAGTTGGGCGCCTCGCCGGCCAGGTGCCGCGCGAGCGCCGCCTCCACCTCGGGCCGGTCCTCGGGGTGAATGAGCCCCATCCAGGTCTGGGGCACGTCCGGCAGCGCCTGCGCCTCGTAGCCGAGGTAGCGGAGCATGCCCCGGCTGCGCATGGAGGAGCCGGTGACCAGGTCCCATTCCCAGATCCCGTCGGTGGCGCGCTCCAGCGCCAACGCCAGGCGGCCGCGCTCGGCTTCACGGGCGCTGCGCCGGGCGCGCTGCGCCAAGGCGATGATGCCCGTCATCAGGGCGCTCACCAGGAACCCCAGCGTCATCACCAGGCCGGGCAGGGAGGTCCGATTGCTCGCCAGGGTGGCGGCGGTGGGCCAGGCAGTGAGGGTGAAGCGGACGCTCCCCATCTCCAGCGGCACGCTGCGGGAGAGGCGGCGCTCACCGGGGGAGGGGGTGACGCCGCCGCCCAGGACCTCGCCCCCGCCGGAGATGCTGAAGCGGAAGCCCCGCGTCGTGTCGGACAGCACGTCCTGGAAGAGGCTGGCGGCATGCATGATGCCGCCCATGGCGCCGGCGCATACGCCCCCGGCGCAGGCCGGCGCGATGGCGACGAACACTCGCGACCGGTCCTCCAGGGGCAGGAAGGCGACCGAGTCCGGCAGCCCGCCCGCCCGGGCCAGGTAGCTGGACCAGGCCGAGTCCAGCCCGGGGTAAGGCGCCGCCACGGTGATGGGCTCCGGGGTGGCGCCATCGGGGCGGAGCCAGAAGCCGGCGGCGAGTCCGGGGAGGTCCCGGCGCAGCGCCTCGAGGTTGGCGTCCTGCTGGAACGGGGTGGCGCGGTTGAGCCGTGCATGGGCCACCCGGAGCATGGTCCGGGTGGTGACCTCCACCTCGCGGAGGAGGCCGCGCCGTTCCGCCCCGGCCGCCTGGTTGGCGAGCGCCAGGAGCTGGGCGCGCTCCCGGACCACCAGCGCCTGGCCGAGGACCAGCACCGTCACCGCCCCCGCGAGGCCGGCGGCCCACGGGAGCCAGCGGGCCGACTCCGGGAGCCCCGGGGACCAGGCCGCGACCAGGTAGCTGGCGCCTAACAGGAGCGACCCCGACACCACCTGGATGGAGACGCCGGCGACTTTCGGGTCCGCCAGCGGATCGAGCACGTTGGTGGCGCGGGCCAGCAGGAACGTGACGGAGAGCGCCACCAGCACGAAGCCGCTCACCCCGAAGGCGAGCGCCTCGTGCTCCCGCCGCCGGCTGAGTCCCGCGGCGAGGAGCCCCGCGGCCGCGGTGGTGAGCATGGTGCCGGCCGCGACGGCGAGCTCGCCATCGGGCAGGGGCACGCCGCCCAGGCGGGAGAGCAGCGCGGCGAGCCCCGCAAGGGTGGCGCCACCGGAGAGGGCCAGGCCGACCCCGCGCTGGCCCAGGAAGGTGGCGAGCACGCCGAGGGCGATCGCGGTGAGGAGCAGCGAGCCGTAGATGCGGAGCGGCGGCCAGCCGGGGACCGGCGCGGCCAGCTCGGGGAACGCCGGCAACTGCCCCGCCAAGCCGAGCAGCCCCGTGGCCAGTGCCACGGCGGCGAGGACGGCGGCGAGCGATCGGGTGGAGTGGCTGTTGTCCGGATTCATTGGGCGCAGGGAAAAAGAACAAGGCACGGTCCCCGCGCCACCGCGCGGTGTCCGTGCCTTCGACTTGCGGGTCTGGTCCCCGCCCGACAAGGCCTGCCTGACGTTCTCGATGACTCGCTTACCATACGCTTGGGCCGGGGGAAAGGCAAGCGCGCACGGGGCCGTTATGTTCCGGTGCGCCCCCGCTTCGCACCGACCGCCGCCCGGGATACGTCATGCATCCGCTCGCCGGCCACCCCGCCCCCGCCGACCTGCTCATTGATGTCGCCGCGCTGGAACGCGCGTACCACGATCGCCGCCCCGATCCGGCGGTGCCGGTGGAGCGGGTGAGCTTCGGGACCAGCGGGCACCGCGGCACCCCCGGGAACGGCAGCTTCACCGCGGCGCACATTCGCGCCATCACCCAGGCCATCTGCGAGTACCGCGCCGGGGCGGGGATCACGGGGCCGTTGTTCGTGGGGAAGGACACCCACGCCCTCTCCCGCGCGGCCGAGCGGACGGCACTCGAGGTGCTGGAGGCCTGCGGGGTGGAGGTCGTGATCCAGGAGGCCGACGGCTACACGCCGACGCCGGTGGTGTCGCATGCCATCCTGCGGTGGAACGGGGAACGGGGAACGGAGAACGGGGAAAGGGGGGAGGCGGACGGGATCGTGATCACACCGTCCCACAATCCCCCCGAGGATGGTGGCTTCAAGTACAACCCGCCCAACGGCGGCCCGGCCGACACCGACGTCACCACCTGGATCCAGGATCGCGCCAACGAGATCCTGATCGACACCGTAAGGGCGACCCCTCGTGGCCGGCCGGTGAAGGCCCGCGCCGAGGACCTGACCGCGCGATACGTCGACGACCTGGCCACCGCGATCGACTTCGACGCGATCCGCGGCGCCCGGCTCCGGATCGGGGTGGACCCGATGGGGGGCGCATCCCTCGCGGCCTGGGGCGCGATCCGCGACCGGTATGGCCTCGACCTGACGATCGTCAACGAGCGGGTAGATCCGCGGTTCGGCTTCATGACGGTGGATCACGACGGCCGGATCCGCATGGACTGCTCCAGCCCCGCCGCGATGGCGAGCCTGGTCGGGCTCAAGGACCGGTTTGATATCGCCTGCGGCAACGACCCCGACGCCGACCGCCACGGCATCGTGACCCCTTCGGTGGGGCTGATGAACCCGAACCACTACCTGGCGGTGGCCATCCATTACCTGCTGGGGCACCGGCCGGGGTGGCCCGCCGGGGCCGCGGTGGGGAAGACGCTGGTCTCGAGCGCGATCATCGACCGGGTGGTGGCGGCGGCGGGCCGGATGCTGCTCGAGGTGCCCGTCGGCTTCAAGTGGTTCACCCCGGGGCTGTTCGACGGCACGGTCTGTTTCGGAGGCGAGGAGAGCGCGGGCGCGAGTTTCCTCCGCCGGGACGGCGGTGTCTGGACCACCGACAAGGACGGCATCCTGCTCTGCCTGCTGGCGGCGGAGATCACCGCCGTCACCGGCCGTGACCCGGGGGAGCACTACCGCGACCTGACCGCGCTCCACGGTTCCCCCGTGTACACCCGCATCGACACCCCCTGCACCCCGGCGGAGAAGGCCGGGTTCAAGCGGCTCACGCCGGAGGCCGTCGCCGCGCCGACCCTTGCGGGGGACCCGATCACCGCGCGCCTGACCCGGGCGGCGGGGAACGGCGCCCCGATCGGCGGGCTGAAGGTCACCACGGACCGTGGCTGGTTCGCGGCCCGGCCCAGCGGCACGGAAAACGTCTACAAGCTGTACGCGGAGAGCTTCCGCGATGCCGGCCATCTGGCCCGGATCGTGGTGGAGGCCAGGACCATTCTTTCCGGCGTCCTCTCCCCCGCCTGACCCCGCGCGGGCCCTCTCCCGGCCTGCGATCCCCTTCGCGCGCCGCCAGACCACGCCCCCCGGCCGGCCGCGGCCCTCGCCTCCTCCGCCGGCGGCCGGCCCGGCTATCCGCTTCATCGCAACTTTATGCAATTCTTAGGGTTATCCGGCGGTGCCGGGGAGCCGGGGCCTGCCCATTCCCGCGTTGTCCAATGTTGGCAGCAATTTTGCCTTCCTTAATGTCTCCCAATGCCTTATCGCGTTTCGCTCGAGGTGGTGGTTCCGGCCGAGGAGGGTCCCCGGGTGCGAATTCTGATCGTGGAAGACTCGTCGCTGGTGCAGCGGATGTACGGGCTGGCCTTTCCCAAGCGCACGCACGAGCTGGTGCCCGCGGCCAACGGCCTCGAGGCGCTGCAGACGCTGGACGCCAGCGAGGAACCGTTCGACCTGATCTTGCTGGACCTCCGCATGCCCGACATGAACGGGGTGGAGTTCCTCGCCGCGCTCCGCCGCCGGTCGGCCGCCCCCCCGCCGGTGGTGCTGACCACCGCGGAGCCGGCGAACTCCCCGCTGGTGCATGAGGCGCGCTCCCTTGGCGCCGCCGCGGTGGTGCACAAGCCGTGGAAGCCGCAGGACCTCCAGGCGGTGGTGCAGCAGGTGGTGCCGGAGGTGATCCAGTGACGCCGCCCCGGACCTTTCTCGTGGTGGACGACTCGCGGCTGCATCACCAGATGTACCAGCTCATCTTCGCCCGCCCGGCCCTGGCCGGCTCGGTGCTGCTGCACGCCTATGACGGCCGCGAGGGCTATGGCATGCTCGCCGCCCATCCCGAGATCACCATGGTGTTTCTCGACCTCAACATGCCGGTGATGAACGGGCTCGAGTTCCTGGCCCGCCGCCGCGCGGAGGGGCTCGCGCCACACATCCCGGTGGTGCTGGTGACGACGGAGTCGAGCGCCGAGGATCAGGCCCGCGGGCTCGCGGCCGGCGCGCGGCACTACCTGCGCAAGCCGTTCACGCCGGAGCAGCTCGAGGCGGTGGTGGACCTGATCGCGGCGGACGCCGCGGCGGCCACCCGGCCATGAGCGCCGAGGAGAATCCGTTCGCGGCACTGCTCGGGGAGTACCGGAGCGAGTGCCTCCCCCTCGCGGAAGAGGCGGTGGAACGGGTGCTCACGCTGGAGCGGGCCTGGGCGGAGGGGGACGATGCCGCCGAGGTGCATGGGCCGCTCAAGGGATTGCTGCATACCCTGAAGGGCAACAGCGCGATGATGGGGCTGACCCCGCTGCAGGGGCTGGCCCATGTGCTGGAGGATCTGGTGGGACTGCTGGGCCGGGAGGGGGAAGCCCGTTCCGCCGGCGCCCCGCTGCTGGTGCGTGGCGCGGGGCTGCTGGCCGACCTGGTCCGGGGCGTGACCGCGGGGCCGCTGCCGGATGGCGCCGCGGAGGGGTACCAGGAGGAGGCCCGCGCCTTTCTCGCCGCCGACCGCGGCGCCCGCGACGTGGCGCAGGAGGAGCGGCGCGAGTCCGACCGCCGGCGCACCGAGCGGCGCACCACCCGCGCGGCGGGGGAGGTCAGCGAGGCCGGCGCCATCACCACCATCCGGGTGGATTCCCGGCGGCTGGACGCGCTGCTCGAGACCTTCGGCGAGGCGATGATCGCGCAGGCGGGGATCCAGGACGCCGCGCGGCTGTTGCGCACGCGGCGCCGGACCTCCCCCGAGGTGGCCCAGCTCGACCAGGCGCTGCTCGCGCTGGAGCGCACCCTCAAGCGGCTGGAGGGGGCGCTGATGGAGACGCGGCTGCTGCCGCTCTCGACGCTGTTCGGCCGGTTCACCCGGCAGGTGCGGGACCTGGCCCACGGCGAATCCCGCCGGGTGCGGCTGGAAGTGGCCGGCGGCGAGACGACGCTGGACAAGACGATCATCGACCGGCTGGGCGAGCCGCTGGTGCACCTGCTCACCAACGCGATCATCCACGGCATTGAGCCGCCGGAGGAGCGGGAGCGGCTGGGCAAGCCGGCGGAGGCGGTGATCTCGCTGCGCGCGGTGCAGCGCTCCGACCGGGTGCTGCTCACGGTGACGGACGACGGCCGGGGCCTCGATCCGGAGCGCATCCTCACCAAGGCGCGGGCGCTGGGGATGGCGCCGCTGGCGGAATCGCCCTCGCGGGCCGAGGTGCTGGCACTGGCGTTCCTGCCGGGGCTCTCCACGACGGAGTCGGTCTCGGCGCTCGCCGGGCGCGGCGTGGGGCTCGACGTAGTGGCGGGCTCGATCCGGGCGCTGGGCGGGCAGGTGGCGGTGGCGAGCGAGGCGGGACGGGGGACGACCTTCTCCCTGCGGCTGCCGCTCACGGTGGCGGTGCTGCGCGCGCTCCTGGTGGAAATCGACGGCGAACGCTACGCGCTCCCTCTCGCCGACGTGGCGGAGACGGTGCGGGTGGCCGACCAGGCGGTCCACCAGGTGGCCCGCCAGGGAATGGTGAGCTGGCGCGATGAAATCATCCCCGTGCTCGATGGCGGCGCGGTGCTCGGCGGGGTGCGACAGCCGGCGCGGCGCTACTGCGTGATCCTCCGCACCGCGGCGCGGCATCGCGGCCTGCTGGTGGATGCGCTGGTAGGGCATCATGAAGTGGTGGTGAAGGCGCTCGACCCCGCGCTGGGACGCCCCCCGGGCGTCGCGGCCGCGACAATCCTCGGCGATGGACGCATCGCCTGCATCCTCGACACCGGACGCCTGGGCGAAGGCTCGCTCGATGGCGCCGCACGCACCGTGGGAGCGGCCTGATGACCGGCGACGACCTGCTCGCCTTCACCGACCAGCTCGGGCTGGCCACCAGCGCCGCCCCGGCGGCGCCGGCGGACCGGGAACTGCACCTGGTGCTCTTCCGCCTGGGCCAGGAGGAGTACGGCGTTCCCATCGGCCTGGTGCGGGAGATCGTCCGGGTGCAGGACGTGACCCGGGTGCCGCACGCGCCGGCCCAGATCCGCGGGGTGATGAACCTGCGGGGCCGGATCCTCCCGGTGGTGGAGATCCGCGGGCGCCTCGGCCTCCCGCCGGCGGTGCTCACCCACGAGAGCCGCGGGGCGGTGGGGGACGTGGAGAAGCGGACCCCCGGGCTCCCGGTGGACGCCCGCGGCGCCTTGGTGGGCGGGCCGGAATGGGTGACGACCACCACCTGGGTGCGCTCAGATGCGCGACGGAT
>CAZPER010000014.1:21927-61138 GCA_964585655.1 uncultured Gemmatimonadaceae bacterium | reverse complement strand
CGCCGGGCGCCGCACCGCCGAGCTTCGCGGAACGGATCGCGGGGTTCCTGCGCGACCCAACCGAGCCGATCACCGCGCTCGACGTGGCGCTCAAGCTGACCGATGATCAGCTGTCCCGACTCAAGGCGATCAGCGGGCGATTCGTGGCGGCGCGGGACTCGCTCGGCCAGGCGATGCAGCGGGAGATCGACGGGATGGGGCGCGACCCGGACCGGGCGGTGCTGTTTGCCGCACTGCGGCGGTCGATGGAAGGAGGCCGCGCCATCGCCCAGGCCACGCTGGAAGAGGCGAAGGCGGTCCTCTCCGCCGAACAATGGCGGCAGTTGCCGGAAGAGGCCAGGACCCTGCCCCGCTTCGGCGGGCCGCCGGGCGGGCGGCCCTGAGCACCCCTCAGGCCGGCGGGTCCTCCAGCGAGCGCCAGCAGTACCAGGCGGCGCTGGTGCGGACCGGGCGGAAGCGGTCGCCGAGCCGCTCCAGCCGGGAGCGGGCGCGCACCCCGTAGAGCTGCTGCGCCGCCCGCTGGATGCCGCCGTCGCCCACCGGCCAGACATCGGGCCGGCCCAGGGAGAAGATCAAGAACATCTGCGCGGTCCACACCCCGACCCCCTTCACCTGGATCAGGCGTTCGACAACGGCGTCATCGGGCAGCCGCGCGAGGCCGCGGAGCCCGCCGGCCTGGGCAAAGCGCGCCAGCTCCCGGATGTACTGCGCCTTGGCGCGGGAGAGCCCCGCGCGCCGGGTGCGGCGCAGGTCGGCGGCGGCGAGGGTGGCGGGGCGGATCGGCACCAGCTCGGCCAGCCGGGCCAGGATGCTCGCCGCGGCCTTGCCGGAGATCTGCTGGGAGACGATCGCATCCACCAGCGCCGGAAACGGACGCTGGGGCTCGATGGCCGGCGGGCGGTGCCGGGCGACGAGATCGGCCATGATCGGGCAGGCGAGCAGCGGCGGGTGCATGGGAGGGAATCTATCGGGTGGGGTCGAGCCCTTGACACCCATCGGGTCTCCCCCGTAGCCTACTGCCATGCAGTGCACTGAGCGGTTCGGCTTCTTCTTTTCGTTTACCACGCCCGGCGGCGCGTCGTCGTCCGGTGCGGGGAAGCCCTGACGCTCCCTGACACCCGGAACCTGACGCCCCGCCGATTCCCGGCGGGGCTTTTTTGTTTTTACCTGTGGAGCAGAGCATGCGCGTGGCAATTCAGGGCACCCGTGGCGCCTTCAGCGAGGCGGCGGCCCGCAGCCAGTGGCCGGAGCTCGAGGTCGTCTCCTGCCGTGAGGTGGGCGATGTCGTGGCCGCGGTCCGTGAGGGGCGGGCCGACGCGGGCTGCCTCGCCATCGAGAACTCGCTGGTCGGGTCGGTGACGCCCACCTACGACCTGCTGCAGGAGGCCTTCGGCGACGGCAACCTGGCGCTCTCCCGGGAGATCCTGCTGCCGGTGCACCACAGCATCATGGGGCTGCCGGGCGCGTCGCTGGAGGGGATCAAGCGGGTCCTTTCCCATCCGGTGGCGCTGGGCCAGTGCCGGATCTGGCTCAACCGCCATCTCCCCGACGTCACCCTGGTGAATGCCTGGGACACGGCGGGCAGCGCCGAGATCGTGGCCCGCGAGGGAGACCCGGCCCAGGCCGCCATCTGCTCCCGCCTGGCCAGCGAGGCCTACGGGCTCAGCGTCTTCGAAGACCGGATCGAGGACGATCCCACCAACCAGACCCGGTTCCTGACTTTCACCCGCGCCGACGCCGCCACCCCCGAACCGGCGGAGAGCACCCTCCCGCAGAAGACCAGCCTCATCGTCTGGACCGACCACCGGCCCGGCATGCTGGCGGCGGTGCTGCAGGCGTTCGCGGGGCGGGGAGTGAACCTGACCAGCCTCCAGTCACGGCCCGAGCGCTCGGCGCCGTGGACCTACCGGTTCTACTTCGACGTCGAGGGGGGGCAGCTCGAGCCGCGGCTGCAGGAGGCGCTCGAGTCCATCGAGGCGCTGGCCTCCCGGATCGTGGTGCTGGGGAGCTACGCCGCCTGGCAGGGGGCGGGCGCGACCGTCGGTCCGACGGCGCCGCGCCCGCCGCACCTCCGCCCCAAGCCCGACCTGCCGCTCTTCGACCGGCGGCAGCACCCCGACGGCACCGTGGTGCGGGTCGGGGCGGTCGAGATTGGCGGCCCGCGGCCGGTGCTCATCGCGGGGCCCTGCTCAGTGGAAAGCGAAGAGATGATCCTGGTGACCGCGATCGGCGTGGCGCAGGCGGGGGCGGACATGCTGCGCGGCGGCGCGTTCAAGCCTCGCACCTCCCCGTACGACTTCCAGGGCCTCGGCGTGAAGGGACTCAAGTTCCTGGCCGAGGCCCGGGAGCGGAGCGGACTGCCGGTGGTCACCGAGGTGATGAGCTGGGAGGAGGTGCCGCTGGTGGCGCGCTACGCCGACATGCTGCAGATCGGCGCCCGCAACATGCAGAACTTCGCCCTGCTCCGCGCCGCGGGGCGGAGCGGCAAGCCGATCCTGCTCAAGCGCGGCGGGGGCGCCACCATCGAGGAGTGGCTCCACGCGGCGGAGTACATCCTGTCCCACGGGAATCCCAACGTGGTGCTGTGCGAGCGCGGCATCCGCACCTTCGAGCGGGCCACCCGCCACACCCTGGACCTGAACGCCGTGGCGCTGGTCCGGGAACGGACCCACCTCCCGGTGCTGGCGGACCCGAGCCACGCCGCCGGGGTACGAAGCATCGTCCCCGCGCTCACCCTTGCCGGCCTCGCGGCCGGGGCCCAGGGCGCGATCATCGAGGTGCACCCCGACCCGGACCACGCCATGAGCGACGGCGCCCAGAGTCTCGACATCCCCGGCTTCGCCCGGCTGGCGGCGCAGATCCGCGCCGCGGAACCGGTCGGCGCCTGATGCGCTCCACGCCTTGCCTGCTGGTCTTCGACGGCTTTGCCGACTGGGAACCGGCCTACGCCGTGGCGGAGCTGCGGCGGAGCGGTGGTCATCAGGTGCGCACCATCGGCCTGACCGCCGAGCCGGTGGTTTCCATGGGCGGGCTCACCGTGCTGCCGGATGAGGACATTGCCGACGTGGACCCGGAGTTCATCCGGCTGCTGATCCTGCCCGGTGGCGACCGGTGGGAAACCGCGCCACCGGACCCCACGCTGGAGGGGCTGATCACCACGCTGCTCAGGGCGCGCACCCCAGTGGCCGCGATCTGCGGCGCCACCGTGGCGCTGGCGCGGGGCGGGTTCCTCAAGGGCCGGCGCCACACCAGCAACGGCCTCGACTACCTGAAGGAACAGGCGCCGGAGTACGGCGGCGAGGAGCAGTACGTGGACGCCCTCGCGGTGCGGGACCGGGGGCTGATCACCGCGAGCGGGCTGGGCGCCGTCGAGTTCGCGCGGGAGATTTTCGAGGAACTCGGGGTGTTCAGCCCGGAGGAGCGGGAGGAGTGGTTGCGGATGTTTAAGGGGCGGTAGGGCGGTAGGGCGGTAGGGTAGCGGATCCTGAGGCCGCCATGAATGGGGCTTCATAAGAATCGCTCCCCCTTGCGGGCCGGTGCCTCGTCGCCGAAGCTCCACTCATGACCCTCCCGCCGGACGGCGCGGCCGCCCACCCCCTGAGCGCCTGGTTCCTCGGCCCCCGGGCCGAGAACGCGCCGGTCTGGACCGAGCTCTTCGACCACATCTTCCAGGACTACATCCACTGGCGGCGGAACTACTTCCCCGCCGATCCATGGATCGTGGGCCGGCTGCGCCGCCGGAGCCCGGAGCACGAGGCCTGGCTCGACAGCCTCACCGGCCACCTCGACGGCATCCTCAGCGAGCTCAAGTACCACTTCCCGATGCACTCGCCCCGCTACAACGCGCACATGACGTCGGAACAGAGCCTGCCCGCGGTGCTGGGGTACTTTGCCGGCCTGCTCTACAACCCGAACAACGTCACCGGGGAAGCCGCGCCCATCACCGTCTCGCTGGAGCTCGAGGTCGGGCGGATGATCGCCGCGATGCTCGGGTACGACCCAGCCCGGGCCTGGGCTCACATCTGTTCCGGCGGCACCCTGGCGAACATCGAGGCGCTCTGGGTCGCGCGCACGGTGCAATTTGCCCCGCTCACGGTGCGGGACTACTGCCGCGCGGAACAGCTCGCGTTCCCGGTCCGGCTCCCCAACGGCACCGAGGCGCCCATCACCAGCCTCGACGACCGCACCCTCATCTCCCTCACCCCCGCGGTGGCCGGCGGCATCTTCCGTGAACTGGCGCAGCACCTCGAGCGGACCCGGCGGCTCTCCCCCACCGCCGCACTCGGCCAGGTGAACGCGGCGGTCGCGGCCAGCCGCTGGAACATCGCGCGGCGGGGCCTCGGGCCCGTCCTCGCCGAATCGGGGCTCCGGCCGGTGGTGCTGGCGTCGGCGGCGGCGCACTACTCGATCGCCAAGTCCTGCAATGTCCTGGGCTACGGGGAAGACGCGGCCCGGCTGGTGCCGGTCAACGCCCGGTTCCAGATGGACCCGGACGCCCTCGAGGCCACGGTCGCGGCGCTCCGGCCCGAGGAGTACATCGCGGCGACGATCGGCATCGTCGGCACCACGGAAGAGGGCGCAGTGGATCCCATCCACCGGCTCTGCGCCTTCCGGCAGCGGTATGAGCGGCGGGACAATCGCTCCTTCTGGCTGCACGTGGACGCCGCCTGGGGCGGCTATGTCCGGACGCTCTTCTGCGGCACGGCGCCCACGGTGGAGGAGCGCTTCGAGCTCGACGTGGGGGTTGACACGCCGGACCTCCGGACCGAGGAGATCCGCTGGAGTGATCCCGAGACCTACGCCGCCTTCCTGGCCATGGCGGACAGCGACTCCACCACGGTCGATCCGCACAAGATGGGGTACATCCCCTACCCCGCCGGCGTGGTGGCCTTCCGTGACAGCCGGGTGACGGAGTTCATCACCCAGCGGGCGCAGTATCTCGGGGACACCGGGCTGGGCGTGGGCTCGGTGGAGGATCCGGTCCAGGTCACCGCCATGGGACCCCTGATTCTCGAGGGCTCGAAGCCCGGCGCGGCGGCGCTGGCCTGCTGGCTGGCACATCGTACCATCCCGCTCACCAGCGACGGGCATGGCAAGGTGGTGCGGGTGACGCTGCTCAACGCCCGGCGGCTGGAGCGGCTGCTGACCCGCCACCGCGCGCTGTTCCTCAAGCTGGAGCGGGAGCGGGGCGCGGAACCGGCGGCGCCCTCCCCCTTCACCTTCTTCCCGATCGCGGAGCCGGAGACCAACCTGGTCTGTTTCGTGGCCCGGCAGATGACGTGGCGGGATGGTGCCCTGGTGCCGGCGCCGGCGTCGCTCGGCAGCATCAACCGGCTGAACGAGCTCATCTTCAACGCGGCCAGCATTCCCGGCGCCCGCTCGCCGCACCGGCTCTCGGCGGCGCAGCCGTTCTTCATCTCCCGCACCCGCTTCGAGGAAGGGCAGTATCGCGGTGCGACCCTCACGCACCTGCTGACGCAGCTGGAGATCGGGGAACGGGACTACGCGCGGGAGGGGCTCTTCGTGCTGCGGTCCACGGTGATGAACCCGTGGCACAGCGAGGCCCGGCAGGCGGGGATGGACTACCTGTACGAGTTCGTGCGGTTCCTCCACCGGTCTGCGGCAGAGGCGATGCGGGAGATCAGTCCGCCACCTGCCCCGTGACGACCTCCCGCTTCTTCATGCGGACGATCCGCAGCTTGAAGGTCTCTCCCTCGCCGTAGCTGCGCAGCACCCGCACCAGGTGGGCCGGTCCCATCAGCGTGCGCCCATCCACCGAGAGCACCACGTCGCCGGGCTTGAGGCCGAGCCGGGAATCCGGCGGCAGGTTGACCACCAGGATCCCCTCATCGGTACCGAAGTACTTGCCGAGCCCCGGGTTCATCGGCGCCAGCTCCAGGTTGGCCAGCGGCGTCCCCAGGGTGTAGATCGGCGCGGGAATGCGCATTGGCGTCCGCACCTTCATCGAGTCGAGCCGGAAGATCCCCTCGAGGGCTCCCGGGTCGGCATCGAACTGCACCGTGTAGCGGCGCCGGGCCTCCGCCGCCGCGGGATCGTCGGCGCCGAAGGCGTAGCCAAAGCTCCCGTAGGGGCCGCGCCAGGTGAGGGTGGGCTCCTCCCCGGCGATGACCGAGGCGTTCCGCCGCTGGCTGCCGCGGAGGAACTCGATGGCCAGGGTGTCGCCGGGCTTGACGTCCGCCATCAGCTCGAGCAGCCGGATCCCCGAGGACGAGACGTCGCGCGCCATGGACGGCAGCGGCATGGTGACCGCGGTCCGGTTCAGGCTGGTGATCACGTCCCCGGAGCGGATGCCGGCCCGGGCGGCGGGACCATTCGGGGTCACGCTCTGGATGCGGGCACCGAGGGAGTCGTCCTCCCGGGGCCGCAGGTCCAGTGACACGCCGAGCTTGGCGCGCCGGGTGGTGATGACCTGGATCTGGCCCTCGAACATCTGGCCGGGCGGGGGAGGCGTGCGCCGGACGAAGACCCGGTCCCCCTCAGGCGGCCGGGTGGGTTCCTGGGCGGAGAGGGGCGTGAACTGGCCGTGGAGGATGCCCAGCAGCAGGACGGCGGGGAACGTACGCATGGCGAGCTAGAACCCCACGTTGCTCGCGCGCGTGAGGTGGACATCCACCAGCGCGTCGAGCAGCCCCACCCGCTCCTGCCACAGCCGCAGCAGCGCGGCGTCGCGGGTGCGGGCATCGAGCATCTGCACGGTGTTCAGCTGCCGGTCCAGCACGGCGATCCGGTCCTCGAGCTCCCCGGCAACCCGGGCGGTGACGCCGTCGGTGACCCTGGCGTCAGGGTTGTAGGCCTCGAGCACCCGCTCCAGCTGATTCGAGCGGGCCATGACGTCATCGATCGCCACCGCGGTCGTGACCTGGGCCGTCTCGGTGCGCCGCTGCAGGACCACGAGGGTGAGCGCCGCGGCCGCGGCCAGCCCGCCCACGGCGGCCCAGCGGAGCCGCCGCACCCGGCGCGCCGCCATGGCCCGGCTGTTCACCGCCGCCCACTGGTCCCGGGCGGGTCGGAGCGCCGGCAGCGCCTTGAGCCGGGCCACCCGCTGGTCCAGCCTCCGAAGCTCCGCCTGGCACGCCGCGCAGCCGGCAAGGTGCTCCCGCGCCGTCGCGGTGCCCGGCTCCGCACCCGGCTCCCGCAGCGCGACCAGCTGGTCCATGGAGAGGTGCCTCACGCGCCGGCCTCCTCCTCCCCGAGCCAGCGGCGGAGGCGCGTGTGGGCGCGGGCCAGCTGGGACTTGGAGAAACTCACCGTCTTCCCCATCATGCCGGCGATTTCTTCATGGGTGTAGCCTTCGACGTCGTGCAGCCAGACCACCGCGCGGCTGGTCTCGGGCAGCCGCTCCAGCGCCGCCTCGAGGTCCATCCGGAGCCCGCCGTCCACCTTCATCGTGGGACGGTGGAACTCCTCATCCAGTTCATCGGTGTCGCGGTACTTGTTGCGGCGGAGACGCATGAGCGCCTTGCTCGCCGCGATGCTGCGGACCCAGCCCCAGAGACTGCCATCCCCCCGGTACTGGCCGATGCTGCGGCAGACCTCGAAGAAGGTCTCCTGCAGCACGTCCTCGGCATCCTCCACCGTGCGGCAGATGCGCCGCGCGAGGTTGTACACCGGGGTCTCATAGGCGCGGTACACCCGCTCCAGGGCGGCGGCATCGCCGGCCCGCGCGCGGGAGAGGACGACTTCTGAGTCAGTCAGCACGTAGGCGTCGTTCATGACGCTGGGAAAGATGCTGGAGGCAGGGTGACCGTTGCAGGGGGAGCCCCGGAATCGGCACCAGGCGGGAGGGCAGGCGTGGTGTCATCGGCTCCGGCGTCATCGCTCAAGTCCTTTCACAACAGTGGGTTAGGTAACAGCCCTAGCCCGATTGCCTGGAACCGTTCGAGTTGAAGCAGTATGACGTCAACATCTGGCCGCCTTCAGGACATCATGCCGGCCCGCCCATGAGGAACCGGGAGGGCCCTACGGCGCCGGTGCCGTCGAGGATGCAGACCTGAAACGGGGGAGTCCATCGTGTTGCGCGATCCCGGCCCGGGGCCTAGCCTAGAGCCACCCCCGCCACCCAGGCTCTCCGTCACCATGGTTCGTCTCCCCCGGTCCGCCCCTGGCGCCGTCCTGCTCCTGCTCTGCTCTCTCGGGTGGACCGGCCTCGGCGCCCAGCAGCGCTACGCGGACCCGGCGGGCCGGTTCGAGCTGCGGGTGCCGTCGGGGTGGTCCGCCAGCCCGCTCAGTGATGGCGCCGCCAGCCTGCGGAAGGCGAACGCCACCGTCGTGGTCATGCTCTCCGGTGACCCGCCGGCCGCAGCGCTGGAACGGCTGCTGCTGCAACACCGCCTGTGGAAGGAGTTCCAGGAGATCCGCCGGGGGGAGGATTCGCTCGGGGGGCGCGCGGGGCGGTATGTGCTCGCGTCGGGCCGGGATCCCCGCGGGGTCGCGCAGACAGTCCGGGTCATCGCCGTCGGGGCCGATAGCGGAACCCTGCTCCTCGTGGCCCGCGCCCCCACGGGGGAGTTCGAGGCACTGGTACCCACGGTGGAAGGCATCGGCCGGGGGATCAGGCTGAGCGGGGAGGAGCCGCCGCCGGTGGCCGCCGCGGATCCCCCCGCGCAGGCGACGACCCCGCCCCCGCCACCGGTGGCCGAGCCCACGCCGGCTCCCGCTCCGGCGACACGAGACCGCGCGTTCCTCGGCGTCTCCACCCGCACCGTGGATTCGGTGGAGGTGAAGCGGCACGGGCTGGACCAGGTGCGCGGCGCCATCGTCGGGCAGCTTTACCCTGGCGGGCCGGCGGAGCAGGCCGGGCTCGAGGTGCTGGATGTCGTGATCGGCGCGGATGGAAGCCCGATCAACGCGCCCGAGGAATTGATGGCGGCGGTGGCGAAGCACCGGGCGGGTGAGACAATCACCCTCCAGGTGGTGCGCCAGGGACAGATCGGGACCGTCAGGGTGAAGCTGGGGAGGCCGCCGGAGCCGTAGGGCAGGCGGGCGGGACGGAAGCTGGTTAGCGGCCCCCCCTACTCCCGACCCACCCCCACGAACCGCTCCGCGATCCGCGGCAGCAGCCCATTGAAGCTCACGTCGCTGTTGACGATCAGCGCCAGCACCAGCCGCTCGTCGGGGAAGATCACCAGGTTCGAGGTCCCGCCCATCGCGCCGCCAGTGTGGCCCACGATCCGGTGGCCATGGTCGTCCCGGCGCGAGCCCCAGCCGATGCCGTAGCCGGTCGGACTGCCGTCGCGGAGGGTGAGCGATTGCCAGAGCGTGTCCCGGGTCGCCGGCCGGAGCACCCGCCCCTCGAGCAGGTTCCGCCCCAGCCGTACCAGGTCCTCCGCCGTCGAGAGAAACCCGCCTCCCGCCCACTTGTAACTGTTGTCCACGTAGGGCGCGTTCTGCGCCGGGCTGAGCGAGTCCCGGTGCACGTAGGCGCGAGCCCGCCAGGGGATGATGCTGTCGGGCCATTCGGGCACGGTGCGGGTCATGCCCATGGGACCGAACACCCGGCGCTGCATGAAGGAGAGAAAGGGCTCCCCGCTCGCCCCCTCGATGACCGCGCTCACCAGGTTCCAGCCGTAGGAGGAATAGCCGTACCGCGTCCCCGGCTCGAAGTTGAGCGAGTCGTCCGCGAAGATCCTCACGCCTTCCGCCACGCTGGCGTAGGGCCGCATGCTCTCGAACTCGCCGTCGCGATAGTGGCGGATACCGGCGATATGCCCAGCCACCTGCCGCACCGTCACCGGCCAGGGCTTGACCGGGAAGTAGGGAACGTAGCGCTGCACCGGGGCATCGAGGTCCAGCCTCCCCTCCTGCAGCAGGAGACCGAGCCCGATGCTGGTGACCGGCTTGGAGATGCTCGCAATCCGGAACCGGGTGAGCGGGGTGACCGGCACTTCCTGCTCCACGTCCGCCAGCCCGAACCCTTCGCTCCAGACAAGCACGCCATCCTTGATGACCGCGATCTGGGCCCCGGGAATCCGGAGCGCCGCCATCGTGTCGCGGACCTGGGCCCGGCTCACCGCGATCGCCTCCGCAAGGCGCGCGGCCGGCTCCTGGGCGGGGAGCCGGCCGGCGGCGAGGAACGTGAGCCCGAGGAGCGCCGCCGCGCGGCTCATCCGGCCACCACGATGTTGATGAGCCGGTTGGGCACGTAGACCACCTTCTTGATCTCCTTGCCATCGGTGAAGCGCCGGACGGCGGCATCGGCCAGCGCCGCGGCCTTCGCCACCTCCTCCGGGGCGTTCCGCGGCACGGAGACCTTGGAGCGGGTCTTGCCGTTCACCTGCACCGGCAGCTCGATCTCGTCGGACACGGCGAGCGCCGCGTCCCATTGGGGCCAGCCGGCGTCGAAGACGCTGCCGGCGCCCCCCAGCCGCTCCCAGCACTCCTCGGCGAAGTGCGGCGCGAACGGCGCCAGCATCACCACCAGATCGCGGACCATCGCCTTGTCGTGGCAACCCGCTTCCTTCATGTGGTTCACCAGCTCCATGAGCGCCGCAATGGCGGTGTTGTAGCGCAGCGCCTCGATATCCTCGGCGCACTTCTTCCGGGTGGCGTGCCAGCGGGTGACCAGCTCCTTCCGGAGCTCGCCCCCCGAGTCCTCCACCGCCCCCACCATGACCCACACCCGCTCGAGGAAGCGGCGCGGGCCGTTGATTCCGGCGTCCCGGAAGTCGCCCCCCTCCTGCAGCGGCCCGAGGAACATCAGGTACATGCGGAAGGTGTCGGCGCCCCACTGGGCGATGTACTCGTCGGGGATCACCACGTTGCCCCGCGACTTGGACATCTTGCTGCCATCCTTGACGATCAGCCCGTGGGCCCGGAACCGGGTGAATGGCTCCTCGAACGGGAGGTGGCCGAGGTCCTTGAGCACCATCGCCAGGAACCGGGAATACAGCAGGTGCAGCACGGCGTGCTCGTTGCCGCCGATGTAGGTCGTGACCGGGCACCAGGTGCGGGTCCGCGCCGGATCGAAGGGCCGGTCGTGGAATTCGGTGCTGGGATAGCGCAGGTAGTACCAGGCCGAGTCGAGGAAGGTGTCGGAGACGTCGGTCTCGCGGCGGGCGCGCTGGCCGCAGTCGGGACAGGGGACGTAGTACCACTCCTCGTGCCGCGCCAGCGGCGAGACGCCGCTGTCATCGGGCCGGAAGTCCTCGATCGGCGGCAGGATGACCGGCAGGTCCTGCTCCGGCACCGCCACCGGCCCGCAGGCGTCGCAGTAGATGATGGGAATCGGGGGGCCCCAGTAGCGCTGCCGGGAGATGCACCAGTCATGCAGCCGGTACTGGACCACCGCCTTGCCCTTCCCGGCGCCGGCCAGCCATTCGGTAATGGCCTTGTTGCCGGCCGCCGCCTCCAGGCCATCGAACCGGCCGGAGTTGACCAGCCGGAAGCCGGCGACTTCGGTCTCCGCCGCCGCGAGCGGCGCACCGGCGGCCTGGCCGTCGCCCGCCAGCACCCGGACGATCTCCAGCCCGAACTGCGTCGCGAAGGCGAAGTCCCGCTCATCGTGGGCCGGCACCGCCATGATGGCGCCCGTGCCGTACTCCATCAGGACGTAGTCCGCGATCCAGACGGGCACCGGTTTCCCGGTGGCGGGATTGGTGGCGTAGGCCCCGATGAAGACGCCGGTCTTCTCCTTCTCTCCAACCTTCCGCGCCACCAGGTCCTTGGCCGCCGCCGCCTGCACGTACGCCTCCACCTCGGCCTTCCGGTCCGGCGTGGTCAGCTTCGCCACCAGCGGGTGCTCCGGGGCCAGCACCATGAAGGTGGCGCCGAAGAGCGTATCGGGGCGCGTCGTGAAGACGGGGATGGACCCGGCGGCCGCCTCAAACACGATCTCCGCGCCCTCCGACTTCCCCAGCCAGTTGCGCTGCGCGGTCCGCGTGGTCTCCGACCAGTCGATCGTGTCCAGGTTCCGGAGCAGCCGGTCGGCATACTCGGTGATCCGGAAGAACCACTGCTCCAGGAACCGCTGCTCCACCGGGGTGCCGCAGCGCTCGCACAGGCCATGCTCCACCTGTTCGTTGGCGAGCACGGTCTTGCAGTTGGGGCACCAATTGACCGCGGCCTTCTTCTTGTAGGCCTTGCCCGCCTTGAAGAGCTGCAGGAAGAGCCACTGGGTCCACTTGTAGTACTCGGGATCGGTGGTGCTCAGCGCATGGCGCCAGTCGAACATCCCCCCGATCCGCTCCAGCTGCCGGGTGAAGTTGGCGATGTTCTTCGGGATCAGCTGGGCGGGGTGGAGCCCCACCTTGATCGCGTAGTTCTCGCTGTGGATGCCGAAGGCGTCGAACCCGATCGGCTCGAAGACCTCGTACCCCTGCAGCCGCTTGAACCGGCCGTAGACATCGCTGCCGGTGAACGCGAACATGTTCCCCACGTGCAGCCCCTCAGCTGAGGGGTAGGGGAACATCATGAGGTTGTAGAACGGGCGGCGGGGTCGGTCCAGGTCCGGCTGGTTGGTGCCCCGCTCGGCCCACCGGGCCCGCCACTTCGCCTCGACCTCGTCGGGGCGATAGCTGTCGCTGTTGTCGGTCATAGGGCGGGGAATCTACGTTAAACCGCGGGAAACGGGAAAAGGGAACCGGCGGGCGGTGGCGGCTTCCCGTTTCCCGTGTCCCTCCCTAACTTCCTCTCTCCTCCCAACTTAGCCAAGCCCATGGCCAGCTCGCGCCAACGCTTCGTGCAGCAGATGTACCTGACGGCGGCCGCGCTGATCCTGGCGATGGGGCTGCTCTTCGTCGCCGCGCTGTGGCTGTTCTACGGCCGCACCAGCGGCGGGCGCGAGTTCACCGGCGCGGTGGCCCTGGCCCTCGTGGTCTATATGGTGGCCGGGCTGCTGGTCTCGGTGTTCCTGGTGAGCTGGTCGGTGCGCAGCATCCTGCGCCCGCTGGGGAACACGATCGTCGTGGCCAGCCGGGTCGCGGAGGGGGACCTCTCGGTCACGATCTCCGGCACGGGGTCGAAGACGACCGACAGCCTCACCGAGTCGGTCGGCGCCATGCTGCGCGAACTGCGCAACCTGGTGACCGCGATCCGGGGCAATGCCCAGGATGCGGCGGCCATGGCCGAGGAGATTTCCTCCTCCACCCAGGAGATGAGCGCCTCCACCCAGGAGGTCTCCAGTACCTGCAACGACCTCACCGACCGGGCCACCAAGCAGGCCACCCTGGTGCGGGCCGCCGCGGAGGACGCCACCAGGATCCTCGAGATCGCGGAGACGCTGGCACACAGCGCGGTACAGGCGGCGCAGCGGAACGCGGCGCTGGCCCAGCTCGCCCGGGATCATCGGGACGACCTCAACACCAGTTCCCACGAGCTGCAGCACCTCGCGGAGGAGATCAGCCGCGGGGCGGAGGAGTCGGCCGCGCTCGCGGCGGCCTCCGAGGAGATCGAGGAGTTCGTCACCCAGACCAAGGCCATCGCCCGGCAGACCCACATGCTGGCGCTGAATGCCGGCATCGAGGCGGCGCGCGCCGGCGAGGAAGGCAAGGGGTTCGCGGTCGTGGCGGAGGAAGTGCGGAAGCTGGCCGGGCAGGCGGCGCAGGCGGCCACCCTGACCAGCGATACCGTCCGCGCGGTGCAGGTGCGGGTCACGACGGCCAGGGACCGGTTGCTGCGGCTGGCCAAGGGCGGTGAATCCGCCCGGGCCACCGCCGCCAAGGCGGCCGACGGGCTCTCCCGCGTGGCGGAGGACGCGCACCAGACCGACGAGTGGAGCCGCCAGATCTCCATCTCGGCCGGGGAGGTGCGCGGGCTGATTCAGGGGATCGCGAGCCGGATGCAGGAGGTCTCGGGCGGCACCGAGGATGTGGCCGCCGCGGCGCAGGAGATCGCGGCCAGTGCCGAGGAGCTGAGCGCCAGCACCGAACAGGTGGCGAGCTCCGCCCACGCGCTCGCCCAGGCGGCGCAGGGTCTCTTCTCCCAGGTGGGGCGCTTCAAGGTGGAGTAGCGAGCAGCTCCAGCGCCCCCGCCAGATCCTCCGGGCGCACCTCCCCCATGTGCCGGAGCCGGAGCCGCCGGGGGTCTTCCGGCAACTCCTCCGCCCACGCGATGCCCCGCGCCGCGAGCGCGGCCACCGCCGCGCCGGCGGATCGGCCCGGCGCCAGCTCAAGGCAGGTGAAGCCCGGCGCGCGGCGCTGGACGGCGCCGAGCAGCCGGAGGGCGGCCTGCCGCTCCCCCCACTCATCCGCCAGCCGGCGCAGCGCGGCGTGCCGGCTCCACCGCCCCTCCAGTCCCTCGACTTCCAGGAGCCGCCGCAGTCGCTCGTCCAGCTCCGCGGCCAGCGCGGCCGGTACCGGCCCTGCCGCCTGACCGCGGCTCGCCGCCGCCTGCTGCCGCACCAGATCCAGTTGTTCTCCCCGGTCCGGCTCGGCGCGGGCGCGGGCCAGCGCGCGCCGTGACACCGCGGCGAACGACAGCCCCGGGGCCAGCCCCAGCCCATGATCTCCCTGCGCCACGACGCAGTCGAGTCCCCAGCCATCGGTTTCCACCGCGGTCGTCCCCAGCGAGCCGCTCGCCTCCACCAGGAGCAGCAGCTCCCGGCGGGCGCGCACCACGCGCGCCAGCTCCGCCAGCGGGGCGAGGGTGCCGACGCCGAGATCCGCGTGGGCCAGCACCACGGAGTCAACCGGCGGACCGGCGAGGAACCGTGCCAGGTGCGCCGGCTCCACCACCTCCCCCGGTCGCACCATGAGGCGCAGCACTTCCTTGCCGAGCGCTTCGGTGGCGCGGGCCAGCGTCTCCCCCGCGGGGCCAGCCACCAGCACGAGGGCCCGGTGCTCCACCAGCGCGCGGAGCGCTATTTCCATGAGCAGCGGCCCCGGGACCGGGACGGTCAGCACCGGCTCGGCGGTGCGGAAGACGCCGCGAAGGCGGAGGGACGCGCTGGCCAGCTGGGTGGGAGTGCCGTGACTCACGTTGGACCCGGTGCAGGGGTGGATCGTGCAGGCGGCTGTGGCCCCGGGCGCCGGCGGGGATCAGAACTCGAGAGCGGGAAGTACATTTCGGGCATGCCACCCACGGGCACGGCCCCCGGTCGCCCGCAGCGACTCCACCTGCAGGTGCGGTCGCGACGGGTGCTGCTCATCGTCGCCCTCGGCGCGCTGCTCGCCCTGCTGCTCTTTGCCCGCGGCGCCCATGAGCGACTGCTCGGCATCGCCGCGACGCTCGACCGCCTGGCCACGGCGCACCCGGTCTGGGCCGTCGTCCTGGTCATTGCCCTGAGCGCGCTCTCGGCGATGCTGGCGTTCGTCTCCACCGCGGTCATCGCGCCCTTCATGGCCGGGACCTGGGGCGCACCCCGCGCGGCGTTGCTGCTGTGGCTCGGGTGGCTGCTCGGTGGCGTCCTGGCCTACGCCATCGGCCGCAACCTGGGGCGGCCGGTCGTCCGTCGGCTGGCCTCGCCAGACCTCCTCGCCCGCTACGAGGAGTTCATGACCCACCGCGCGCCCTTCGGGCTGGTGCTGCTGTTCCAGCTCGCGCTGCCTTCGGAGATCCCGGGCTATCTGCTCGGCCTGGTGCGGTACTCGTTTCCAAGATACCTGCTCGCGCTGGCACTGGCCGAGCTGCCGTACGCCGTCGCGACGGTCCATCTGGGTGCGGGCGTCATGGCGCGCCGAGTGCCGGTGGTGGTGGGCGTCGGGGCCGCGGCGGTGCTGTTCAGTGCCTGGACCTGGCACCTGTTGCACCGGCGGCTCGGGCTCCAGCAGCGGGCGCGCTCACCCCTCGAGTGACTTCCGGAAGGTCACGACCGCGGAGCCCTCCTCGAAGCCAAGCGCCTGGTGGGCGGCGCGGCTGCCGGTGTTGTCCACCCAGGTGTCCGACCCCATCTCCCGGCACCCGCGCCCCCGGGCCCAGCGTTCGGCGGCGCGCACCAGCGCCCCGCCGACTCCCTGCCGCCGATGGGCCGCCACGACGTACCACCCTTCGAGAAAACCAACCGGGCTGGTCCGGCACCCGTCCACATGCGACCGGAGCCGGACCTCCGCAAACCCGGCCAGCCCGCCCGACTCGAGTGCCGCGACCAGGATCAGGTGTGAATCGGGATGGCCAAGGTATTCCGCCAGATCCTCCGCATGGTCCCGGCTGGTCGTGTCCGGCCAGAGGGCGTGCCGCAGCGCGCGCCACTCCGGCTCGTCGGCGGGCTCGAACGGCCGGACGATCACCTGTCCTGCCTTTCGAAGCGGAGCTCCATGTAGACATCGGCACGGACGTACTCGGAATGCGATGGTGGTGGGGCGTGCCGGAAGCCAAGCCGCTCGTACAGCCGGATGGCGTTGCCCAGGCGGCTGTTGGTCAGGAGGAAGAGGAGCTCCGCCCCTGACAGCCGGGCAAAGTCCACCACCGCCTGGCCCAGCCGAAGGCCCAGCCCCCTGCCCTGGTGGGTCGGAGCCACGGCCATCTTGGCCAGCTCAAAGCTGGTCGGGGATTCGCGGACCGCCGCCACGGTGCCGACGACGTCGGCCCCGTCGAGCGCGAAGAAGATCTGGCCGCCGGGATCCAGGATGGCCGCCTTCGGGTCCCGGAGCACCTTCCAGTCGGCCGGCTCGAGGGTGAAGAGCCCCTCGATCCAGGCACGGTTGAGCTCGGTGAACGCCGGCGCGAGCTCCGGCCGGAAGGGCACGATGGTGATCGAATCGGGCGTGGGCATGGCGTTGGCGCCGCGCTGCAGTGGGTGAATCGGTGTGGAGCCCAGCCGAAGCTGAGCAGACGGCTGCCACGCCGCAAGGCTGCGCATGCGACCGCAAGAATCGGATAGGCGAGCCGGAGGCCACCACCTAGACTGAGCCGCAGGCACACTCAACGGAGGCGGCGATGCCGGCAGTGGCGGGAGACTACGTGCTGGGAACTCACGACGCCGAAGTGCAGCGGCTCGGACTCCAGCACCGGGTCTGGCGCGAGAGCACGCTGGGAGCGTGGCGCCGGGCCGGCCTCCGCCCCGGGTGGCGGGTGCTGGATGTCGGGGCCGGCCCGGGACACGCCACCCTCGACCTGGCCGAGCTCGTCGGGCCCTCGGGTGAGGTGCTGGCGGTGGAACGCTCCAGCCGGTTCATCTCGGTCATCCGGGAGGCAGCGCAGCGGCAGGGACTGACCCAGGTACGCGCGCTCGAGGCGGATCTCATGGAAGCCCCGCCGTCTCCGGGGCATGACCTGAGCTGGTGCCGCTGGGTGGCCTCCTTCGCGCCATCGGTGCCGAGCCTGGTCCACTGGATCCGGGACTCGCTCCGGCCCGGCGGGGTGGCCGTCTTTCACGAATACGCGGACTACGCCAGCTGGAGACTCGCTCCGGCCCGCCCACGGCTGTCGGAGTTCGTGGCGGAAGTCATGACGAGCTGGCGGGCGGCAGGGGGCGAGCCTGACGTGGCGCCTGCCGTGATCGCCGCGCTCCGGGAGGCGGGGTTCGGCCTGCGCTCCGTGCGGCCCCTGATCTTCGCGGCGCGGCCGGGCGAGCCGGCATGGCAGTGGCCCGCCGCCTTCGTGGCCACCAACGCCCTGCGGCTGCAGGAGCTGGGGCGGGTGTCGGCGGAGTGGGTGGAGGCGGTCGTGCACGAGCTGCGGACCGCCGAAGCCGACCCCGCGAGCATCATGCTGACGCCGCTGGTGCTCGAGGTGATCGCGGAACGCGGGTAGCGAGCGTGCCCCCTATCCGCGGACGCGGAGAGGGGGCCGGAGGCTGAGGCCGTTCGGGAGCAGCGCACTCAGAGCGCGCCCGACGTCCCCTGCCCTCCCTGAGAGAGCGCCGTGGCCGGCGGCAGCGGCGCGGTCACCGCATTCGACACCGGCGGCAGCGACTGCAGGTACGCGAACACGGCGCGCAGGTCCTCGTCGGTCATGTGTCGGTACATCTGCCACGGCATCGGGGGCAGGAGGGCTCGGCCCACCCCGGCGTGCTTCCCCTGCCGGATGGTCTCGATGAACACTTCCGGCGTCCAGCCGGCAAGCCCGGTGCGGTCCGGGGTCAGGTTGGCGGTGTAGCTCGTCCCCCAGGGACCCACCCAGGCGGTGAGACTGTTGTTGGTCACCGCCCCCCACTGCCCCGGGGCGATCACCCCCGCCGGGAGCACGGGCAGCGCCTCGGACGCCGGATGACCCGAGAGCAGCCGGGTGCTGTCGAGCTCCGGACCGGCGGGGGTCATGACCTTCGGCGTATGGCAGTCGTGGCAGCTGCCGAGGGTCACGAGGTAGGCACCACGCGCAACGGGATCTTCGGCCGGTGCGCTGGCGTGGCGCGCCGGTTCGGCGCAGGCGCCGAGCAGGGCCAGGAGGCTCAGCAGCGCGGCGGAACGGATGGGTGAGGGGACCGAGGGGGTGGCCATCTGGAGCTCCTTGTTCCGTGACGAGTGGGACGTCCGACAGGACCAGTTCCTGTCGTGTTCACGGAGCCAAGGATACGATCCGGCTTCACCCCCGGATCAACTGCCGTTCACCTGCGGTAAGTACTACATCCACAAGCGTTTGGGCCTGATCATCGGGACCCGTGATCAGGCCCCCTCCGGCCCCTGGCCCCCCGCCAGGCGGTCCCGGTCGGCGTTCCGGGAGAGGAGCCGCTCGGTGAAGTCGAGCCGCTCGTGGACCTCTCCCAGTTCGCGGCGCAGGTCGTCCACCTCGCTGCGGAGCTGTTCCAGTTCGGCGGCCCCACCCTCGCCGTAGGCCCCGGCACGGATGCGCGCCTCCTCGATCCGCAACCGATAGACCTTTTGCATCCCGTTGAGCGTGATCGCAAGCACCGGGATGCACAGGGCCAGTATCGGGATCAGGACGCCCATGGGGCCTTCCAGGAGAATTGCCGTTGGCCGTCGATCGGCCGGCGCTCAACCAGGCTGGTTGCGCTGCCACCAGTCCGCCGCCTGGGCTTCGGTCCAGGTTGCGCCTTCGATTGCGCCCAGCGCGTCCGACAGGTGCCGGGCACTACGGGGCCGCTGGTCGGGCTGCTTCGCCAGGCAGGCCAGCACCAGCCGTTCGAGCTCCGGCGGAATCGGGAGCTCCGTGCGCTGCGACGGGGGCACCGGCGCCTCCCGCAGGTGCCGCGCGATCACCTGGAGCCCGCCGCCCTCGAAGACCAGGTGGCCGGTCAGCAGGAAGTAGGCGACGCAGCCCAGCGCGTACAGGTCGGCGCGGCCGTCCACCGCTTCGTTGAGGATCATCTCGGGCGCCATGTAGGCCGGCGTGCCGGGCGTGAGGCCGGTCCCCGTGGCCAGGGAATGCTCGGTGGGTTCACCCGCCACCGACTTCACCAGGCCGAAGTCCAGCACCTTCACGAAGTCGGGCCGGAGTCCCAGCCGCCCGATGTGGATGTTGGCCGGCTTGATGTCCCGGTGAATCAGCCCCCGCGCATGGGCCTCCTCCAGCGACTCGCAGACCTGGCGCAGGATGTGAATAGTGCGCCCTGCGGGGACCGGACCCTTCTGCCGCACCAGCGTCTCGAGCGTCATCCCCTCGAGCAGTTCCATCACAAAGTACAGCGTCTGGTCCTCGGTCACCCCGAAGTCGTACAGCTCCACGGTGTGCGGCGATCGCAGGCTCGAGGCCGCCTCCGCCTCGCGCCGGAACCGCTTCACGGCCAGCTGCGCCGCCTCCCGGTTGGCGGCCCCGAGCATCTCCGGCCGGATCAGCTTGATCGCCGCGGGCCGCGCCAGCATCCGGTGGGTGGCGCGATAGACCTCGCCCATCCCCCCGCTGCCCAGCAGGCCCTCCAGGTGGTAGCTCCCCATCTCCCGCGCCTGGGCCACCTGCAGGCCCAGCCGCCGCACCACGCTGGCCACCACCACCGCGACCCCGACCAGCAGGTAGTCGGGGAAGTGCATGAGGAGGACATTCCCCGACGAACCGAAGTCCCAGACGCCGCGCTCCTTGGCGACGAGCATGCCGACCGGGTTCATGGACACGGCGACCAGGCCCGCGAGGAGGGTCTTGCCCGGGCTGCTCGGCACGATGGCGGCGAACATCACCGCCGCGACGCCAACCCAGGTAATCATAGGGAAGACCGGGATCGCGGGCGGGGGGGGCTCCCAGTGGATGGTGAGTCCCAGCGCAAGCCCGGTGTAGACCAGGTACCAGAGGCCGAGGTCGATGCTGACGCGGGGGTCGCGGTCCTCCTTCCGGGTATAGAGGAACAGGGCCAGGGAGACGACGATGCTGGTCACCGCGATCGTATCGAAGCCGCGCAGGAGGGCGAGGTAGTCGCTCTTCAGGTCCATCGCCGAGGCGGCGAGCGTACCGATGATCGTATTGAGGGCCCACAGCACCGCGCCGAGCAGCGCGATGATCCCCAGGCGGCTGGAGGCTTCGCGGAGGAGGTCGGTGGGCACCGCGCGGGCCACCCCCGGCGTGAGCCCGAGGCCGGCGGGGGTGCTGCGCTGCTGGGGGCCGATGAGCCGGCGGTCAGGCATGACGCTCTCTGGACGGCGACAGCGGTGAATCTATGTGTCGCCGTCCGGGTCCGATATCGCCCGACCGCGCCCTACTTCCCGGTCCCGCGGCGGGCCCGGCGCTCCAGCGCCGCCCGCACCTTGGGGCCCGACAGCTCCCGGAGGGCGTCCTTCCCCACCCAGCGGGACCCCGCCCCGTCCGACTGCGCCAGCCGACGCGCCACCGGCAGGGCCGCCGCGTGCAGGGCCGGGCTCCGCCGCCCGAGGGAGCGGAGCGCCCAGCTGACCCCCTTCTTCACGAAGTTGCGCTCGTCGGCCGCGCCCCGCTCGATGATCGGCAGGAAGGCCAGGAAGGGGCGGTCCGGGCTGGTCTTGTCGTGGAGCGCGAGGCACGCCATCAGGACGTACCCGCCTCGGCGCACCATCTCCCGAGGGGATGCGGACCACTGGCGCGCCTTCTCCCAGGCGTACGGAGTCTTGTCGAAGAGGGCGAAGCAGGCAGTGTCGCAGTCGGCCCAGTTCTCAAAGCCCGCGGCCCATGCGTTCATCTGTCGCCGGGTGACCTGCGCCGGATCCCCGATCAGCGCGGCGAGGAGCCGGGCCTCGTACCAGCCCGTCTCCCACAGCGCGAGGGAGAGCGCCTGGTCCGGGCCCAGCCGTTTCTTGAGGGTGTTGAGCTGGCTCATGCTGACGCCGAAGGCGCGCCGAGCCACGATCCCGTAGCGCGCCATGTCCCTGATCCTGGCCGCGCGGCCGTTCCGTTTGAGCCAGGCCATTACGTCCGCCAGGTCCATGGCGCCGGCCCGGGCGCTCATGCGGCGTCGTACGCCCGCTGCAGACCGGCGATGTCGATCTTCTTCATCGTGAGCATGGCCTGCACCACGGCCTGGGACTTGGCCGGGTTCCGGTCTCCCAGCATCCGTCCCAGCACGCCCGGAATCACCTGCCACGAGACCCCGAACTTGTCCTTCAGCCAGCCGCAGGGTTGTTCCTCGCCGCCGCCCGCGGTGAGTCTGGCCCAGAGCTCATCCACTTCCGCCTGCGTCTCGCACTTGATGAACAGCGAGATGGCCGGGGTGAAGCTGTACATCGGCCCGCCATTCAGGGCCTGGAACTCCTGCCCCGCGAGCTGGAAGCTCACCGAAAACACGGGGCCGTTGGGCCCGGCCCGGTTCACCGATCCCACCTTCGAGTCCGGAAAGATCGAGACGTAGAACTGCATCGCCTCTTCGGCCTTGCCGTCGAACCACAGGAACGGGACGATCTTCTGCATGGGGACTCCGAGGTATCCAGCGTAGTGACGGCTGCCGATGCCGTCAGCGGGCGTCGGCGCCCAGGGTGGCCAGCAGCGACTCGAGATTGTTGAAGCCCACCGCCATGCCTTCTTCCATGGGGGAGCGGAGCACCGCATCCCGGGCGTCCTTCGACTCGTAGCAGACCGTGAGCGTGAGGGTGGTGCGCCCGTTGCGCTCGACCAGGACCATCGTGCCCACAGCCTCGCCGGGGTACCAGGACTGGTCGAACTTTTCCGTGGCCACGATCCGCTCCGGCCGGACTACCTCGCGGTACACCCCGCCCATGCCCATCTCGGGCGCCCCGGGCTTGCGCCAGACGTAGCGATACCGGCCGCCCACCCGCAGGTCGATGTCGCACACCGCGAGGGTCCAGCCGGCGTGGACACCGAGCCAGCGCTTGAGGAGGTCGGGGCGGGTGTAGGCCTCAAAGACCAGTTCGCGCGGGGCGTTGAACTCCCGGGTCATCGCGATCTCGCGGTCCGAGGGCGTGCTGATGGCCAGGCTGCCGGGACTGTGCATGGGGTCTCCGTTACTTGCGCAGCGGGCGACGGGGCCCGTCGCCGAGTTTGAGTTCATCCAGCAGGGCGTCGAGGCTCTGGAAGTTCCCCTCCCAGAACCGGCGGTAGTGCTCCAGCCATTCGGTGGCTTCGCGCAGCGGCCGGGCCTCCAGCCGCCGCGGTCGCCGTTGCGCCTCCCGGCCGCGCGAGATCAGGCCGGCGCGCTCCAGCACCTTGAGGTGCTTGGAAATGGCCGGCTGGCTCATGGCGAAGGGCGCCGCCAGTTCGTTGACCGACGCCACCCCGCCCGCGAGCCGGGCGAGGATGGCCCGTCGGGTGGGATCCGCCAGCGCCGTGAAGGTGGCGTTCAGGCGATCGGGGGAGAGGCGTTTCCGCTGGGCCGCTTGCATAACCGTAAGGTTATATACGAGCCCGGGCCGCGGCCGTCAAGGGTCGGGCGGCGGGTCAGCGCGGTAAGGACCTCAGCGACGGCTGGGGGTGGTGCAGAACGGAAAGACGGGATCGACGTACTCGACCTCCGGCCAGCCTCGCAGCGCCGGGACCAGCGAGTCCGGCAGCTCGGCGGAGGCCCAGTCCGTACCCAGGTGCCGCGGCTCCGCTCCATAGGCACGGAGGGCCGCCGTGTCCGCGGGCGAGGCGGGGCGGGTGTAGCCGATCAGGATCACGAATCTGGTGTCGGAGGTGTCGGTGACCGTGACGAGCCACAGGAAGGGGCTCGTGGCCTGGAGCAGCCCCGCAATCGAATCGCGGTCGAACAGCACCTGCACGAAGGGAAGATTGAACGTCCGGGTGATGCGCCCTCCCCGGGAGGTGAGGGCGGGAACAAACGTCGAGTCAAACGCGAAGACCTCGAGCCAGAGCCGGTCCGGGGTGGGCTCGGCGGGACTCCACCCGCCGCAGCGAAACTCCGCGGCCGGCATCGGTCCCGTCGGGCCGTCCACCGGAAACTCGATGGTGTCGGCAAGGGCGCCGAAGCGCGCCTCGACCCGGGCCGGGCCCAGTGCGAGCGCCGTCACCAGGCCTTCGCCGGAGATGGCAATGGTAGTGGGAGTAAGCGCCTGCCACTCCAGCGGCGGGGGGGGAGCGGGTCCCCTGTCGAATCCGCCAGCGCGGCGCTGAGCTGCCGTTCGCCCCCGAGCAGCAGCCAGCCCGTGTCAGGCGCGATGACCAGGCTGGTGGGGATGCGAGACTCGCCGGTACCCTCGGCGCAGGCAGCGGCAATGGCGAAGCAGATGGGGAGACCCCGGACGAGACGCATCAAGCCAAGCTCATGCTGAGGGATACTGACTGGGACGACCCCCCTGCCGAACGGCGCACAACGGCGGCCATGACCGGAAAGTGGCCGCCCCGCGCGCCTCCACGGCCCCTAAGGCGCTTCCATGACCAAGCTGCCGGTCACGCTCCGGAGCAGCAGCCGCGCCTGGGCGGCCTGCCACTCGAGATCGAGTTCCGCCGCGCGGGCATCGAGGTACGCCTTGCGCGCCGCCAGCCACGCCAGCACATAGACCCCCCGCTGCCGCGCCGCCTGCGCCGCCAGCGCATGTGCCCGCGCGGCCCGGGCCAGCGCGCCGCCACGCAGCAGTTCCAGCTCCGATGCCGCGCGGGTCAGGGTCACCAGCGCCTCGGTCACCAGCACCGACAGCTCTCGCTGCCGCACCGCGATCCCGGAGAGGGCGGTGTCCCGCTCCGCGCCGGCAGCGCGAATCGCATCCCGCTGCCGGTTCCAGACCGGGATGCTGATGCCGAGGGCGACGCCGAGCCGGTTCCTGTCACCGAGAGTGATGGCCGGCCCGATCTCGAGCGCCGGCCAGCGGCGGGCCCGGGCCAGCCGAATCTCCTGGCCGGCCCGCTCCGCCTCCTGCTCGAGGCGGGCGGATTTCGGATCGGTGGCCAGCGCTGTGACCAGCGCCCCGCTGGGGGCGGTGAGCGGCGCGACCTCCGCCAGTTCGCCTTCGAAGAGGATCGCCGTTCCGGGGTTCTGGCCCATGACCAGGGCCAGCCGGGCCTGGGCAATGGCGTGTTGGAGCCGCGCCCGCACTCCGGCGCGGCGCGCCTCGTCGAGACTCACGAGCGTCTGCAGGCCGGCGAGGTCTTCGGTGCTGTCCACCCCCTCGCCGGGCGCAAGTTCGCTCACGGTGTGCTGGGCCAGGCTCTCGGCTTCCATCGCGAGCGTCAGCGCCCGGGTGCTGCGCAGTCCATCCACGAACCGCTGCCCCGCGTCGAGCAGCACCGCACGCCGGTCGGCCTCAGCATCCGCCCGGGCGGCGGCCACGTCCCGGACGCCAATCCCCCGGAGCGCCGATCCCTCCCACGGCGACCGGAGCGGCTGCAGCACCTCGATGCGCACCTCGGTCAGCGCTGCGGGGGCGATGCTGACCTTTGGATTGGGCATGCCGCTCCGCTCGCCGGCCCGGGCCCGGGCCGCGTCCACCTTCGCCGAGCCCGCCTTCCAGATCGGATGCTCCTCGCGCACCTGGGTGAGCACGGTTGCCAGGGTCAGGCGCAGGGTGTCGATGGGACCACCCTGCGCCCGCAGCGATACCGCCGTACCGGACAGGAGGAGCGGCAGCGTGGCGAGCAAGACGGCGAAGCGCGGCGCGGCGGGCATGAGGGCCAGGAGATACGGGGGACCGCGCGGGAAGGGAGGAGGACCAGTCCGGTGCCCGCTCGCCGGCCTGTCTGTGGATCATAGGCCGTCGGCGGGTCCTGCCACCATTGATCGGGAGATGGATCGGAGGGTGGAACCGGCCTCAACCCAAGGGAGGAGTACCCGGGCGGTCGGGGGCGTGAATCAGGAGCAGCTCTGCCCAGGTGACCTCGGGACGCAGGAACTCGCCTCCCGGCACCCGATTCCACACGGCGGAGCACTCGACATCACGGACCACGGGGTCCCACCCGAGTGTGGCCAGGGCCAGCACGGCGTCGAACCCGGCCACCGTTGCCGGCACGAGCCGTATCGAGTGTTCGTACCACTCCGGGATCTTCCAGTAGCGCTCCGGCGGCTGCGCCATCACCGGGGTGAATTCCTGCAGCGCATCCAGCAGCCGTCGGCCGATGGCCTCCGCGTCCACCGGCCCGGCGGCTGGGGCGAACACCCGCAGGAGCAGGATCATTGGCGGCCTACCGGCGGTGCAGGTGAAAGACCAGACCCTCGGTGGGGTGCACCGCGTAGAACCCCCCGGCGCCTTCGGCCGAGATCAGGTAGCGGGCACCCTCCGCCCCCGGCACCACCTGGCGCTCGACGAGAGCGCCCGTCGAGTCCACCCGCAGCAGCACCGCCGGCAGCGATTCGGGCCGGGCGAGCAAGAGCCAGAGCGCGTGGTCGCGCGCCACGCCAGAGAACGCCAGGAAGTAGCTCCGCAGCACGCCCGGGCGTTTCTCCGCCGCATTGGCGGCGAAGAACGCGTCGCGCATCGGCGCAATCTCGTCGTCGGCCAGCCTCAGCGTGGCGCGGAGCTCCCCCCCCGGCCCGTAGCGCTCCACCCGCCCTTCGGTGTGCAGCACGAGCCAGACATCCCCCCCCGGATCCACGATGGGGGTGGCGACGTTGCGCATCTCATTCGGGATTCGTCCGGAGAGGATCTCGGCACGGATGGCGTCGAAATCCCAGCCCCCCACCCTCGGCACGACCGGTGTGCCGTACCTTGCCAGCATCCGGCCCCCGGGGTCCTGCCGCACCGCGAGCGCGGAATCGGCGCCTCCGGTGGCGATGATGACCGTATCCCCCGGCAGCAGGCGGGTCTCACGGTATTGCACCCCGGGCGGGAGGGGACGGCTGCCGACGTAGCCACGGCCGGGGAGGAAGTTCTCCAGCCGGTTGTTGCCGCCGTTGAGCACGGCGAGGGTGTCTCCGCGGCGCACAACGGAGCGTGGGGCCCTGAGTTCACCGGGTCCGGCGCCGGGGGTTCCCAGTGTCTGCTGCAGCGTCCCGTCGGCACCGAGCAGGAAGAGCTGTTCCGCCTGGACATCCGCCAGGGCCAGGCGCCCGTCCGGGAGCGCCACGCCATCCACCGGCCGCTGGAATGGTGTCGTCTCCGCCGTGGCAACGGTGTCCACCAGGAACGGTTCGGCGGTGTGTGAGGCGGCGGGGGGTTGGCAGGCGGCGAGGAGGAGCAGCCATCGTAGCCGCCGGGGTGCCGTGATGACCGGTGAGACCATCACCCCGGACCGACGCCCGATGCCAGCAGGGCGAGCGCCAGGGCGGCCCCGAGCGCGACCAGCGCCCAGGCCAGGGTGAGGCCCACCAATGGCGCATGCCGCGCCGGCAGTTCCTCCGGCGCCAGCTGCCGGCAGAAGCGCCGGAACTCCACCGCCCCGACTCCTGATGCCACGACGCCGAGCAGGACGAGCGCCGCCCCGACCAGGGGGGTCAGCCCGTGACCGGGGACCGCCGCGTCCTGCAGCCGCACCAGCCGGAGGAAGAGCCCGAACCGAGCCACCACAAAGCCGAACGCCATGATGCCGATCCCGGTACGCAACCAGGCCAGGAGGGTTCGTTCGGCCGCGAAATAGACGCGGGGATCACCGCCAGGCATCGGGCCTCACCCTTTCCGCTCGTCGAGGAACATTCGCATCTGCTGCCACACCGCATCGGGAAGGGCGCGCCGGGCCTCGGGAAGTTCCTGCAGGACCGCGATCCAGCCCGGGCCCAGCGCGCGGAGCACGCCGTAGTGGCGCAGGGCGGCACGCAGGGTCGCGTTCTCCGGGCCGACCGCCTCGGCGGCCAGATCGGAAACCAGGTCCGCCGCGGGGGGCGGGGCGCTGAAATCGTCGAACCACTCCTCCTGGCCCGCCCCGGTGCGGCTCAGCGTGAGCGCGGAGCTGAGCGCGCCCAGCCGGGCCAGCAGGGTGGCGGCCTCGCCGGCTGACGCGCCTCCCTGGTGCATCAGCTCTCCGAGGGCGGTGCTGAGCAGGGTCAGGTCGGCTTCGGTGAGGCGGGTGATCATGACGTCATACCTGCGCGATCCACTGCCGCACGATCGCGCGGAAGGCCGAGTGGTTTGCCTTGCCGGTGCGCGGCGTGGCGGCGGTGGTGCGCCTGGGCGGCATGCGGGACTCCCGGGGGTGGGCTGGCGGCGGGGACAATGTACCGGCGGAACGGCACCCGGTCCAATGCAGGAGCCGCGGGATCCCGATCCAACGATTGATACCCCCTCCATGGAGGGCCCACTACCATTGACTTGCGGCCGCTCAATGTCGGGCGCGCGTCATGAAGGGGTGGGCAGGTGCGTACTCTCAGCTCGATCCGGCCGGTGCTGCGCCGCGGGATCACCGCTGGAATGCTGGCGGTCTTTGCGGTGGCCTGCGCCGTCTCCCAGCGGCAGGAAGTGGAACTCGGCGCCAGCACGGCAACCCAGGTGGCCGCCCAGCTCCCCATGGTGCACGATGCCGCGGTGGTCAGCTACATCACCGCCCTCGGCACCCAGTTGGCGAACGCCACCGACTCCCGGGACCTCGACTGGCACTTCGCCGTAGTGGACAGCCGGGAGGTGAATGCCTTCGCCGTCCCGGGCGGCTGGATCTACGTCAACCGCGGGCTGATCGAGCGCGCCACCAACATGAGCGAGCTGGCCGGTGTCCTCGGCCACGAAATCGGGCACGTCACCCGGCGGCATTCGGTGCAGCAGATGCAGCAGATGCAGAGTGCCGACGTCGGGCTAACGCTGCTCTGCACCCTCACCAAGGTGTGCGAGAGCGGCGCCAGCCAGGCCGCGATCAACGTGGGCGGGAGCGCGCTGTTCGCGAAGTTCAGCCGCAATGACGAGGCGGAAGCGGACGCGGAGGCCGTCACCACGACGGTCAAGGCCGGGATCTCACCCACCGGCATCCCGGCGATGTTCCGGATCCTGCTGGCCGCCCGGCAGTCCAATCCCGGCGCGCTGGATGCGTTCTTCGCCAGCCACCCGCTGGAGGAGTCTCGCATCGCCGCGACGGAGTCCCAGATCGCCTCCTTCCAGGCCAGCCGGCTGCAGGGCCTGACCAGGGACACCCCGGCCTTCCAGAGCTTCCGCCGCCGCCTGCTCTCCCTGCCGCCGCCGCCGGCACCGAAGAAGCCCTAGGGCGAGGTCACTTCCGCCGGACCGATGACCCCTTGGGCCAATAGGGGAACTCCGGCTCCGAACAGGTCGCTTCCAGGTCCGCCAGCCGGTCCCGCAGGAATGCCTGGGCGTCGCTGATGGCGCCATTGTAGACCGACGGGCCGACCTCCTTGAGCACGAAATCCAGCAGCCCGATCACCTGCAGATCACTCACCTCCAGCTCCAGGTCCTCGGTGCAGAATCGTCGCAGCGAGGCCAGCGCCTGCTTGCGCGCCTCGGGGGGCAGGGTCACGGCCATCTGCGGCTCCTCTCGTGGCGGCGAGGCTGGACTCGGTCGGGGGAGAACCAATCTGCCCCTCCCGGCGTTACCCGCGGTACCCCTGACCGGATACCGTGGATGCGTGCGTTCCCGCTGTTCTCAGTTGCCCTGCTCCTCGCGACCGTGCCCGCCCAGGCACAGCGGCTCGCCTGGGATGGTTCCATCGGCGTCTCCGGCGACGCGTGGCGGGCCGCGGCCACCGGCCTTTGGCGGGTGGAGGTCGGCCGCTCGCTCCGGCTGGGCGTCGGCGCCCGCCTGAGCCGCTACGGCGGCGAAACCAGTTCCTATCGCAGCCCGGACGAAGACCGATCCGCCGCGCTTCCCCTCCGGGTGCGTCTGGCGCCCAGCGTCTGGGGGCTCAACCTCGCGGTGGAGGGGCAGGTGCGGCTCATCGGTCCGTTGACGGCGGGGGCCAACCTGGATCTGGCCGGGATCGCCACGGGAGGCTCCCGCCGAGATTCGGGGCTCAAGCTCGAGCCGGCGCGCGGGTCGCTGTTCATGTACGGCGACCGGGACCGCGGCTCCCTCAACTCCGAGTTCTTCCTGGGACTGCAGACGGGAAGCACGCTGGCGCTGCGGGCCGGGGTGAGTCACTACGTCACCGGCTACCGGGGGACGGCCGGTGGCGCCTCCACCCGCTACCTGCGCTTCGACACCGTGCCGTTCCTCGCCTTGCGCTGGGTGCCGTAGCCCTACTGGCCCGTGCCGCCAGCTGACGCGAGGGCCTCGAGGAGTACCGCCACGATCCGCGCCCGCTGGGTGGCGCGGTCCATCGCGGCGCGGTGATCTCCCGGCTGAAAGCCGTAGGCGCCGAACTGTGAGTGGTTGGCACCCACCAGCTCCACCCAGTGGGTTCCTGCGGGCAGCAGCGAGGCGTTGGCCCTGACCTTGGTGGCCGGCGCGATCCCGTCGGCCGTTCCGTAGACCTTCGCGACATAGTACCGCAGGTGGACGAGGCTCACATCCCTCGGATGCGTGGTGCCGAGCAGCACCAGGCCGGCGAGCCGCGGCGCGCCGGCGTGCGCGATGCCGGACGCAATGGCGCCGCCCCGGGAATGCCCCGCCAGCACCCACGGCCCAGGTAGCCCGTCCATGGCCTGGCGCACGGTCTCCACGAAGTCGGGCCCGTCGGCCTGGCCGAAGGCGCCACGCCAGGGAAGCCGGAGCAGCAGCACCGGATGTCCCGCCGCCGCGACCTCCCGCGCCACCGGAGCGTAGGCCGCCGGGTCCACCATCCCGCCAGGAAGAAAGAGCAGGTTCGCCGGGGTGGCGGCGGCGGCGCCCGCCGTGGGTCGGAAACTCCAGCCCAGCTCCGTCTCCTCGACGACGACGCGTGCGTCGGACGCCAGGGCCGCGTGGGCCGCCGCCGTGGCGCGGAACGCCAGCAGGCTCCAGCCGACGAACACCGCCGTGAAGAGCAATCCCGCGGTGATCCAGATCCGGCGGATGCGGGGCCAGAGCCGTGAGATCATGCAGACTCCCGAAGGGGGGCGCAGGCACCACAGGACGCCGGCATGGCGCCCTACTCCCCCGCCGCGGCGGGGGGCCGGGGCCGCGCCAGCAGCGCCCAGCCGATCCCGCCCAGCACCGCGAGGCTCGCGAGGAGCAGGCGCGAGGTGATCCGCTCCCCGAGCAGGAGCACGCCACCTCCCGCGGCCAGCACCGGGACGGCCAGCTGCACCACCGAGGCGATGACCCCCCGCAACTCGGGGAGGGCCCGGTACCAGGCGACATACCCCAGCCCGGAGGCGACCGCGCCGGAGAGTGCCGCGAGCAGCACCCCCCGGAGCTCGAGGTGCAGCGTCGGGGCGGCGGCGAGCCCCAGGACCGCGACCATCGGCACGGTTCGGGCGAAGTTGCTGGCCGTCTGCGCCAGCGGGTTCCGCACCCGCTGGCCGCGGAGGGAGTACACCCCCCAGGCCGCACCCGCCAGCAGCATCAGGGCCGCGCCGAGTGGCGGTGGCGCCGTGAGTCCCGGGAGGAGGAGGTACACCAGACCACCGAAGGCGAGCGCCAGCCCCGACCACTCCCCCGCGCTGGGGTGGTGGCCACGGCGGAGGGAGCCGATGATCATCGTCAGCTGGACCGCGCCGAAGAGCAGCAGGGCGCCGGTGGCCGCGCCCAGGCTCACGTAGGCGTAGGAGAACGGCACGGCATAGAGGAAGAGCATCGCGGCCGAGGCCCAGGAGGGCTCTGCCCCGGCGGCCGAGGACGTCCGGGGCCGCGCCAGCAGGACCAGCGTGGCGGCCCCGGTCAGGAGCCGGACGCCCGTGAAGCTGGCGGGATCGATCGCCCCCGTGCTGAGCGCCAGGCGGCAGAGCAGCGAATTGGCGGCGAACGCCAGCAGCGCGAGGCCGGTGACGATGGCGGTCTGGGACACGCCCGGCAGGATGGGCCCGCCCGGCCGCCGACGCAAGCAGGCCGGCGCAGCCGGGGACGGCGTGCGCCACCTGCGCCGCGGCGGATCTCGACATGTCGCGCCCATCCCACACCCGTGCGCGGGCTCGCGAGGGGTTCCACGGTGCATCCCTGCCCTGATTCCGGCCGGTTCCCTCCTTTCATCTCCCTTTCATTCATTTCTTGGCGTTCGGGCTGTATAAAGTCCCACCCGCGCCTGACTGGGCTCTTGACGACCCCCAATACGGCGGGAATATTAGCGCGACCGGGACGCCGACCCGGGCACAGCCTCCTTTCCTGACACGCAGGTACCCGCACGTTACTGAAACCGACCGGTCGTCCGCCCCCCGGGCAATCTCCCCGGCCGGGGCTGATGATGTCCGCGAGTCACCGACCCGAACGCGTGGTGTCCATGCAGGTCCCCCGCCTGCCTAACGAACATCGTTGCAACCTCACTAATCGCGCGCGCAGCGCCGGTTCGGGCGCTGCCATTGCCTTCCCTCTTTTCTCATGCTCCGGCCCGCGTCTGGCCGGGGCTTTTTTGTAGCCCGCACCTGAAAGGACGTCCCCGCATATGACACGGCTACGCTACAGTCTGGGAGTGCTTCTGGCAGCGCTGGGGGTGGTGCCGCTTGCGGCCCAGTCACCCACCGGCTCCATCCTCGGCCACGTGACGGAGGCCGGCACGGACCGGCCAGTGCAGGGCGTCAGCGTCAGCGTCCGCAACCGGAGCGCGGTGACCCGGCCGGACGGCAGCTACCTGATCACCGGCGTCGCCGCGGGGACGGACACGATCCGGGCCCGGATGATCGGCTTCACGCCGCTCAGCCAGGAGTTCACCCTGGCCGCCGGCCAGACCCTGGTGGTGGATCTCGCGATCACCGCCAAGGCGGTGGACCTGTCGGAGATCGTGGTGGTGGGATACGGTGAGCAAACGGCCGGCAATATCACCGGCGCCGTCACCAGCGTCACGCCGGACGAGTTCAACACCGGCCGCATCGTGAGCCCGACGGAGCTGATCCAGAGCAAGGCGGCCGGGGTGCAGGTGGTGGAGAACAACGAGCCGGGCGGCGGCACCACGATCCGCATCCGCGGCGCCACCTCGGTCAACGCCAGCAATGAACCGCTCTTCGTGATCGACGGCATGCCGGTGGGCGGATCCGGCGCCGGCGGCGGCCTCTCGGGCGGCCGCGACCCGCTCAACTTCCTGAATGCCAGCGACATCGAGAGCATCGTCGTGCTCCGGGACGCCTCCGCCGCCGCGATCTATGGATCCAATGCGGCGAACGGCGTCATCATCATCACCACCAGGAAGGGACAGGCCGGGGCCGGGCCGAGGTTCGAGTACAGCGGCAGCGTCTCCGCCTCGTCGGCCACCAAGTATCCGTCGATGCTGAGTGCCTCGCAGTTCCGGTCGGCGGTCACCCAGTACGCCCCCGCGAACGCCACCCAGCTGCTCAACGCGAACACCGACTGGTTCGGGGAGATCGACCGGGCGGCGTACGGCCAGGAACACACCTTTGCCGTGTCCGGCGCGGGGCAGAACAGCAGCTACCGGCTCTCGGGCAACTACCTGGAGCAGAACGGCATCCTGCAGGGGACCACAACCCGGCGCGTCTCCCTGGGCGTGAACTACAACCAGCAGCTGTTCAACGACCGGGTCACGCTTCGGGCCAACCTCCGGGGCTCTCGCGCCCAGGATGACTTCACGCCGGGCGGCGTGCTGGGCAATGCGACCGTTTACGGCCCCACCCAGCCGATCTTCGATTCCACCACCCCGACGGGGTACTATGACTGGAGCGGCGGCCTGAATTCCGCCGACAACCCGGTCGCCATCCTGAAGCTCGCCAGCGACAAGAGCACCACCCTGCGCAGCATCGGCAACCTGCAGGGCGAGTGGCGGACCCCCTTCCTCGAGGGGCTCTCGGCGAACCTGGCCCTCGGGTACGACATCACCCGCGCCACCCGCACCACCTTCACCCCGACCTCGCTGCACCGGGAGCAGGTGGGGAGCGGTGATCCCGGCGACTTCTACCGGGAAGAGCCGGCGCAGACGAATACGGTGCTGGAAGGCTTCCTGAACTACGCGATCCCGCGCGAAGTGGGACCAGGCCTGCTCGACCTCACCGCCGGCTATTCGTATACCGAGGCCCGGGGCGAGTTCCCATCGGTCCTCGCGCAGGGATTGAGCACCGACCAGCTGGGCCCGAACGGCATCCCGAGCGCCATCACGGTGAGCAGCCAGTTCAACGTGCAGGAGAGCAAGCTGATCTCGTTCTTCGGCCGGGTGAACTACAACATCCGGGACCGCTACCTCTTCAACGCCAGCCTGCGGCGCGACGGTTCCTCCCGCTTCGGCACGGGCAACCAGTGGGGCACCTTCCCGTCGATCGCGGCGGCCTGGCGGCTCTCCGAGGAGTCGGGCCTGAAGGGCCGCTGGAACCTCTCCGACCTCAAGCTGCGCGCCAGCTGGGCCAAGACCGGCAACCAGTCCTTCGGGAACTACCTGCAGTACTCCACCTACTCGATCGGTGACGCGGAGGCGCAGTACCAGTTCGCCGACTCGTTTTTCACCCAGATCCGCCCGAGCGCGGTGGACCCGAACATCAAGTGGGAAGCCACCAAGTCCTTCAACTTCGGGCTCGACTTCGGCTTCAGCAATCAGCGCTATACCGGCACCATCGACGTGTACCGGAAGAGCACCGATGACCTGATCTTCAACGTGACCGCCGCGGCGGGCACGGCGCCCGGCGACAATATCACGACCAACATCGGGAGCATGCGGAACACCGGCATCGAGCTGAGCCTGAGTGCCAAGGTGCTGCAGGGCGGCATCACCGGCCAGGGCCTGCGGTGGACCGCCGACCTCACGGCGTCCCACAACACGAACGAGCTCATCGCCATCAATCCGTTCGGCGGCAACGCCGTCGCCCAGCAGATTCCCACCGGCTTCATCGGGGGCCTGGGCCAGACCATCCAGATCCTCCGGCCCGGCGTGCCGATCAACTCGTTCTACGTGTACGAGCACAAGATGCGGAACGGGAAGCCGATCTACACCGACGAGAACGGCGACAACGTCATCAACGAGCAGGACCTGTACGTGGACCGGAACGGCGACGGCACGGTGAACTTCAACGACCGCCGGCCGTTCCATGACCCGGCGCCGAAGTGGATCTTCGGGCATTCCTCCTACCTGAACTACGGCAAGTGGGACCTGGGCTTCACCCTCCGGGCGTACCTCGGCAACTACGTGTACAACAACGTCGCCTCGGCGAACGGGTTCTACGACCAGCTGGCGCAGGCCTCGCCGTACAACCTGCACGAGTCGGTCCTGGAGACGAACTTCGTCACCAACCAGAAGTATTCCGACTATTATGTGGAGCGGGCCTCGTTCCTGCGGATGGACAACATCACCGTCGGCTACGCCTTCAACCTGCGCGGCCAGAACGCGCGGGCGTTCGCCACGATGCAGAACGCCTTCACCATCACCGGCTACAGCGGGGTGGATCCGACGGCCGGCCTGAACGGCATCGACAACAACCTGTACCCGCGCTCGCGCACCGTCAGCGCCGGCATGGGCATCCAGTTCTAAGCGACCATGGTCCATCACCACTTGATGAAGGATACGCGCATGACTCGCAACATTCGCCGAGGAGTCCTTGGCGCCGTGGCGCTCGTCAGCCTCGGGCTGGGGGCCTGTACCGACCCGTCGGTCGCACCGACCAGCACGGTCTCGGAGACGACGGTCTTCAACTCGCCCGCTTCCTACCGCTCCTTCCTGGCCAAGCTGTACGGCGGCCTGATCCTGTCCGGTATCCGGGGCTGCTGCGACCGGGACATCGGCACCATCAACGACGCCGGCTTCCAGAGCTACATCCGCATCTACTGGCAGGCGCAGGAGCTGCCCACCGATGAGGCGATGCTGCGCTGGGCCAACGACGGGCCGATCCTCGAGTACAACGCCATGACCTGGGGCTCGACCAACGAGTTCGTGTCGGGGATGTTCGCCCGCATCTTCTTCCAGATCGCCACGGCCAACGAGTTCCTGCGGCAGACCACCGATGCCAAGCTCGACGAGCGCGGGGTCTCCGGCCAGCTGCGGACCGACATCCAGACCTTCCGCGCGGAAGCCCGCTTCCTCCGTGCGCTGAGCTACTGGCACGGCGTGGACATGTACGGACCCATCCCGCTGGTCACGGAGCCCTCCGGCACCCCGCCGGACCAGGCGACCCGGCAGCAGGTCTTCGACTTCATCGTGTCGGAGCTGAACGCGATCATCCCGGACCTGCCGCCCGCGGCCGGCCAGGCCACCTACGCCCGGGCGACCCAGGAAGCGGCCCACATGCTCCTGGCCCACGTCTATCTCAATGGCGAGGTGTACACCGGTACCGGCTACTACACCGAGGCGGCCAATGAGGCGGCGGCCGTGATCAACAGCGGCAAGTACTCCCTGAACCCGGTGTTCCAGAACAACTTCACCGCCGACAACCACCTGTCCCCCGAGATCATCTTCCCGCTCGTCTCGGACGGGCTCTTCTCCCGCGGGTACGGCGGGACCACGTTCCTGATCCACGCCGCCTGCGTCGGCGGCACCAACCCCTGGAGCCAGGACCCGGCCACGCTCGGCGTCAACGGGTGCTGGGCGGGGCTCAAGGTCCGGCCCGAGGCGTACGCGCGGCTGCAGAGCGACCCGCGTGGGCTGTTCTTCATCACCGGCCGCACACCGAACACCATCACCAGCATCACGTCGGAGGAGGAGGGTGCCGCGAGCGTGAAGTTCACCAACCTCACCTCCACCGGCAGCCAGGGCTCGAGCGGCGAGTTCCCGGATACCGATTACCCGATGTTCCGCCTGGCGGATGCCTACCTGATCTATGCCGAGGCGGTGCTGCGGGGCGGGACGGGGAGCGCCGCGCAGGCGCTGACGTACGTCAACGGGCTGCGCCAGCGCGCCTATGGCGACAACAGCGGCGACATCACCCAGGGCGAACTGACCCTCGACTTCGTGCTGGACGAGCGGGGCCGGGAGCTCTTCTTCGAGGGGCAGCGCCGCACCGACCTCATCCGGTTCGGCAAGTTCTCCGGCGGCTCCTACATCTGGACCTTCAAGGGCGGCGTGCCGGCCGGGCAGAGTGTGCCCGACTACCTGAGCCTGTACCCGATCCCCTCCAATCAGATCGCGGTGAACCCGAAGCTCTCCCAGAACCCGGGCTACTGAGCATCACCTAGTCACCAGCATTCCAACGGCCGCAGCTCTGCCAGCTCCACGGCGGGGCTGCGGCCTCTCCCTTACACCAGTGCACCCGCCGTGACCCTCTCCAGACCCCTGGCCCTGCTTGGTTTCGTCGCCCTCTCCCTTGCCTGCGGAGGGGAGGGAGGGACCGCCCCCCCCGGTGGCGGGGGCGGTACGCCCACCCGCCCGACACTCCCCGGCACTTGGCGCCCCAGCGGCCACACCGCCGCCGGGGACGTCCTGGTCCACCTCTTCGAGTGGCCCTGGCCCGACATCGCGAGTGAGTGTGAGACGGTCCTCGGGCCGGCCGGCGTGGCGTACGTGCAGGTCTCCCCGCCCCAGGAGCACAGCATCACCCCGAGCTTCGACTGGAGCGAACGCTACCAGCCGGTGAGCTACAGCCTGGCCCGGAGCCGCTCCGGCACCGATGTCCAGTTCGCCGACATGGTCACCCGGTGCCAGGCCGCCGGGGTGGGCATCGTGGTGGACGCGGTCATCAACCACATGACCAACTTCCCGAGCCCCGGCGTCGGCAGCAACGGCACCGCCTACACCAAGTACAGCTACCCGGGTCTCTGGACCCCGGCCGACTTCCATACCCCCTGCGCGCTCAACAACTACCAGAGCGCCGCCAACGTGCAGGACTGCGAGCTCTTCTCGCTGCCGGACCTCAACACCGGGAGCGCCACCGTCCGCCAGAAGCTCGCTGACTACCTCATCGCCCTGGCCGACCTCGGCGTGGCCGGCTACCGGATTGATGCCGCCAAGCACATCCAGCAGGTGGAGCTCGACGATATCATTGACCGGGTGAACCTGGACCAGGTCGCCAAGGGGCACCCGATTCCGTACCTGTTCCTCGAAGTGGTTGGCGGCGGCGGCGAGGCCGTGACCAAGCCCAACTACTACGGCGTCGGGTACGGCAGCGGCGGCTGGGCCGACGTCACCGAGTTCACCTTCACCGGTGTCGGCAGCAAGTTCCGCAACCTGAACGGCGAGATGGTCTCGGACCTCAATCCCGCCGGCCCGCCGGGACACCAGTTCTCCGAGGCGGCGTGGGGGCTCATTCCCTCGACCAAGGCGCTGGTCTTCCTGCAGAATCACGACACCCAGCGGAGCTGCGGGATCGGCTATCAGGACGGCGACGCGTTCCGCCTCGCCAACGTCTGGATGCTGGCGCAGCCCTACGGCTTCCCCTCGGTGCTGTCGGGCTACGCCTTCACCTGCCCCTCCGGCGCCTCGATGGGCCCCACCTCCGATGGCAATGGCTGGACCCTGCCCGTGACCTGCGCCGCGAGCCTGGAGACCGCCACGATCGGCCAGTGGGTCTGCGAGCACCGGGACCCGTCCATCCGCACCATGGTGCGCTTCCGCAAGGTCGTGGCCGGCACCGCCGTCACCCACTGGTGGGACAACGGCGCCAACGTCATCGCCTTCTCCCGCGGCCCGCTGGGCTTCGTGGCCATCAATCGGGAAGCCACCGGGCTGGTGGACACCGTCACCACTGGGCTCGCGCCCGGGACCTACTGCGACCGTCTGACCGGCGGCCGGGTCGGCGGCGCCTGCGCCGGCACCGCGCTCACGGTGGACGCCACCGGCGCCGTCCCGCTCGACCTCGTCCCCATGTCCGCGGTCGCGATCGACACCGCGACGAAGCTCTAGGCTCGGCGATCGTCACTGTACGAGGAGAACGCATCGTGAAAAAGTATCTGGCGGCCCTCGGCATCGGGCTCCTGCTCGCCGTCGGCGCACCCGCGGTCTCCGCCCAGGCGCTGGCGCCCGACAGCTCCTGGGTCGCCCGCAGCGCGCTCTACGAGGTCTTCGTGCAGGACTTCTCCGAGCGGGGCGACTTCCGCGGCGTCATCGACGGCCTCGACCGGATCCAGGCCGCTGGGGCGGACGTCGTCTGGCTGATGCCGATCCACCCCATCGGCGTCCTCAACCGGAAGGGCAGCCTCGGCTCCTCCTACGCCGCCCGAGACTACCGCGGCATCAATCCCGCCTACGGCACCCACGACGACTTCCGCGCCCTGGTCGAGGCGGTGCACGCCCGCGGCATGAAACTCATCCTCGACTGGGTCCCCGATCACACCTCACCAGACCACCCCTGGGTCGCCGAGCACCCCGAGTACTACTTCCGCGACGAGCAGGGCCGCCCGATGGTGCCGCGCGACGCCGACGGCAAGCTCACCGACTGGACCGACGTGGCGCAGCTCGACTACGGCAACCCCGCGGTGCGCCGCGAGATGACCGACGTGATGCGCTGGTGGATCACCGAGTATGGCATCGACGGGTACCGCATGGACGTCGCCGGGTTCATCCCCTACGACTACTGGGCCGAGGCGCTGCCGGCCCTCCGCGCGGCGGTGCCGCGGCCCATCCTGCTCCTCGCCGAGTGGGGGGACCTGGAGCTGCACCGGAAGGGCTTCGACCTGACCTACGGGTGGGAGTCGTACAAGCGGCTCAAGGCGGTCTGGAAGGGGGGCATCGCCTCCGCCTACGTGCGGGGGGAGATCGCGGAGCTTGCCGGCATGCCGCGGGGCGGCATGCGCCTCCGCTTCACCACCAACCACGATGAGACCGCCTGGGACGATACCCCGGTCGCGATCTTCGGCGCGGGGGCGCGGGCCGCCTTCGTGGCCACGGCGCTCCTCCCGGGCCGTCCCCTGCTCTACAACGGGCAGGAGGTGGAAAGCCCGCAGAAGCTGCCGCTCTTCGAGCGGGAGCTGGTGCAGTGGGACCAGCCCCACGCCGCGGAGGCCCGCGAGTTCTACCACCGGGTGCTGGAGCTGACCCGGACCCAGCCGGCGCTCATCCGCGGCGACTTCGAGGAGATCCGCACCAGCGCCCCCTCCGACGTCATCGCCTTCCGGCGGGGCGGGATCGTGGTGCTGGTGAACCCGCGGCCGAAGCCGGTCCGGTTCACGGTGACGAGCATCGAGCTGGACGGCTTGCTGGACCTGCCCACCTCCCGGAAGCAGCGCGGCAACCGGGGTGCGCTCCCCGCCCACGGCCTCCTGGTGCTGCCGG
>CAZPER010000014.1:0-21917 GCA_964585655.1 uncultured Gemmatimonadaceae bacterium | reverse complement strand
GAGGCTCCCCGCCACTGGTTTCCGGGGGCGGCAGTGGGCCCTGGACTGACCCGGGTGGCGCCGGGGCTGCTCCTCTCCCTGGCGGTCCTGGCCGCGCCCGCCACCGCGCAGCGGCAGCGGCTCTCGATGGATCCCGGCTGGCGCTTCACCCTGGGTGATCCCGCCGGTGCCGAGGCCCCCCGGTTCGATGATCTCGGCTGGCGCGCGCTCGACCTGCCGCATGACTGGAGCATCGAGGGCACGCCACGGGAGGACGCGCCGGGTGGCGGCCGGCTCGGGTTCTACCCGACGGGGATCGGCTGGTATCGGAAGGCGTTCCGGCTCCCCGAGGGGCCCAGGGGACGCGAGGCCTGGCTCGAGTTCGACGGCGTCCACATGAACGGCGACGTCTGGATCAACGGCGTGTCCCTGGGCCGCCGGCCCTTCGGGTATGTCAGCTTCGCCCACGACATCACGAAGCACCTGGTCCCCGGCATCAACGTGGTGGCGGTGCGGGTGGACAACTCCCGGCAGCCCAACTCGCGCTGGTACACCGGCAGCGGGATCTACCGCCACGTCTGGCTGACCCTGGTGGATCCGCTCCACGTGGGCCACTGGGGCACCTACGTGACCACCCCGCGCGCCGACTCCGCCGGGGCGGAAGTGGCGGTCCGGACCCGGGTAGAGAATCACCACGGCGCCGCGCGCAGCGGCCGGCTCCGCTCGACGGTGCTGGATGCCTCCGGCGACGAGGTGGCGCGCGCCGAATCGCCCTTCTCGCTGGCGGCGGGCGAGGCGCTGGAGCTCGAGCAGCGCCTCGACGTCGCGGGACCCGACCTCTGGTCGGTGGAGGAGCCGTTCCTCTACACGCTGCGCTCGGAGGTGCTGGCCGGCGGGCGGAGCAGCGACCTCCACAGCACGATCTTCGGGATCCGCAGCATCGCCTACGACAAGGACCGGGGCTTCCTGCTCAACGGCCGCCGGGTCAAGATGCGCGGCGTCAACCTGCACCACGACGCCGGCGGGCTCGGCGCCGCCGTGCCGGAGCGGGTGTGGGAGGCCAGGCTGGAGACGCTCAAGGCCATGGGCGTGAACGCCATCCGCACCTCGCATAATCCCCCCGCCCCGGAGTTTCTCGACCTCTGCGACCGCATGGGCTTCCTGGTCATGGCGGAGGCCTTCGACGAATGGACCTTCGGCAAGGTCCCGGAGGGCTACCATCGGTATTTCGCCGAGTGGTCGGAGCGGGACGCCACCGACTTCGTGCGGCGGGACCGGAACCATCCCTCGATCGTGCTCTGGAGCGCGGGGAACGAGATCGGGGAACAGAGCAGCGCCGGCGGCGTGGCGGTGCTGCAGCGGCTGCTCGACATCTTCCACCGCGAGGACCCGACCCGGCCGGTGACCACCGGGAACGACCGGATCGTCGCCGACAACGACCCCACGACCCTCCCGTTCCTCAATGCCCTCGACATCGTGGGCTACAACTATGTGGACCGCTGGCACGAGCGCCGGGAGCTGTTTGCCGAAGCCGACCGTCACGCCCATCCCGACTGGAGGATGATCGGCACCGAGAGCGGCACCATCTTCCAGTCCTTCGACGAGCAGTACTCGCTGGGCGATGACCCCGCGGTGGTGCGCCCCAACTACACCAGCGGGATGCTCCAGGCCGAGCGGCTGTGGAAGTGGATCACCCTGCGGGACTACTTCGCCGGCAACTTCATGTGGACCGGCATCGACTACCTCGGCGAGAGCACCTGGCCGTTCAAGGGCTTTCCCTCGGGGGCGATGGACATCACCGGCCAGCCCAAGGACATCTACTACCTGTACCAGGGCCTCTGGACCGACCGGCCGGTGCTGCGGCTCTTCCCCCACTGGAACTGGGCCGGCCGCGCCGGGCAGGTGATCCCGGTGCTGGCCTACAGCAACTGCAACATCGTGGAGCTGTTCCTGAACGGCCGCTCCCTCGGCGAGAAGCGGCTCGAATTCCCGGCGCAGGGGACGGCCGGCGGCTGGAACAGCTACGCCCAGCCGCTGGTGCACCCCACCACCACGGACCTGCACCTGAGCTGGGACGTGCCCTATGAGCCGGGCGTCCTCCGCGCCGTGGGCAAGCGCCGCGACGGCACCCCGGCCTGCGAGGCGGAGGTGCGCACCGCCGGAGCGCCCGCGGCCATCCGGCTCACCGTGGACCGTGGGACCGTCACCACCACGCCCGGAGACGTGGCGCAGGTGCGCGTCGAGGTCGTGGACGCCGCCGGCATCACGGTTCTGACGGCGAACCACCGGGTGCGCTTTGCGGTGAGCGGCGGGGCAATCCTGGCGCTCGACAACGCCGACCTGCAGGACCTCGACCCCTACCGGGCCGAGAGCCGCCGGGTGTACAACGGCCGCGGCCTGGCCATCCTTCGCGCCACCCAGACGGGGACGGTGCGCCTGACCGTCTCCGCCGAGGGGCTCGCGCCGGCAACCGTGAGCATCACCGTGGTCGCCGGTGCGGCACCCCCCTCCATCCCGGCCGCGTCCCGCCGCTGATCCCCTGAGAGCCTTCGCCATGCCTTCGATCCCCGGACTGACCCTGCTGCTCGGCGCCGCCCTCGCGGCGGGTGCCGTGGCCCAGCGCCCCGCCCCCTCCCGCCCTCCGGTCGCGGATCGGGCCGTGTACCTGGACAAGGAGGGAGTGGTCCGCTGGAAGGACAACCGGCAGGAGGTCTCGCTCTTCGGCGCCAACTACGTCGTCACCACCGCCTCCGATTATCGCGCCGCCGGCTACCTCCACGCCGACCGCAAGGCGATGATCACCGAGGACATGGCGCAGTTCGCCCGGATGGGGTGGGACGGCATCCGGCTCACCTTCTGGGGAGACTGGGAATCCGCCGACAGCGTGGGCAACCTGATCGCCAACGACCACCTGGACCTGCTGGACTGGCTGATTGCCCGGGCGCGGGAGCGCGGGGTGTACATGCTGTTCAGCCCCATCCAGCTCTACAATGCCAAGTGGCCCGACGCGCTGGCGGACACCACGGCGCCCGGCTTCGGGCGCTTCTACAGCCGCGACAAGATGGGCACCGACCCCGCCGCGATCGCGGCGCAGGTCAACTACCTGCGCCAGATCCTCGAGCATGTGAATCCCTACACCGGCGTGGCGCTCAAGGACGAGCCGGCCATCGCGTTCATCGAGCTGGTGAACGAGCCGGTGCACCACCCCGAGGACCTCACGGGCTCAGTGCGCTACATCAACACCCTCACCGACGCCGTCCGCGCCACCGGCTGCCGCAAGCTCATCTTCTACAACGTGAGCCAGGACTTCCGGATCGGCGAGGCGATCCGCCGCTCCAGGGTCGAGGGAATCACCTTCGGCTGGTACCCCACGGGGCTCAACTCCGGCTTCGAGCTGGAGGGGAACTATCTCCGCGGCGTGGACGACTTCCCCGACATGCGCCGCCCCGAACTCGCCCGGATGCCGCGCATCGTGTACGAGTTCGACAGCCCCGACACCCGGAACGGCACCATGTACCCCGCCATGGCGCGCACCTTCCGCGCGGTGGGGGCGCAGTTCGCCGCGATGTTCACCTACGACATGCAGCGGACCGCCTCCCGCAACCTCGGGTGGCAGACCCACTTCCTGAGCCTGGCCTACACCCCCCGCAAGGCGATGAGCGCCATCATCGCCGCGGAAGCCATGCGCCGGCTCCCCCGGATGCAGGGCTATGGCCCCTATCCCGGCAATAACCGCTTCGGGGACTTCCGGGTCTCTCCGGAGGAGAATCTCGGCGAGCTCGTCGCCCGGGACGCCTTCCTCTATGCCGGCTCCACCCGCTCCACTCCGCCCGACCCCGCGGCGCTCCGGCGCATTGCCGGCTACGGCTCCTCTCCCACCGTGACGTACGAAGGAGAAGGGGTCTACTTCCTCGACCGGGTGCGAGCCGGACTGTGGCGCCTGGAGGTGTACCCCGACGCGGTCCCGGTGCGCGATCCCTTCGAACAGCCCCACCCGGAGAAGATCGTCACCCGCGCCATCAGCCGCGCCTGGCCCATGACCGTTGTTCTCCCCGACCTCGGCCCGGGGTTCACGGTGCAGCCGATCACCGCTGGCAACCCGGGCCCGAGCGACGCCGCCGCAGGACGCTTTACCGTGACCCCCGGCGTCTACCTGCTGAGCACCTCCGGCGCGGTGGACCCCGCCACGCTACCGGCGTACGTTGGCGCCGTCGGCCTGACGGAGTACCACCCGCCGCCGGCGGACACCCTGCCCACCGTCGTGACACCGCTCGCCGCGTCGGCCTACCTCTCGGGGCGCGACGCCGAGCTCCGCGCCCGCGTCGTGGACCTCACCCCGCCGGACTCGGTGAAGCTCTTCCTCCGGCTGATCGCCGGCGACTGGTACCATGCCTATTGGATGCGCCCCGCGGGCGGCTATGAGTACGCCGCCACCGTCCCCGCCGCCGAGCTGCGCGAGGGACCGCACGAGTTCGTCATCACCGTGTACCGTGGCGGGGTCGCGACCACCTACCCCGACGGCCAGCGGCACCAGCCTTGGGACTGGAACTACACTGGCCGGGGCGCGTGGAAGGTCGCGGTCGTCCCTCCCGGCGCGCCGCTCACCCTCTTTGACCCCGGCACCGACCTCCGGCGGCTCGCCTTTACCCGGATCGGCGACGCCGGCCGGAGTGGCCTCTTCCAGGTCAGGCTCTCCGAGATCACCGGCCGGCCGACCTTCCGCTTCCCGCTGCCGCGGGATCGCAACGGCTGGAGTCCCCCCGACTACGCCACCTCGCTGGTGGTCGCGGAGCGGGTGCGGGCCCGGAGGGAGACGATCAGCGGCGCCGAGACCCTGCGGCTACGCCTGCGCGGCCTCGGCGCCAGCCAGACGCTGCACCTCACCCTGATGGAGGACGACGGCACCAGCTGGGTCGTGGCCCTCCCGGTGGACAGCGCCTGGAGCGAAGCCTCGCTGCCGCTCGCGTCGTTCACCATCGGGCGCGGCGTGCTGGTGCCGCAGGGATTCCCGGGGGAGTGGAACTACTGGGTGGGACCTGCGGCGGGACGGGGTGGTGCCGGGGACCGGCCGCGGCTCGAGCGGCTGGAACGGCTGCAGCTCTCGCTCCGGAAGGCAGACGCGGGAGCCACCGTCCCGGACGCCTACGGGGTGGAGGTGGAGTGGGTCACGCTGGAGTCCGGAACCCGGTGAGTGCCGCCCGCAGGAGCCGGCTGGCGGGGCTCCTGCTGCTCGCGGCCTGTGGGGGCGGCACCAACGCCCCACCGGACGAGGCGCCGCTGCCAGCCTTTCGCGGCGCGGACATTTCGGCGCTGGAGCGGATCGAGCAGGCCGGCGGGGTCTTCCGGGACGGCGGGGCCGCGGGAGACGCGATCGGAATCCTCCGCGCCCGCGGCAGCAACCTCTTCCGGCTGCGGCTCTTCGTGAACCCGAGCGGCACCGAGGTCGAGGTCAACGACCTGGAATACACGGTGCGGATGGCGGAGCGCGTGGCCGCGAGCGGCGCAGGGCTGCTGCTCGACCTGCACTACTCCGACACCTGGGCCGACCCGGGGCACCAGCTGACCCCGGCGGCCTGGGCCGCGCTGGGCCTCGACTCGCTCGAAGCCGAGGTGGAGCGCTACACCACGGGCGTCATGGCCCGGCTGCGGCAGGTGGGGGTCGTCCCGGCGATCGTCCAGGTGGGCAACGAGGTGGACGACGGCATGCTCTGGCCCCTGGGGCGCATCAGTACCGCCCCGGATACCGTGGTTGGATGGCAGCAGTTCACTCGGCTGCTCAAGGCCGGCATCCGCGGCGTCCGCGCCGGGCTCCTCCCCGGGGACTCCGTCCGTGTGCTGCTGCACTACTCGCAGGGTGGGTCGAGGGGGGGCACGCAGTGGTTCTTCGACCATATCGAGGCGTACGGCGTACCGTATGATCTCATCGGCCTGAGCTACTACCCCTGGTGGCACGGCACCCTGGCGGGGCTCGAGGCCAACCTGCAGGCGACCGCGGGGCGGTATGGGCGGGACATCATGGTGGTGGAGACGGCGTATCCCTGGCGGATCGGCGGCTGGGAGGGGATGGCGCCGAATCGCGCCGCGATGACCTGGGCGATCTCACGGGAGGGGCAGGCGAAGTTCCTGCGCAGCGTCCTGAAGGCCGTGTCGGCCACCCCGGGAGGACGGGGCGCCGGCGTGGTGTGGTGGTACCCGGAGTCCATCCAGGTGTCGGGGCTCTTTGCCTGGGGCGGCGGGTCCCTGGCCTGGTTCGCCCCGGATGGCACCCTGCTGCCCGCCGCGGCCGAGTTCGCCCCGGACGCGGCGCTGCGATAGGCGGGGCGCTACGGCCGGATGCTGGCGGTACTGTTGAACAGCCGGGCGGTGACAATCAGGTCCACGACCGCGGCCGACCCGAGCAGGAGCGGACCCGAGGTGAACGGCCGGGCGTTCGTGCTGGGGGTGACCACGAGCTCGACCGAGCCGCTGTTCGTCACGTTGACCGGGACCTTGAACGAGCCTTTCATGCCGGGATGGACGGTGCCGAGATGGTAGCGGGTGCCATTGCCGGTGATGTCGATGCTGACGGGGAGCGCGTGCTGGTTCTTGACCTCGATGAGCGCTGGCACCACCTCCGGCGCGACCCCATCCGGCGCCTTCGGCCCGCCGCAGCCGGCGAGGCCAAGGATCAATACGAGGAAAGCGGCGCGATGCATCATGGGCGTTCCTTTCGAAGAGGGCCGCACTGGGGCGCTACCGCCGCGGCTGCCCGCGCGTCTTCGCGGCGCTGAGCGCCAGGCCGAGCGAGACCAGGCCGAACACCAGCAGCGCCAGGCCCCACCAGAGGTTCACGTTGATCCCGAGCGACCGCTCGTAGATGGCGCGGTCGGAGGCCAGGCCGAATCCGGCGAGCAGCAGGCCGAAGATCGTGAACATGAACCCCATTGGCAGTCGCAGGTCGAGTTGCATGGCGCGGTTACCAGAAGATGATGTTGAGGACGAGCGTGAGCCCCAGGACCACCACACCAAGGGTGGCGGGCCGCTGGTACCAGGCCAGGCCGGCGTCGGTCTGGCGCGGCGTCAGGGCATAGACCAGGCCCGTGAGCTCCGCATCGGACTTCCGCCGCTGGGTCAGGAGCGAGATCACGATCGTGGCCGCGAAGCAGGTGGTCCACGCGACGATGGCGGTCCAGAAGTTCTGCGCCATTTCGCTGGGATAGTGCCGGAGCACCGTCCCGAGGAATCCCCCCTTGAGCCCGGGGAGCGCGTCGCTGGGGAGGGAGAACCCATGGTGCGCCGCCGCGGCGAAGGTGCCGAGCAGCAGGCCGAAGAAGGCGCCGTGGCCGGTGGCCCGTCGCCAGAACATCCCCAGCAGGAAGGTGGCGAACAGCGGGGCGTTCACGAAGGCGAACACCAGCTGCAGCATGTCCATGATGTTGTTGAAGCGGGTCGTGGCGTAGGCCGCGAGCACGCTGAGCCCGATCCCGAACACCGTAGCGGCGTGGCCCATCCGCAGGTAGTGCCGGTCGGACCGGCCCGGGGCCAGGTATGACTGGTAGATGTCGTACGTCCACACCGTGTTGAACGCGGTGACGTTGCCGGCCATGCCGGACATGAACGAGGCCATGAGCGCCGTGAGCCCGAGCCCCAGCAGCCCGGAGGGCAGGTAATGCGCCAGCAGCACCGGAATGGCGAGGTTGTAGTTCGGGGTCCCGTCGGCGCCAAGGGGAAGGAACCCGCCGGCCCGCTGGTGCAGCGCGATCGCGATCATGCCGGGCAGGATCACCAGCGCCGGGAACAGCATCTTGGGGATGGCGGCGAGAAGCGGCGTGCGCCGCGCCGCCAGCATGGACTCCGCCGCCATGGCCCGCTGCACCACCAGGAAGTCGGTGCACCAGTAGCCGAACGAGAGCACGAAGCCGAGTCCCATCGCCATCCCGAACCACTCGACGCCCATGGGATTGGCGCTGGGCGCGTCCAGGTGGCGCCAGGCGTAGGTCCAGGCCCCCGCCTCGTAGCCGGCGCCGGTCGCAACGGTGTTGAGCTTGGCCGTGAGCCCGTCCCACCCGCCCACGTCCTTGAGCCCGAGCAGCACCAGCGGGAGGAAGCCAAGCACGATCAGGAAGAACTGCAGCACCTCGTTGTAGATCGCCGAGGTGAGGCCGCCGAGGAAGATGTACACCAGCACGATCACCGCGGAGAGCAGCACGCTGGTGTGGAAGTTCCACCCCAGCACCAGCTCCAGCAGCTTGGCCAGGGCGTACATCGAGATGCCGGAGGAGAGCACCGTCATCAGCGCGAAGCTGATCGCGTTGAAGCCCCGGGTCTTCTCGTCGAACCGGAGCCGCAGGTACTCGGGCACCGAGCGGGCCCGGGAGCCGTAGTAGAACGGCATCATGAAAATCCCGACGAACACCATCGCGGGGATCGCGCCGACCCAGTAGAAGTGGCTCGTCATCATGCCGTACTTGGCGCCCGAGGCCGCCATCCCGATCACTTCCTGGGCGCCGAGATTGGCCGAGAGGAACGCGAGCCCCGCGATCCAGGTGGGGATGGACCGGCCGGAGAGGAAGAAGTCCTCGCTGCTCTTCACGTACCGGCGCAGCACCACGCCGATGCCGAGCACGAAGGCGAAGTAGACGATCAGGATCGCGTAGTCGATCGCGCCGAGCTGGATCTGGGGCACGGACGAATGTCCTGGAGAGTGTTCGGGGGGCCGGGATGGCCCGCATATGTTCGGTGTCGCGGCCGCCGGGCGCAAGGTCCAGTGGCCCGGGCGCCGGGCAAGCCGTACCTTATCGAGGACTCACCCATGCGCCGCCCCCGCCGCCGGTTCGCCCTCTGCCTCGCCCTGCTGAGCCTCTCGGCGGCGGCCCTCCCGCTGCCCGGGCAGGTGCGCGTTGCCTCCCCCGACGGCCGCACCCAGGTCACGGTGGCGATCGCGGAGGGCCGGCTCACCTACGCGGTCACCCGCGACGGCCGCCCGCTGGTCCTCCCTTCCCGGCTCGGCTTCCGGTTCGCCGACCAGCCACCGATCGATTCCGGTTGGGCGATTCGCGACACCGCCCGGCGGTCCCACGACGAGTGGTGGACCCAGCCCTGGGGCGAGGTGGCCCGGGTGCGGGAGCAGTACAACGAGCTGGCGGTCGGCGTGCAGGAGGAGTGCATCGCCGTGCGGGGGATCTCCCCCCCGGCGGAGGGTGGCTGCCGCCAGCTGACCCTCCGCCTCCGCGCCTTCGACGACGGCATCGGCTTCCGCTACGAATTCCCCGAGCACCCCGCCTTTCGCGGCTTCTCCATCAGCGAGGAGCTGACCGAGTTCGCCTTCGCCGACAATCCCCGTGCCTGGTTCATCCCCTCCGACCGGCCCCGGATGGACCGCTCCGAGATGCTCTACAGCGCGGGGCCGCTGAGCCTCCTCCGGGAGGTGCAGACCCCGCTGACCCTGGAATCCACCGATCGCCGCACCTACATGGTGATCCACGAGGCGGACCTCTCCGACTACGCGCGGATGAACCTCAAGGGCGGCTGCGTCGAGTGCCGCACCCTCCGCGCCGACCTCGCCCCGTTGGCGGACGGCGTCAGGGTCCGCGGCACCGCCCCCTTCCATACGCCCTGGCGCACCATCCAGATCGCCGATCGCGTCACCGACCTCGCCCCCTCGCTGCTCGGCCTCAAGCTCAACCCGCCCAGCGCGATCGCCAGCACCGACTGGATCACACCGATGAAGTACATCGGCATCTGGTGGGGGATGCACATCAACACCATGACCTGGGGCTCGGGACCGAAGCATGGCGCCACCACCGCGAATACCCGGCGGTACATCGATTTCGCGGCGGCCAACGGCTTCGGCGGAGTGCTGGTCGAGGGGTGGAACACCGGCTGGGACGGCGACTGGATCAAGAACCGGAACGCGTTCTCCTTCACGACGCCCTACCCCGACTACGACCTCCCCGGCCTGGCGGCCTACGCGAAGGCCAAGGGCGTCAAGCTGATCGTCCACAACGAGACCTCGGGCGGCATCCGGAACTACGAGCGGCAGATGGACAGCGCCTTTGCGCTCTACCAGTCGCTGGGCCTCGACGCCATCAAGACCGGTTACGTCACGGACACCGTGGACGGCGGGCACGATCACTGGTCGCAGTACGCGGTGCGGCACCACCGCCGGGTGATCGAGGCGGCGGCCCGCCACGGCATCATGGTGGATGTGCATGAGCCGCTGCACGATACCGGCGAGCGCCGCACCTGGCCCAACATGATGACCCGCGAGGGAGCCCGGGGGCAGGAGTACAACGCCTGGAGCGGCGACGGCGGCAACCTGCCGGAGCACGAGACGATTCTCTTCTTCACCCGCCTGCTCGCCGGCCCGATGGACTTCACGCCCGGCATCTTCGACCTGCTGATCGAGCGGGGCCCGGGCGGCCCGCGCCGACCCGAGGACGCCCGGATCCGCACCACCCTGGCCAAGCAGCTCGCGCTCTACGTGGTGCTCTACTCCCCGATGCAGATGGCGGCGGACCTGCCGGAAAACTACGAGGGGCAGCCGGCCTTCCAGTTCATCCGCGACGTCGCGGTGGACTGGGACACCACCCGGGTGCTGGAGGGCCGCATCGGGGACTACGTCGCCGTTGCCCGCCGGGAACGGGAGGGCCAGAGCTGGTTCCTCGGGGCCATCACCGACGAGGACGGCCGCACCCTCGACCTGCCGCTCAACTTCCTCACCCCGGGGAAGCGCTACGTTGCCGAGATCTACGCCGACGGCCCCAAGGCCCACTGGCTCGACAATCCGCTCCCCGTGACCATCACCAGCCGCCCCGTCACCAGCGCCACTCGCCTCCGCCTGGTGCTCGCCCCCGGCGGCGGCCAGGCCATCCGTATCCGCCCCGCCCGATGACGCTGACCCCCGCACAGCTTCGCGCCCTCCGCACCCTGGCCCGCACGCTGGGGGTGCATACCCGGTACACCGACGGCCTGAACCGGAAGGTGGTCGTCGCCCCCGAGACCCTGGTGCGGGTCTCCGCCGCGGTGGGGGCACCGATCACCCGGCCCGAGGAGGCCGCCGAGGCGCTGCGCGCGGTCCGCGCCAGCCGGAAGGCGGGACTGGTCCCCCCGGTGCTGGTGGCCTGGGACGGCGCGCTGCCCGTCCTCAAGGTCCCGGCCCATGGCGCGGTCCACGCGGAGCTTCGGCTGGAGGACGACGGCGTGGTGCCGGTCGAGATCTCCCATGGCGAGCTCCGGGCGGCCCACAACCTCCCGCTGGGCTATCACCGCCTGACAATCGATGCGTCGGGCCGGGTGGAGAGCGCCACCGTCATCTCCACCCCGGTCCACGCCTGGCGGCGGCCCGGTGCGCACCGGAGCTGGGGCGTCGGCACCCACCTCGCGGCGCTCCGCTCCGCCCGCAGCCGGTCCATCGGCGACCTGCGGGACCTCGAGTCGGTCTGCCGCTGGGTGCGGGAGCGGGGCGGGGACCTCGTCACCGTGCTCCCGCTCCTCCCCACGTTCAACACCCAGTGGCCCGAGCCGAGTCCCTACTCCCCGGTGAGCCGGCTCTTCTGGTCCGAGCTGGTCCTGGACTTGGGCGATGCCCACCGCCCCACCCCCGCTCCGGCCGCGCTGGACGTGCGCCAGGCCGATGCCGAGGTCCGCGCCGCCCTCGCCGGGCATTCGCTGCCCCCGTTGCCGGAGCTGGATGAGGAGCTGCTCCGCTACGCCCGGTTCCGCGGCGCGCAGGCCCGCCTCGGCCGCAACTGGCGGGACTGGCCCGCGGCGGCTCGTGCCGGCACCCTGACGCCAGACCAGGTGGACCCCGACGAGGAGCGCTTCCACCTCGTGGCGCAGGCCGAGGTGCGCCGCCAGCTCAAGGGGCTGCGGCAGCGGCTCGAGGGCGACGGCTTCCGTCTCGGACTCGATCTGGCGGTGGGTGGCCACCCCGACGGCTACGACCCCTGGTCCCGCCAAGGGATCTTCGGCCACGGGATGTCGGTGGGTGCGCCGCCGGACCAGGGCTTCCCCAGCGGGCAGGACTGGGGCTTCAGCCCCGTCCTCCCCGACGCCTCCCGGCGCGAGGGCCACCGCTACCTGGCGGCGTCCATCTCGCACCAGGCGAGCCTGGCGGGCGTGCTCCGCGTGGACCACATCATGGCCTGGACCCGGCTCTACTGGATCCCGCACGGCCTCGGGCTGCACGACGGCACCTACGTCTCCTATCCCGCCGAGGAGCTCTTCGCGGTGCTGTCGCTGGAATCGAACCGGCATCGCTGCGAGGTGGTGGGAGAGAACCTCGGCACGGTCCCGAAGGAGATCTTCGAGGCGCTGCCGCGGCACCGGATCTGGGGGATGTATCTCGCCATGTTCCAGGCCTCGGCCGGGCCCCAGGTGGCGCCGCCCACCGAGGCGGACATGGCGCTGATCGGCACCCACGACACCCCCACCTTCCTGGGCTGGCTCAAGGGGAACGACATCGCCGACCGGATCCGTTATCGCCTCCTGGCCGAGGCGGGCGCGCCGGCCGCCATCGAGGAACGGGGGCGCGCGGTGGGCTGGCTGGCGGCGCACCTCGGGGTCTCACTCGAGAATCCGCGGGCCTTCCTGCTCGCACTGCTTGAGTGGCTGGGCCGGACCAGCAGCCCGCTGGTCGTCCCCTGGTTCGAGGACCTCTGGCTCGAGGAGGTGGCGGTGAACCTCCCCGGTACTCCGTCTTCCTTGCGACCCAACTGGCAGCGCCCCATGGGCCGCCTGCTAGACCAGATCTTCACCGACCCCGAGGTGGACGCGCTGCTCCGCCGCCTCCACCACGCCCGGACTCCCGCTCACCCCTGAGGCCACGGCCCATCATGGCATCACACGCCGCCACCGCCACACTCACCGCCCGCACCAAGCCTCAGCTCTCGTTCTGGGAAATCTGGAACATGAGCTTCGGCTTCCTGGGCATCCAGATCGGCTTCGCCCTGCAGAACGCCAACGTGAGCCGGATCTTCGAGACCCTCGGTGCCCGGGTGGAGGACATCCCGCTGCTCTGGATCGCCGCCCCGGTCACCGGGCTCCTGGTCCAGCCCATCGTCGGCTACCTGAGCGATCGCACCTGGAACCGGCTGGGACGGCGGCGTCCCTATTTCCTGACCGGCGCCATCCTCGCCTCGCTGGCGCTCTTCTTCATGCCCAACTCCCCCGCCCTCTGGGTGGCGGCCGGGATGCTCTGGATCATGGATGCCTCGATCAACATCTCCATGGAGCCCTTCCGCGCCTTTGTCGGGGACAACCTCCCATCGGCGCAACGCACCACCGGCTTCGCGATGCAGAGCTTCCTGATCGGCACCGGCGCGGTGGCGGCCTCCATCCTCCCCTGGCTCCTCACCACCCAGTTCGGGGTGAGCAACGAGGCGCCGCCCCACACCATCCCCGACTCGGTGCGCTGGTCGTTCTACTTCGGCGCCGCGGTCTTCTTCCTGGCGGTGCTGTGGACGGTGCTCCGGTCGAAGGAGTATTCGCCGGAAGAGATGGCCACCTTCGGCGAGCACCAGGAACGGGAAGGCACCACTCCAGAGCGGCGCACGGCGGAGCAGTTCGTGATGAACGGGGGACGGCAGATCCAGCTCGGCGGCATCCTGCTGGTGGTCGGCGCGGCGCTCAGCGCCTGGCTCGCCAGCCGGGCCATCTACCAGGTGATGATTCTCTCGGCGGGGCTCGGGGTCGTCGGCCTGCTGCTGATCGTGAGCGGCCTGATGCAGCGGAACGGCCGCTTCAACAACGGCTTCGTGACGGTGCTCAACGACTTCCAGGACATGCCCCGCACCATGAAGCAGCTGGCGTGGGTGCAGTTCTTCTCCTGGTTCGCGCTCTTCGCGATGTGGATCTACACCACGCCGGCGGTCACCAGCCACCTCTATCACACCAGCGACACCGGGTCCGCCCTCTATAACGAAGGCGCGAACTGGGTCGGGGTGGGCTTCGGCGCCTACAACGGCGTCGCCGCCCTGATCGCCTTCGCGATCCCGGTGCTGGCCCGCCGCACCAGCCGCAAGGCGGCCCACGCCATCTGCCTCGTCTGCGGTGCGCTCGGGCTGCTCAGCATCCTGATCCTCGAGGACCCGCGCTTCCTGCTGGGCTCGATGGTCGGCGTCGGGATCGCCTGGGCCAGCATCCTCGCCATGCCCTACGCCATCCTCACCGGCTCGCTGCCGCCGTCGAAGATGGGCTACTACATGGGGGTCTTCAATTTCTTCATCGTCATCCCCCAGATCGTCGCGGCCGCGCTGCTCGGCTTCTTCGTGAGCCGCTTCTTCGGCGGCGAGGCGATCTACGCCCTCGCCATCGGTGGAGGATCCCTCATCCTCGCCGCTCTGCTCACCCTCCGGGTCGAGGACCGGGACGACACCGAGGCCAAGAGCACATGGCACCCCGGCTTCCCCAAGTCGCAGGTCTGATCGGGCTCGGCGCCCTGCTGGCCGGGGGTGTCGCCTGCGCCCCCCGGAATGACGCGGATGGCGCCGATCCCGCGTCCGCCGCCGCCTCCGCCGAGGCGCGCTACTGGAACAGCGCCACGATCTACTTCCTGCTCACCGACCGCTTCGACAACGGCAATCCCGCCAACGACGGCGCCCTGGGCCGCCGGAAGGATGGCGCGCTGCTCCGGAACTTCGAGGGGGGAGACTTCGCCGGCATCCTCCGGCGCCTCGAGGCGGGCTACTTCGACAGCCTGGGGGTGAACGCCATCTGGCTCACCCCGTTCGTGGAGCAGATCCACGGCAGCGTGGACGAAGGCACCGGCAAGACCTACGGCTACCACGGCTACTGGACCCGGGACTGGACGGCGGTGGACCCGGCCCTCGGCACCCGCGAGGAGCTCCACGCCCTGGTGGACGCCGCTCACCGGCGCGGCATCCGGGTGCTCATGGACGCCGTCATCAACCATCCCGGCCCGGTCACCCCACAGGATCCCGCCTGGCCCTCCAACTGGGTTCGCACCAGCCCCACCTGCAACTACAAGGACTACACCACCACGGTGGACTGCACCCTGGTGCCCACCCTCCCCGATATCCGCACCGACTCGGACGACCGGGTGGAACTGCCCCTGCCGCTCATCGCCAAGTGGCGCGGCGAGGGCCGGCTCGATGCGGAGGTGGCATCCCTCGACGCCTTCTTCACCCGCACCCGGTACCCGCGCGCGCCGCGCTACTACCTCATCAAGTGGCTCACCGACTGGGTGCGGGAGTTTGGCTTCGACGGCTACCGGCTGGACACCGCCAAGCACTTCGGGGAGAACGTCAGCGCCGAGCTGGTGCAGGAGGCGGCGCTGGCCTTCGAGGACTGGAAGCGGACCCATCCCCGGAAGGCGGTGGACAGCCTCCCCTTCTATGTGATGGGAGAGGTGTACGGCTACGCGCCCAGCCAGGGGCGCACCTACGACTTCGGCGACCGGAAGGTGGACTTCTTCAGTCACGGCTACGACGGGCTCATCAACTTCGCCTTCAAGGCGGAAGCGGCGGGCTCGCTGGACAGCCTCTACACCCGCTACGCCGCCACCCTCGACACCGGGGCGCTCCGCGGCGTGTCGATCGTCAACTACATCAGCTCCCACGACGACGGCGGCCCCTACGACCGGGAGCGCAAGGACCCCTTCGGCGCGGGCACGAAACTGCTCCTGGCCCCCGGCGCGGCCCAGGTCTATTACGGCGACGAACTGGCGCGGCCGCTGGTCGTCCCGGGCGCGGAGGGGGACGCCAACCTCCGGTCCACCATGAACTGGGGGGACCTCGAGCAGGGGGGCGCCACCGCGGCAGTCCTAACGCATTGGCGGAAGCTGGGGCAGTTCCGCCGGGCCCATCCCGCCATCGGCGCGGGGAAGCATCGCATGCTGCAGGCGGCGCCCTACGTCTTCGGGCGGACGCTCGACGCTGACGGCATCACCGATCGGGTCGTGGTGGCGCTGGACCAGCCGGCGGGCGCCAAGACCATCCCCGTGGCCGGGATCTTCCAGGACGGCGCCGTCCTGGTGGACGCGTACACCGGCACGGAGGGCACGGTGACCGGCGGCGGCGTCTCGCTCACCACCCCCGCCGGCCCGGTGCTGCTGAGCGAGCGGCGCTGAGCATGCCGGGACAGGTGCCGGGAGTCCGGGTGGATCCCTTCGGGGCCATGCCCGGCGGCGCGCCGGTGCAACTCTACACCCTGACCAACCGCCGCGGCCACATCGCCCGGATCAGCGATTACGGCACCATCCTCACCGAACTGCACCTCCCCGACCGCGACGGCCGGCTGGGGGATGTCGTGCTCGGCTTCGACAACCTGCCGCAGTACCACCGGGGGCATCCCTATTTTGGCTGCACCGTGGGGCGGGTGGCCAACCGGATCGCGCGGGGACGGTTCAGCCTGGATGGAGTGGACTACGCCCTGGCGCCCAACAACGGCCCGCATCACCTGCATGGCGGGCTGCTGGGGTTCGACAAGGTGCTCTGGCGGGGGGAGCCGCTGGTGGGGCCGGCGGTCGGGGTGCGCTTCACCCACCTGAGCCCCGACGGCGATCAGGGCTACCCGGGGCAACTCGACGTGGCGGTGGTGATGATCCTGACGGAGGCGGACGAGCTGGTCCTCGACTACACCGCCACCACCGACCGGGCCACGCCGGTCAACCTGACCAATCACACCTACTTCAACCTGGCGGGCGAGGGCGACGTGCTCGGCCACGAACTGCAGCTCGCCGCGGCGCGGTACACCCCCACCGACGCCACCCTCATTCCCACCGGGGAACTGCGGGAGGTGCGGGGGACCCCGTTCGACTTCACCCGGCCCACTCCGATCGGTGCCCGGCTGGAGCAGCTCGGCCGGGAGCCCAACGGGTACGACGACAACTTCGTCCTCGACCGCTCCGGGCCGGGCCCGGTGTTCGCCGCCCGGGTCCACGAGCCGCGGAGCGGTCGCGTGCTGGAGATGCACACCACCGAGCCGGGGGTACAGCTCTATACCGGCAACTACTTCGACAGGTCGGTCACCGGGAAGCGGGGCACCGCCTACGCGCCGCACACCGGCTTCACCCTGGAGGCGCAGCACTTTCCCGACTCCGTCAACCACCCCGCCTTCCCCTCCACCATCCTGCGCCCCGGCGAGACCTACCGGCAGACGACGTCCTACCGGTTTTCTGTACGCTGAGAAGGCAACAGCAACAGATCACCACGGAAGCACGGAAGACACGGAAGACACGGAAGACATCTGATATGCTTCCGTGGTATTCCGTGCATTCCGTGTTTCCGTGGTGAGAAGTTGACACTCGGCATTAATCGGCCCACTGATGCGTCATCCGGGGACCCTGCTCAGGCCAGTTTGCGCAAGCTTCCAATCCATAGGGAGGCGCCATGGCACTCGTCGAGTTACCGGTCAATACCGTCACCCAGAAGGCCATTGGGGCGGCAATCGAGGTCCATCGTCACCTCGGTCCGGGGCTGCTGGAATCCAGCTACCACACCTGCCTTTGCCGGGAGCTGGAGCTCCGGGAGATCCCCTTTCAGAGCCAGGTCGCGCTGCCGCTCGAGTACAAAGGGATGACACTCCCCAGGAGCTACGTCATTGATCTCCTGATCGCTGACATCCTGGTTGTGGAGGTGAAGTCCGTCGAAGCCCTGCAGCCGGTTCACTCGGCCCAGTTGATGACCTACATGCGGCTTATGGGCATCCAGTGCGGCCTGCTGCTCAACTTCAACGTGGCCATCCTGCCCCATGGCATTCGACGAGTGCTGCTACACACCTGAGTGCTCACGTTCACCACGGAAGCACGGTAACACGGAATTGCACGAAAGAACCTCTGCTGTTATTCCGTGTCATTCCGTGTCTTCCGTGTTTCCGTGGTAAGCAGTTGTTGTCCTACTCCCGCACCCAGACCCGACCCGACCGCGCCGGCAACGTCACCCTGAGCATTCCACCCTCGGCCACGACGACCTCGACCACCGGCCACACCTGCCGGTATCGGCCCTCCGCCTTCACCGAGATCTCCTGCAGGGCGTCGGAGGCGTTGAGCGCCACCACCGCGCGCTCCTCCCCCAGCACCCGCTCGTACGCCACCACTCCCTTCGCGTCATCGGCGAGGAGCCAGCCGACGCTCCCGTCCACGAAGAGCCTGAGGTGCGCCTTCCGCAGCGCGATCAGCTCCCGGTACACCCCGAAGAGCGCCGTATCGGGCGCCACCGCGGCGCGCGGCCGCGCCCGGCCGGCGGGATGGGCCGTCTCGTCCTCGTAGCGCAGGTCCGCCCAGACCACCGGCTTCCGCTCGTCCGGGTCGTCGCCGCCCCACATCCCGACCTCGTCCCCGTTCCAGATGTGCGGTGCGCCCACCCAGGTGAACTGCTGCACCAGGATCAGTTCCATCGCCGCCCGGGCCTTCGCGTCCGGGGGCCCCACATCGTAGAGCGAGTCCTCCCGCGGGCCGTTGTGATACTTGTAGCGGCCCGGGTTGAGGATCGAGGTGGAGAACCTCGGCGTGTCGTGGCTCGCCGTCAGGTTCATCATCGCCCGCTGGTACGGCAGCCCGATCCCCCGCGCCACCGAATCCAGCGCCGCGACATACTGGGATGCGCTGAGCGCCGGCGCGGCGCCGGCCAGGAAGCTCCGGGTGGGCATGTACCAGCGGTAGTTCATCACGGCGTCGAACACGTCGCCGCCGAGCCAGGGGGCGGGGTCGTACATCCGGTCGGGCCAGACCTCCCACCAGACCTCGCCCACCAGGTACGCCTCGGGGTTGATGCCGCGGACGAACTTCCGGTAGTCACGCCAGAAGCCGAGTGGCACCATCTCCGCCACGTCCAGCCGGAAGCCGTCCACCCCGTCGGAAGGGTTACCGTCGTTGTTGGGATCGAGCCAGCGGCGGGTGACCGCGAAGACCAGGTCGCGGACGCCCGGCATCAGGTTCCCCTCGATGGCGCCGTGCGTCTTCCCCTCGGGCCGGCCCACCTTCTTCCACTCCGGCAGCGACGGCACCCCCACCCACCCGCGGTAGCGAAACTCGTTCGTGTCCGGGGTCGCGGGGTCGTCGAAGCCCTCGACGGAATACCAGTCGGCGTACGGCGAGGCCTGCTGCCGCGCCACCAGGTCGCGCCAGGCGGGGAAGTTCACCCCGGTGTGGTTCCACGAGTAGTCGAGGATGACCTTCATCCCCCGCCGGTGCACCTCGGCCACCAGCGAGAGGAACAGGCTGTCGGCGCGGGTCCAGCCCCAGGAGGAGGGATCAGTGATGTTCTCCGCGGCGATGACGGCCGCGTCGCCGACGGGATCGGGACCAAAGTTCCGGTCCACGTGCACGTAGCTCCGGGCATCGTACTTGTGCAGTGACGGGGAGTCGTTGATCGGGTTGAGGTAGAGGGCCGTCACCCCAAGCTCCTGCAGGTAGTCCAGTCGGTCGAGGACCCCCTGCAGGTCGCCGCCGTAGCGCCGGAACTGGACCGTGCCGTAGAAGTCCCTGCCGGTCGCCCGCGCCCACGGCTCCTGGCGGTACCAGTCCCAGCCCCACGGCGTCACGGCCCATCCCGCCGGCATCGGGGCCGGGGTGAAGTCGCGAATGTCGGCCACCGTCGGGTCGTTGGCGGGATCGCCATTCCGGAACCGCTCCACGAACACCTGGTACCACACCACATCGGCGGACCAGGCGGAGACCCCGAGCGCGGTGGCGTCCGGGGTGCTGGGCGGGGCCTCGCGGCAGGCCACCAGGACGAGGCTGGCCAGGAGGCAGAAATGGCGCAGGGATGAGATCATGCCACCGCCTTCGCGAGTCACACGTGAAGTTGCACCGGACGTGAGAGTGCCGGTCTGTCGCTCACCCGGCATCCGCCGGCCGGTCGGATCGGGGAAAGCGGGCACGGGTCCGCGCCCGCGCCTTCTCCGCCTCCGTCGCGCGGTCCCGCGGCGGCGCGTGCGTCACCAGTGCCCCGAGGTACTCACGGGCCACCGCCGCGACCTGCTCCGCCGCGCGATCGAACGCCAGTTCGTTGGCTTTCGACGGGCGGGTGAAGCCCCCCAGTTTGCGCACGAACTGAAGCGCCGAGGCGCGGATTTCCTCTTCCGTGGCCGGCGGGGAGAAGTTGTGGAGCACCTTGATGTTCCGGCACATTGTGATGCCTCGCCTCAAGCCGCCCGCGGAGCAGCGAATCCCCGCACCGCCGCCCGCCCCAGGATCACGAACAGTACCAGCACCAGCAGCTGGGTCACCCCGAAGGCGGGGGACTGCTGGGTCGGCGCCACCACCACGAGCAGGGGGAACTTCTGGAACAGCTGCACCAGCAGCACGAACACGTTGAAGTAGAGCGCCGTCACCGTCGCGATCACGAAGATCCGGCGCCAGGGGCCGGCGAGCTGCTTCCAGTAGAGCGCCGCGATGGCCAGCGGCAGGATGACGAGCGAGATCGCGCCCAGGATGTGGGACGGCAGCAGCCGGTTGAAGGGAAAGAGGAAGCCGGAGACGTTGGTCAGCACCGTGGTCGCAAGGAAGGTGCGGTTCCAGCCTTCGAACCGGGTCCCGGCCATCAGCCCGCCCACCACCACCAGGCCGGCCACGATGCCGGCGATGCTCAGCACCACGTGGATCAGGGTGAACATCGGGAGTCCGAACAGCGCAATCATGGGAGCCTCAGGCGAGGGGGGCGTGCGAAGAGCACCGCGTGTCGTGCAGTTGTCGTAGCCCGGGGGGGATCAGCCCACGTGGCGGACCCACATGAGCTTGCTCGGGATCGTCCAGGCGATCGCGGCCGCGCCGCCGATCATGAGGAAGCCGGCCATGAACTTCCCGGCCATCAACAGGAACACGCCCACCACGGAGAGGCCCAGGATTCCGAGACCGCGGATGATCCCGGCCTTCAGTTTTACCATCGCCTTGGTCGCGCCGCAGGACTTGCAGACCACGGCTTCCGGGTGGTTCTCGGTCATGCACAGGGAGCACTGGTTCATGGCCTCTCCGTGGGGGCTCGGTCACGCGCGAATGGGGGGGGGGCTTGGTCCGGCAGAGTATGGCGCGCGATTGGAACGGGGACAAGACCCGCCCCCAATCGCCCGATCGCCTAGCCGCCCTCCCCCGTCTTCCGGTACGCCGCCAGGAAGAGCCCCGCCAGCACCAGGTCCACCACCCCCGCGGCCAGCACCGACGGCGCGAGCCGCTGGGCCAGGAAGAGCGCCAGCGCCGCGCCGCCGAACGCCAGCTTCTCGAGGATCGCCGCCAGCATGATCGGACGGTAGCGCACCGGGTCCCGGGCGATGATCAGGAACACTACCTGCCACGCCAGCGCGACGCCGATGAAGCCGTAGAAGTGCTCCGGGTGGGTGATCGGCGGCGGGAAGTCGCGCCCGATCCACTCCTCCATGAAGTACTGCGGCAGGAGCACCAGGATGCCGTAGATGGCAGCGAGGCGGAACACCCGTTCGGCGAAACGGGTGCTGGCAGGCGTGGCTGGAGCGGGTTGCATCGGCCCGGGTCCTTTGGTATGTGGAGGGAACGGCCGATTCACCACGGAAACACGGAAGACACGGAATTGCACGGAATGCACCGGAGCAATTCCGTGTCCTTTCGTGCATTCCGTGCTTCCGTGGTGGGCAGTTTCCGGCGGTCGCCGCCCAATCTACGGTGCCCCGGGAACGGGGGCGACTGGTCGCGCGACCGCGGGGCCCCTCCGGGCATCATCCAACGGGCCGTCCGTCGGTCTGTCCGCCGTCCCCCCATTCCGGAGCCCGAAGCCCATGCGCCGTGCGATCGTCCTTGCCCTGACCCTCTCCAGTTCCGGCCTGACCGCCCAGCAGCACCCCCTGGCCGGCGCCTGGCAGGTCACCTACCCCGCCGGGGTGCAGATCGAGAACGAGGTCAAGACCGTCATCATGGGCGATGCCCAGCTCACCGTCGAGGCGCAGGGAGACTCGCTGATCGCTACCCTCGCATTCGTGCCCCAGCCGGGCCTGCGGTCGCGCCCGCCGGTCCGCATGGCCGCACCGGT
>CAZPER010000013.1:0-63654 GCA_964585655.1 uncultured Gemmatimonadaceae bacterium | reverse complement strand
CGCCATCGGCCCGACCACGGCGCGGGCCGCCGCGCGCGCGGGATGGCCGCCGGACGCCACCGCGGCACAACCAACGGCCGCGCTGGTCGCGCGCGCCCTGCTCTCGCTGCTCTCGGGGGTTCGATGAACACGGCCTGTGATACCGCACTCTTCCTTCGCGCCTGTGCCGGCGAGGCCACGGAGCGCCCCCCGGTGTGGATGATGCGCCAGGCGGGGCGCTATCTGCCGAGTTACCGCGCGGTGCGGGCCCGGTCCGACTTCCTCTCGATGGTCCGGACCCCGGAACTGGCCGTCGAGGTGACGCTGCAGCCCGTGGAAGAGATGGGGGTGGATGCGGCCATCATCTTCAGCGATATCCTGGTGATTCCCGAGGCGATGGGGCTCCCCCTGACCGTGGACGAAGGGGTGGGCCCGCGGTTCGGCTCCACGGTGCGCAGCGACGCCGACCTGGCGCGCCTGGCCGACCCGCTGGCCGAGGGCCGCCTCGAGTACATGCTCGACGGGCTCCGGCTGGCCCGGCGGGAACTGGATGGCCGGGTGCCGCTGATCGGGTTCGCCGGGGCCCCGTGGACGCTCGCCGCCTACATGATCGAAGGGCAGGGGACCAAGAGCTTCAGCGTGGCCAAACGGCTGCTGGCCGCGGAGCCGGCCCGGGCGCACCGGTTGCTGGGCCTGCTGGCGGACGCGGTGGGCCGTTTCCTGGTGGCCCAGGTGCAGGCCGGCGCGCAGGCGGTGCAGCTCTTCGATTCGTGGGCCGGCGCGCTCGCGCCGGAGGACTACCGCACCTTCGCGCTGCCCTACCTGGCCCAGGCCGCGCGCCTGGCCCGCACCGCGGGGGCGCCGGTGATCGTATTCTCTCCGGGCGCCGGCTGGGCGTTGGAGGAAATGCGGGAGGCCACGCAGGCGGACGTGATCGGTATCGACTGGCACACCCGCGCCACGGACGCCCGCCAGCGCCTGGGTGGGGGGCAGGCGCTGCAGGGGAACCTCGATCCCTGCTGGCTCTACGCGGAGCCGGAGGAGATCCGTCGCCGTACGGAGCGGATGCTGCGGGGGATGGGGGGCGGTCCTCACATCGCCAACCTGGGACACGGCATCCTGCCCGACACGCCGGTGGCGCACGCCCGCGCCTTCATTGACGCGGTGCGGGAGTTCCGGGCGTGATCGGCGTCGCCGAGTCGTTCGCACCCGCCGCCACGCGGCTCATGGCCGGGGTCCACGACGCCATCACCGCGTTCTTCACGGCGATGGACCGGGGCGGCAGCTTCACCGAGGACCGGTGGGATCGACCGGGGGGTGGCGGCGGGGTCTCGCGGGTGCTGGTGGACGGGGCCACGTTCGAGCAGGTTGGGGTCAACCGTTCCGCCGTGTCGGGGTCGCTGGAGCCGGGGATGGCGAGCCGCCTGGCGCTCACCGCGCCGCCGCCGGAGGGGGCCCGCTTCTTTGCCACCGGCGTGAGCGTCGTGGCGCATCCACGGAGCCCCCTGGTCCCCACGGTCCACCTCAACATCCGCTACTTCGAGCTGACTGGCCCCGAGGGTGATCCCTTCGACGCCTGGTTCGGTGGGGGCACCGATCTCACCCCGACCTGGCCCCTCGCAGAGGACGCGATGCACTGGCACCGGACGCTGGCCTCGCTGTGCGCGGCGTCCGGCCCGGATCTCTATCCGCGATTCAAGACGTGGTGCGACGACTACTTCCGGAATCATCACCGGGGGGGGGAGGCCAGGGGGATCGGCGGGGTGTTCTTCGACCACCTCCGTCCCGGCCTGGACGGCCTGCCGGAGCGGTCGCGGCTCGCCGCCTTCGTGGAGGGGATCGGCCGGGTGCTCCCCGCCGCCTACGGCCCCATCGTGGAACGGCGGCGTGGCTCCCCCTGGGGCGAGCGGGAACGGCGGCTGCAACTGCTGCGCCGGGGCCGCTACGTGGAGTTCAACCTGCTACACGACCGGGGTACGCATTTCGGGCTGCAAAGCAGCGCGCGGGTGGAAAGCGTGCTCATGAGCCTGCCCCCCCTGGCCCGGTGGGACTACGACGCCGCCATCGCGGCTGGCTCGCCGGAGGCCGAACTCCAGGCGATGCTGCGCCCGCGAGACTGGCTCGCCGTCCAGGCCTGAAAAGGCCGCCACCCGTCTTGACATAGCTCTCCCGCGCGTCCAAATCTGTCGTACCGAAATGGACGTCAAGCCGCTGCACCCGCCCTTCGGCGCCGCCGATCTCACCAATTGCGACCGGGAGCTGATCCAGCTCCCAGGCTCCGTGCAACCGCACGGGGTCCTGCTCGTGCTGCACCCCCAGAAGCTCCACGTGCTGCAGGCAACCTTGAACGCCGAGGCGGTCCTCGGGCCGTGGGGGGCCTCGCCGCTGGGCAAGTCCATCGACAGCCTGGACCCCGAACTGGGCCAGCTGATCCGCCAGCTGCGCGACAGCGACGAGATGCGCACCCCGGTGCCCGCCGCGGCCAGTACCGAGCTGCCGGAGGGCGGGGTCCGCCACTTCGAGGCCACCTGCCACCGGCTCCGGACGGAAGGGATCGCGGTGGAGCTGGAGCAGGTGGTGCCGGACCCGCAATGCCGCCTCGGGGAGGACACCGGAGATCGGGTCTCCCGGGTGCTGACCGAGGGCCTGGCGGCGCTCAACGCCGCGCCGACGCTGCAGGGGCTGTACGACGAAACGGTGCGGGTCATGCGGGAGCTGGCGGGCTACGATCGGGTGATGGTGTACAAGTTCGACCCCGACGGGCACGGGGAGATCGTGGCCGAGTCGCGGCGGGACGACCTGGAGTCGTTCCTGGGGCTGCACTATCCCTCCTCCGACATCCCGGCGCAGGCCCGCCAGCTCTACCTGCAGAACCGGGTGCGGATCCTGGCGGACGTGGCCTACGAGCCGGCCCCCCTCTTTCCGCGGCTGTCGCCGATCACGGGCGGGGACGTGGACATGTCGGGCTGCACCCTGCGGAGCATGTCGCCGCTGCACCTGCAGTACCTGACCAACATGGGGGTGCGGGCGACGCTGGTGACCAGCCTGACCCGGGAGGAGCGGCTGTGGGGGCTGATCGCCTGCCACCACTACTCCCCCCGCCGCCTGCCGTACGAGGTGCGCGCGGCCTGCGGCATCCTCTCGGAGATGGTCTCGACCCGGCTCTCGGCGCTGGAGGGGATGGCGCTGGCCCAGGCGGCGCTCACGGTGCGGCGGCTGGAGCAGCAGATCGTCGAGTCGCTCGCCTCCACCGGGGACTGGCGGACCAGCCTGTTCATGTCTCCCCGGCTGCTGCTGCAGGCGGTGGACGCCTCCGGGGCGGCGCTGATCTACGAGAACGACCTGCTCACCGCGGGCAATGTGCCCAGCTCGGACGATATCCGGGCCATCGTGAAGTGGCTGGAGGGGTACGCGCCGTCGGAGCCGGTGCTGGTGACCAATGCGCTGGCGCGGATGGCGCCGCAGTTCGCGCACCTGAGCGGTGCGGCGGCCGGGGTGCTGGCGGTGGCCCTCTCGGGGCGCAGCCAGGAGTTCCTGCTCTGGTTCCGCCCCGAGCAGGTCCAGACGGTGCGCTGGGGCGGGGACCCGCGGAAGCCGGTGGATCCGGAGGATCCGAACCGGCTCTCCCCGCGCCGCTCGTTCGCCGTGTGGACCGAGATCACCCGGGGGACGGCGCGGCCGTGGGTGGAGCAGGAACTCGCCACGGCGCACTCCATCCGCACCTCGCTGGTGGACATGGTGCAGCAGGTGCAGTCGGTGCGGGTGCTGATCGCGCAGGACCAGCTGCACCAGGTACTGCACGCGGTGCAGACCGCGCCGGAGCCCACGATCATCCTGGCGCCGCAGGGGCAGATCCTGGTGGTGAACCGGGCCTTCCGCGCGCTGATCGGCCACACCGGGCTGGAACTCGGCTCGGCCGAGGACCTGATGCGGCTCTTCACCAACGAGGCGGAGGCGGAGGCCATGCTCACCGCCCTGCGCGCGGAGCGGCGGCTCTGGTCCGCGGAGATGGCCCTGCGGAGCGAATCGGGCCAGCCGATTCCGGTGGCGGTGCGCGCCGAGCCGGTTCCGGGTGAGAGCGGGCGGGACCTGGGGTACATCATCTTCGCCACCGACGTCCGGGCCCGGCGGGACGTGGAGGCCGCGCGCCGCCGGGTGCAGGACGTGCTGCGCGATGCCCGGAGCCGGTCCTTGTCGGAGACGGGGGACGCGGAGGCGGCCCGGAACTTCGGCGAGATGATCGAGGCGATCCTCAACTCCGCCCGCCGGGCGCTCACCGAGATGACCGGCGACACCCGGCTGGCGGCGCCGGGGGCGATGGCCAGCATCGAGGCGCTGACCCGGCGCGCCGCCGCGCTCGCCCTGCAGCTCGAGGGCTACGCCGCCTCGCGGCGCCGGCGCTAGTCCAGCGCGGCGAACAGCGCGCTGTTGAGCTCGAACGCCCGCACCGCCTCGGCAACGACCCGGTCCGCCAGCGGCGGGTCCAGCGGCAGGGCGTCGAGGTGCTCGCGAAACCGCTGCTTGTATTCGTCGGGATTCGCGATGGCCGGGAACTCGTAGAACTTGACCGCCGCCGCGCCCGACCCCCCCCACAACTCCATCACCTTCCGCTTGAGCAGCTGGCCGCCCGAGAGATCCCCGAGGTAGCGGGTGTAGGCGTGGGCCACCAGCAGTGCCGGCGCCTCCGCCGCGGCCGCGTGGATCCGCGCGGCGTAGGCCTCGGCGGCGGGGAGCGGGGGAAAGGTGGCGCCCGGGCCGGCGAGCATCCGCAGGTCCGCCTCCAGCGCCGCGAGGCGGTGCAGGGCGGGATCGTGAAGCGACGCCAGGTGCGGATGGCCGGCGCGCGCATCCAGCTCCTCTTCAAGGGCGCGATAGACCGGGTGGAGTCCAGCCAGCAGCGCGACGTATCGCTCACGCGGCAGGGTTCCGGTGAGCAGCTGGTGCATGATGCCGCTGCGTTCGGCCCGGGTGTGGGCGGCCTTGGTATCCTGGCGCAGTCGGGTCGAGAGCGGGAGCATGCGTCGTCCGTGGTGGCGAGTCGGGGTGGAATCTGCCTGCGCCCGGCTACCGATGGCAGGGGGACGGCGCGGCGGCCCGTGGGGCCGGTTACTTTCCACCATCGTTTGCGCGCAGCGACTCCTGCCCCTTCCCGCCATGACCCAGGCCCGTTCGCCGCTCGACTACCTGCATGACCCGCGGCTCAACAAGGGCACCGGGTTCACGGAGGAGGAGCGCGACCGCCTCGGGCTCCGCGGCCTGCTCCCGCCCCGGGTCACCAACCTGGCCGACCAGAAGGAGCGGATCCTCGAGAACTTCCGCCGCAAGCCGTCCCCGCTCGAGCAGTACATCTACCTCACCAGCCTCCAGGACCGGAACGAGCACCTGTTCTACCAGGTGCTGATGGAGCATATCGAGGAGATGATGCCGGTCATCTATACCCCGACGGTGGGCGAGGCGTGCGTGCGCTTCGGGCACATCTTCCGCCGCCCTCGCGGGCTGTACGTGACCGCGCGGGACCGCGGCCGGGTGCGGACTCTCCTGAGCCACTGGCCGGAGCCCGACGTGGCGATGCTCGTGGTGACGGACGGTGAGCGGATCCTCGGCCTGGGCGACCTCGGCGCCAACGGGATGGGCATTCCGATCGGCAAGCTCGCGCTCTACACCGCCTGCGCCGGTGTGGACCCGGCCCGCTGCCTGCCGGTGGCCATCGATGTCGGCACCGACCGCGCCGACCTGCTGGAGGATCCCCTCTACCTCGGGCTGCACCAGCCGCGGCTCCGCGGCCCGGCCTATGATGAGTTGCTGGAGGAGTTCGTGGCCGCGGTGTCGGAGATCTTTCCTCGCGCGGTTATCCAGTTCGAGGACTTTGCCACCGACAACGCGGTACGGCTGCTGGCCAGGTACCGCGACCGGGCCTGCTGCTTCAACGACGACATCCAGGGGACCGCCGGGGTGGTGCTCGCGGGGCTCCTCTCCGCGGGGCGGGTGACGGGCCAGCCGCTGGTGGAGCAGCGGGTGCTGTTCCTCGGGGCCGGGGCGGCGGCCACCGGGATCGCGCAGCTGGTGGCGGCGGCGATGACCGGCGAAGGACTGCCGGAGGCGGAGGCGCGCTGCCGCTGCTGGCTGGTGGATGAGCAGGGGCTACTGACCGCGGACCGGCCGGGGCTTCCCGAGTTTCGCCGGCGCTGGGCCCATCCCCACGCGCCGGTCGCCGATCTTGCCGGCGCGGTCGAGGCCCTCCGTCCGACGGCGCTGATCGGGGTGTCGGGGGCGGCGGGGGCTTTCACCGGGACCGTCATCCGGGCCATGGCGCGAGCCAACCCGCGCCCGATCATCTTTCCGCTCTCCAATCCGACCAGCAAGGCGGAGTGCACCGCGGAGCAGGCCTACGCCTGGTCGGAGGGCCAGGCCATCGTGGCCACGGGCAGTCCGTTCGGCCCAGTCGAGTGGCGGGGTCGGCGGTTCATTCCGGGGCAGGGGAACAACGCCTACATCTTTCCGGGAGTCGGGCTTGGCGTGATCGTGTCGGGGGCGCGGCGGGTGACTGACGGGATGTTCCACGCCGCCGCGCGCACCCTGGCGGGGGCGGTGCAGGAGGCGGAGCTGGCGGAAGGTCGGCTGTTTCCGCCGCTCCGCGAGATCCGGACGGTCTCCGCCACGATCGCGGTGGCGGTGGCGGAGGTAGCCTTCGCGGACGGGCTCGCGACGGTGCCGCGGCCGGCGAACCTTTCCCGGGCGGTGGCGGCGAGCATGTACGACGGATCCTATCCCAGCTACGCCTGACCGTCCGGCCGTCTCAGGCGAGCCGGGTCTCGCTCGTGCCGTCAAACCAGTGCCAGCCACTCGCCGGGACGGCGAATTCCATCTCCTCCCCCCGGGTCACCAGGACCAGGCCGTCAATCCGTACGGTGAGCGCCACCCCGGCCGCATCCAGCGTCAGCAACGTCTCGCTGCCGAGCGGTTCCACCTCCTCCACCAGGGCGGTGCAGGCGCCCTGACCCTTCGCCCGGAGCAGCAACGCCTCGGGGCGGAGTCCCAGGATGACCGCCTGTCCGTCCGCCACCGCGGGCCTGGGGGCGTCGGCCGGGAGGGGCAGGCGGAGGCCGGCGGATTCGCTCACGAAGGCGCCGCCGGTGAGCCGTCCGCGCACCAGGTTCATCGGCGGGCTGCCGACGAAGGTGGCCACGAAGGTGTTCGCCGGACGCTGGTAGATCCCGAGGGGCGTGTCCACCTGCTGCACCCGGCCGTCCTTCATCACCACGATCCGGTCGCCGAGGGTCATGGCCTCGACCTGGTCGTGGGTGACGTACACCGTGGTGGTGCCGAGGCGGCGGCGGAGCGCGGCGATGTCGCGCCGCATCTGGACCCGGAGCTTGGCATCCAGGTTGGAGAGCGGCTCATCAAAGAGGAATACCTGCGGCTGGCGCACGATGGCGCGGCCCACCGCCACCCGCTGGCGCTGGCCACCGGAGAGGTGCCGGGGCTTCCGGTCGAGCAGCTCCTCGAGCCCGAGCAGCTGGGCCGCCTCCGCGACGCGGCGGGCAATTTCGTCCTTCGGCATGCGCCGGAGGGTGAGGGCGAAGCCGAGGTTCTCCCGCACCGACATGTGGGGGTAGAGGGCGTAGTTCTGGAAGACCATGGCGATGTCGCGGTCGCGGGCCGCCACCTCGTTCACCACCCGGTCCCCGATCGCGATGGTGCCGGAGGAAATGCTCTCCAGCCCGGCGATCATGCGAAGGGTCGTGCTCTTGCCGCAGCCCGACGGACCGACCAGGACCACGAACTCCCCGTCCGCGATCTCCAGGGAGAACTCGTGGACGGCGACCTGATCGCGGCCTGATTCCTCGTATATTTTGCGGACCTTCTCCAGCCGGACCCGGGCCATCTGAACGCTCTTTCGCGAATGTCCGATACCTACCGCTTCCCCGACGGATTCCTGTGGGGCGCCGCGACCAGCGCCTACCAGATCGAAGGCTCTCCCCTGGCCGACGGCGCCGGTCCCAGCACCTGGCACCGCTTCTGCCGCACGCCGGGGATGGTGGCGGGCGGGGAGAGCGGTGACGTCGCCTGCGATCACTACCGCCGCTCCGAGGGCGATGTCGAGCTGATGCGGGCGCTCGGGCTCAACGCCTACCGGTTCAGCGTCGCCTGGGGCCGGGTGCTTCCCGAGGGGCGGGGAACGGTCAACCGCCCCGGCCTTTCATTCTATGACCGCCTGGTGGACCAGCTCCTCGCCGCCGGGATCCACCCCGCCGTGACCCTTTTCCACTGGGACCTGCCCGCCGCGCTGGACGACCGCGGCGGGTGGCTCAACCGGGACATCGCCGGATGGTTCGCCGAATACGCCAGCGTGGTGGTGCGCGCCCTCGGCGACCGGGTGGCGCTCTGGACCACTCTCAACGAGCCGTGGGTGGTCACCGATGGCGGCTACCTCTATGGCGTCCTGGCCCCCGGGCACCGGAGCCTGTTCGAGGCGCCGATCGCCACCCATAACCTGCTCCGTGCCCACGGCGCCGGCATGCAGGCCATCCGGGCCGCGGGCGGGAGGCAGGCGGGGCTGGTCGTGAACCTGGAGCCCAAGTACCCGGCGAGTGACGCGCCGGAGGACCTGGCCGCCACCGCGCGAGCCGACGCCTACATGAACCGGCAGTACCTCGACCCGGTCTTCCGGGGCGGCTACCCGGACGAACTGCGCGCGATCTTCGGCGACGCCTGGCCGGACTTTCCGGCGGAGGACTTCGCGCTCATCCGCCAGCCGCTCGACTACCTGGGCATCAACTATTACACCCGCGCCGTCACCCGGCACGATCCCTCGGTCTGGCCCATGGCCACGGGGCGGGTCCGCCAGCCGGACCACACCTATACGGCGATGGACTGGGAGGTCTATCCCCAGGCCCTGACCGACGTGCTCACCTGGGTGACCCGGCGCTACGGCCCGCTTCCGATCTATATCACCGAGAACGGCGCGGCCTTCTACGACGCCCCCGCGGCGGACGGCCCGGTCGTGGAGGATCCGCTCCGGGTGGCGTACTATCGCGACCACCTGCGCGCCGCCCACGAGGCCATCCGGCAGGGGGTGGACCTGCGGGGCTACTTCGCCTGGTCGCTGCTCGACAACTTCGAGTGGAGCGCCGGGTTCGCCCGCCGGTTCGGCCTCTATCACGTCAACTTCCTTACCCAGCAGCGCACCCCGAAGGCGAGCGCCCGGTACTACGCCCGGGTCATCGAGACGCACGGCGCCGCCCTCGGCGCCTGACACCACGCCGCTACGGCCGCTGCCGGTAAGCTGGCCCGACATCCCGGCCCAGGACGATTGTCGCTCGCCTGGTGCCGCCCCCGCCCACAAGGGGAATCCACACCGCGCCCTCCCGTACCTCGAGCGGGTGCCCGTCCAGCAGCGCGGCCGTGGCCGCGGGACGCGGCGTCCGCTGTTCCACGCTGATCTCGTACGTGGCATCCCTGCCCGGCACCCGGTACTGGAGGCTGAACCCGGGCCACGCCGCGGGGATGCAGGGGCTCACGGCCAGCGCCGTCCCCCCGACGATGCTGAGTCCCAGGATGGACTCGAGCGCCACCCGCGACATCCACCCCGCGGAGCCGGTGTACCAGGTCCAGCCGCCGCGCCCGAGGTGCGGGGCGACACCATACACGTCCGCCGCGATCACGTACGGCTCCACCTGGTAGGTCCGGACGTCGCCGGGGGAGCGGGTATGATGCACCGGCGAGAGCATCTCGAGCAGCGCCGCCGCCCGCTCCGTCCGCCCGGCCTCCGCCAGTGCCCGAACCGCCCAGAGGGCGCCGTGGGTGTACTGGCCGCCATTCTCCCGCACCCCCGGAAGGTAGCCCTTGATGTAGCCGGGATCGTTCGGGGTCCGGTCGAAGGCGGGGGTGAGGAGCCGGATGATCCCCTCCCGCTCCGAAACCAGGTGCTGCTCGAGGGAATCGAGGGCACGCCCGGCGCGCCCGGGCGGCGCGGCGCCTGACAACACTGCCCACGCCTGGGCGATGGCATCAATCCGGCATTCGTCGCTGTCCTTCGAGCCCAGCGGGGCGCCGTTGTCATACCAGGCCCGGCGATACCAGTCGCCATCCCAGCCCGCGGCGTTGAGCGCCGTCCCGAGTTCGCGGCGGAACTCGCGGTACCGGCCGGCGCGCTGGTCCTCGCCACGGGCCTCCACCAGCGGCAGGAACCCCTCCAGGATCTGGTAGAGGAAGAACCCCAGCCAGACACTTTCCCCCCGGCCCTCCCGGCCGACGCGGTTCATGCCGTCGTTCCAGTCGCCCGTTCCCATGAGCGGTATCCCGTGGGCCCCCCGGGTGAGCGAGCGATCCAGCGCCCGGCAGCAGTGCTCGTACACGGTGGCGGAATCGCCCGATTCACCAGGCATCAGGAACGCCTCATCCTCTCCGTCGGCGAGGTGACGGGCGGTGAGGAAACGCGCGTCCTCGTCCAGCACCGAGCGATCCCCGGTCTGGCGCACGTAGCCGGCGGTGACGTAGGGGAGCCAGAGCAGGTCGTCGGAGAAGCGGGTGCGGATGCCCTTGCTGAGGGGCGGATGCCACCAGTGGAGCACATCGCCTTCGGCGAACTGGTGCGAGGCGTGGAGGACGATCTGGCGGCGCGGGATAGCGGGATCGAGGTAGCCAAGCGCGGCCGCATCCTGGAGCTGGTCGCGGAAGCCGTAGGCGCCGCCGCTCTGGTAGAAGGCCGACCGGCCCCACATCCGGCAGCAGAGGTTCTGGTAGCCCAGCCACCCGTTCACCATGAGATCGACCTGCGGCATCGGGGTGCGCACCTGCAGCCGCCCCAGCAGGTCTCTCCAGAAGGCCTGGATGCCCTCGAGCGCTCCTTCCACCGCCGCCGCGCCCTGGTACCGCCGGAGCAGGGCCCGGGCGGCGTCGCGACCCGGGGCCTGGCCCAGGAGGAAGACGCACTCGGCGCTGCCGCCTGCCCCGAGGTGAAGCGCGACCCGCGTGGCGGCGCAGGGATCGAACCCCGCGCCGGTCGCGCCATCGAGGGGCGCGCCGGCCAGGACCGCGGCCGGCCGGGTCGGATCCCCGAGCGGGCCCAGGAAGCTGGCGCGGTCGGCCGTGAAGTCGAGCGTCCGGGCGCCATCAAGCGGCAGCGCGGCTGCGAAGGCCACCCGGGCGGAGAACTCGCCGTTCCAGGGATTCATGGCGAAGAGCGCGCCGGTGGCCGGGTCCCGCTCGGTGACCACGAAGCGCGTCGTCTCCTGCCGCAGCACACCGAGCACCCACTCGACGTAATGGGTGAGGGTGAGCTCGCGCGGCCCGCTGCCTTCGTTGGTCACCCTGACCCGCACCAGCTTCACCCCGTCGTGCCGGGGCACGAAGCTCGTGACCTCCTGCGCCAACCCATCGGCCCGGTGCCGGTGGATGGAATAGCCGAAGCCGTGACGGACTTCGTAGTCCGCCGGCGCCGGGAGGGGACCGGGGGTCGGAGACCAGACCCGGCCGGATGCGTTGTCCCGCAGGTAGAGCGCCTCGCCATGGGGATCGGAGATCGGGTCGTTGCTCCAGGGGGTGAGCCGATTCTCGCGGCTGTTGCCGCTCCAGGTGTAGCCGGCGCCGCCCTCGGTGACGAGGAACCCGAGCTCCTCGTTGGCGATCACGTTGGTCCAGGCGAGGGGAGGCCGGCGGTGCTCGCCCCGCTCGAACGGCAGCCGAATCACGTATTCGCGGCCGTCGGCGGAGAAGCCGCCGAACCCGTTGAAGAACTGGAGCGGCTCTGGGCGGCCGCTCGCGCGGCACGTTGAGCGAAGCGCCGGCGCCGGAGCCGGCGCGGGCGGCGCCGGAGCCGGCGTGGGCGCGCCGAGCGGCTGGCCGAGGGTGTATCGGGCGCTCCGGGTCAGCAGGCGGAAGAGGTCGGGGGGGATCTCGCCGCCGCGCTTGAGCACCGTCGCGCCCGGGCCGATCCGCGCGGAGGGCAGCATGAGCTCATCATCCTGCTCCAGGTGGACCAGGTAGTCCACCGCCACACCCTGGGCGCGCCAGAGGTTGACCACCCGCGCCAGGGCGATGGCGCCCAGCCGGTCGCGGTCCGTCTCCACCCGCGCCAGCACCACCGGATGGCGGCCGCTCAACCCGATCTGGGCCAGGTCCCCCGGGGACAATGGACTCGCCACCGGAAGGGGTGCACCCGCCTCACACAGCGGAGCGCCGTAGAGCAGGGCGCCCGCCAGGCGGGGGAGCTCCGCCCGCCAGCCTTCGGTGATCCCGAGATCGCGCATGAGATTGCGGCATCGCCCCTCCGCCCCGGCGATGTCCCGTTCCACCGCGCCGGGCTCGAGATGCAGCGCGGTGAGCACCCGATCGCGGGTGGGACCGGCGGCCAGCATGCCGATGAGCCGGACCGCGCCGCCGGCGGGGATGGTGACCTCGCGCCGGAAAGCCATGCAGGGATCGAGCACATTGCCCGCCGTCCCGGAGAGCGTGCTTCCAGGGTCCAGTGCGGCGGGGGAGCCCACCGCGCGGCCCCGTCCGAGGAACCGGGCCCGGTCGGATTCCCAGGTGCCGCGCACCGGGCGCCGGATCCCGACGACCTGCAGCGTATGCCCCAGGAAGACGGCTGCCTCCTCGGGGCTGCGCGGCCGGCGGCGCGCGAGCAGGGTCTCGGTGCCGGCGTCGAGTTCGGTCTGGACAAAGAGCTTGGAAAAGGCGGGGTGACCGGCATCGGCGGCGGGCTGATTGAGGGCTACCTCCACATAGCTGGTCACCGCCATCCGGCGGGGACGGTCGGCGTGATTGTAGAGCGTGAGGATCCGGAGTTCGCGGTCCACGCCCGGCGACACGACCACGTCGAGGCGGGTGCTCAGGTCCCCGTCATGACGCCAGGTGCGGGCGCGGCCGTAGCCGCACTCCGCCCCCGCATCATCAGGCAGGCGCGCGCCCGGCGCCCGGCCAGCCGTCCACATCTCCCCCCGGTCGAGGTCCTGGATGTAGAGGAGCACCCCCTCGGCATCGCGGGTCGGATCCTGGCTCCAGCGGGTGAGCGCGAGATCGCCGTAGAACGACGCGCCGGTGCCGGCGCCGGAGACGATCACCCGGTACCGGCCATTGGACAGCAGCGCTGCGCAGGGAGTCACGGGCGGGCATCCTTCCAGATCAGTATTCGAACACGATGTCCGCCGGGAGCCGGCGAACCATGATGCGTCCCGCGGCGTCCGGAACGACCGCCGTGCCATCCACCGTCACCCGGCTGGCGGCCGCATCCCGCGGCTGGGCCAGGCGAATCCCACCGGCCGGCACCCGGACCCCGTCCTCCAGCCGGAAGCGGATCGCCGTCCCCTCGCGGCGCGCGCTGTAGCTGAGCGGCCCCCACCAGGTGCCGAGCCGCTCCACCCTGGTGCCCTCGTCCTCGAGCCAGGCGGGGTCGATCCCCGCGCCGACGACGAGGGCGCTGTCATCCTCCGCCTCGTACGCGAACAGGTCGGCGGCGGAGCGAAGGAAGTCGGAGCCGACCCAGGTGTGGGGGCTGTCCCCGATGAACTTGAGCGCCCGCCGGTCGCGCCACACCACTTCGGGCCACTGGTTCCACGCCACCGGCTCCTGGTCCGCCAGGAACATCCGCAGCAGCGCGAGCGCGCGGTCCTTCCATCCGAGCCGGAGCATGGTGCCGACGGTGCGCAGCTCATACGGCGTATAGGCGTCCCAGGCCGTCGCGCTGTCCAGCCGTGCGGTGGCATGGCCCCAATAGCGCTCGAAGGTGGCGCGGAGCGCCGCGGGCGGGAGGGCGCCGGCCAGGTCGCCGGGCGTCACCGCCACCGTGGTGGACGTCGCGTCGAAGTCCCCCAGGTCCGCGGCGCCGGGAAGGTAGTCGATGCCGTGCCGCCGCATGACCCGCGCGAGCGACGCCACCACATCCCCCTCGAACTCGGCCCGCATCGTGGCGTACCGCGCGGCCTCCTCCGCCCGTCCGCTCACCCGCGCGAGCAGGGCCGCGTCGGCGAGGCCCCGCAGGGCGAAGATGTCGTCCCAGTAGGAGTGCATCGGCTTGGCGGAATAGCCCTCGTGGCTGATCGAGGGGGGGAGCAGGCCGAAGAAGTCCTGGCCGTCGCCCTCCCGAAACTCCGCCGTGCGGCGCGACTGCCGCAGGGCCTCGATGTAGTCCACCGCCCCCGCGACATGGGGCCACATCCGTTCCACCAGCGGCGTATCCCCGGTATGGCGCCAATACTCGGCGATGAGGTAGACCAGCTGGCCATGGCTGTCGTGCTCCGGCACCGGGTCGGCACCCCGGGCGTCCACGCAGCAGGGGACCTTGCCGTTCGGGTACTGGAAGGGCGCGTACCACTCGATGAATTCGCGCACCACCTCCGGGTGGCCGAAGCGTAGCAGCGCCGCGGAGGTGAGCGACCCGTCGCGGATCCAGGAGCGCTCGTACGACCGGCTGCCGGGCTGGATGCTCGGCCCATCCCGGTTGACGAGGATCCACCCGATCGTGCTCCGGATGGTGCGCGCGAGGTGGTCGCCGGCGGCGGGGAGGGAGATCCGGGTGTGGTCGAGGGCCTCCTGCCACCAGCCCGCGGTCTCGTCCAGCGCCTGGGCCACGATGGCCGGATCGCCTGCCGGGAGCGCCTGGCGGCCATCGGGCGTGAGGGGAACCTCGACGGCGATGTCGCTGGAGTCACCCGGAGCGAGCGCCAGCGGCCAGGCAAGGGCCGCGGAGGCGGACCCACCAGGGTCCCGGGCGGCGAGCCGGGCGGGGAGGGTGCCACGGAGAATGTGGCTGACGATCTCCCCGGCGTCGAAGGTGGCGGCGCCCACCGATCCCGGCGGGACCAGCGGAATCACCTTTCGGTCCGCGTTCACCCGGAGCAGCTTGCCCGTCCAGCGCAGGCTGTCGATGCGCGCCGCGCCGCCGGTGGTGTTGAGGAACTGGCTCGGCGGATTCACCTGGAAGGGCCGCACCGCCAGGAACAGGATCGGGGTGCGGCGGAGGCGGCTTTCGTTCCGCACCCGGTAGCGAAGTACCAGGGTGGACTGCGAGGCGGGGCCGATCGCGAACGCCGTGATGGTGAGCGAGAGTCCCTCGGCCCGCCAGGTGGTGGACGGGATGGGCAGCGCGCCGTCGGCGAGGGCGGGGGTGGCCTGGACGTCATGCCAGCTGAACGTGCGGCCGCGGTCCCGGAGGAACGGTTCCAGGGAGAACAGCCCCTTGCCCGCTTCGGCCGCGCCGTCCTCGTTGAAGAGCGCCTCCTCGACGGCGCTGTCGAGTCCGACCACCGTCCAGTACGCGCGGCGGCCGCTCCAGTACCGGGGGAACGCCCCCGGTGCCGCGTCCCGGGCCAGGTGCTCGAAGAAGGCGTTCCGGGAGGCGCCGAACTCGAGCGGCTGCACGATGAGCTCCCGGAGCACAAACTGCCTGGCCGGCACCGCGTCCAGGAACAGGAGGCGCAGCCAGCGGGCATCGCTGTCGGGGAGGAGGAGATCGTCGCGGCCCCCGTTCCCGCCACGCACCTGGCGCGCCGTGCGCCAGCGGCGGCCATCGTCGGAGAGCTGGACATCGTAGCTGGTGGAACTCCCTCCGGCCCGCCAGAGGAGGGTGACCCCGCCGAACTCGCGGCTGCGCCCGAAGTCGAGGGTGAAGGTCCGGGTCCGGGTGACGTCGGTCCCGCGGACCTCTCGGCTCCACCAGGCGGTGAGGGTATCGCCGTCCACCGCGAGCGCGGGCGGGGCATCCTGCCGGCTGGCCCAGGCGGTCGCCACCGGAGTCAGGTCGTAGGGGCCGAGCACCGGCAGGGGCGTCAGCTCCAGCTGGTCGAACCAGACGCTGCCCTTGCCACCCCCGCGCCCGGCGGTGATCACCAGTTCCAGGGCTTCCGCGCGGTTCAGCTCGCCGCCCCCCAGCGGCCCCCAGGCGAAGCTGATCTGGCGCCTCCGGATGGTGACCTTGTGCCAGCCGCCGGCAAAGGCGCGGTCCCGCTCGGTATACCACCAGACATTTTCTCCCGAGGCGTCCACCAGCTTGAACTCGAGGGTGTTGGGCTCCGCCACGCCCTTGAGCCAGAAGCTGAGGGTGTAGTTGGCCGGCAGGTCGATCGGCAGCTCCCGGCGGGCGATGGCGTATCCGCCGCCACCCTGAAAGTCGAAGTCCATGCGGAGCGCCCGGCCGCGGTGCCCGGCATCTCCCCGGAGGCGGATCGAGACCCCGTCGGCCTGGCGCGCCTCCCAGCGCTCGGGGTGCTCGAAGTCGTCCAGCAACCGCGGGGCGGTGGTATCCGGCAGCGTGGCCAGCAGGAGCAGCGCGGCGATCATCCCTTCACGCTCCCGGCCATGATCCCCTGGATGTAGTAGCGCTGCAGGAAGAGGAAGGCGATGAAGACCGGGAGCACGGTGACCACCGCGCCCCCCATGATGAGCTCCACGTCCTGGACGTGCTCTCCCGCCAGGTTGGCCAGCGCCACCGGCAGGGTGTAGTGCCGGTCGTCGCTCAGGACGATGAGCGGCCAGAGGAAGTCGTTCCAGGCGGCGAGAAAGGTGAAGACGCCCAGGGTCGCGAGCACCGGGGCGATGGCCGGCAGCACGACGGTACGGAAGAGGCGCCATTCGCTGGCGCCGTCGAGCCGGGCGGCGTCGAGCAGGTCGTCCGGGATGGTGAGGGCGTACTGGCGCACCAGGAAGATGCCGTAGATCGGCGCCAGCACCGGGATCATGGCCCCGAAGAGGGTGTTGATCAGCCCCATCTCCCGGAGCAGCAGGAACATCGGGAGCATCGCCACCTGGCCCGGGACCACCATGCCGAGGAGCAGGGCGCGGAAGAGCGGGCGGCGGCCGCGGAAGCGCAGCTTGGCGAAGGCGTAGCCTGCCATCCCGGTGATCAGCACCCCGAGCAGGGTCCCGCCGACCGCGATGATCAGGCTGTTCAGGAAGTACCGGCCCAGGTGCTGGTTGGTGAAGAGGGCGCGGTAGTGCTCCAGCGTGGGCGCCGCCGGGGAGAGGGGCGGGGGCGAGTGATTCGCCTCGCCGGGCGCCATGAGCGAGGCGGAGACCATCCAGAGGAGCGGCCCCACGGCAAAGGCGGCCCCGACCAGGAGCAGCGCGTGCAGCAGGACCGAGCGGAGCAGGCGGGTCACGGCACCGTCTCCCGGCGCAGCCGGAGCTGGATCACGGTGCCCACCAGGGTGAGCAGGAAGAGCACCACCGCGATGGCGGTGGCGAAGCCGAGCCGCCACCAGCGGAAGCCTTCCTCGTACATGAGGAGCATCAGGGTGAGGGTGCTCTTGAGCGGCCCCCCCTGGGTCATCACGTAGGGCTCGCTGAAGATCTGGAAGCTCGCGATCATCGTCACCACGCCGACGAACACGAAGGTGGGCCCGAGCATCGGCACCGTGACATGCCGGAAGCGGCGCCAGGCGCCGGCGCCGTCCAGCTCCGCCGCCTCGTACAGCTCCTCGGGGATGTTGGAGAGCCCGGCGAGGAAGACCAGCATGTTGAAGCCGAAGTTCTTCCACACCGAGACGATGATGATCGCGGGCATGGCCCACGCCGGATTCCCGAGCCAGTCGATGGCCGGGAGCCCCACCGCCTGCAGCAGGGCGTTGAGCGGGCCGTACTGCGGGTGGTACACGAAGCGCCAGACCAGCGCCACCGCCACCAGCGTGGTGACCCACGGGGCGAAGAAAGCGCTGCGGAAGAGCGGCCGGAGGCGCACCAGCTTGGAGTGCACCAGGACCGCGGCCACCAGGGAGGCGAGCACCGAGAGGGGGCCGCCCACGAGCACGAAGTAGGTGGTGTTCCGGAGCGCGGTCCAGAACAGCGGGGATTCCCAGAGGGTGACGAAGTTGCCCAGCCCGACGAACCGGGTGCTCCCCGGGTCGCCGATGGAATAGATGTCGAAGTCGGTGAAGGAGAGCAGGAAGGCGCCGCACACCGGCAGGAGGAAGAACACCGCGATCAGCGCGAGGGCCGGGGTGACGAACAGCCACCCCGCCCGCGCCTCGGCCCGTTCCTCCTGCCGGCTCACGGCCGCACCACCGGGGGCCGGGCCAGCAGGTAGCGGCGCCGCTCCAGCAGCCGGTCCACCTCCTTGTCCAGCGCCGCCAGCGCCTCCGCCGGCGACACCCCGCCGCGCACCGCGGCCTCGGTCTGGTCCATGATCTTGGTCGTGACCTGCTCCCACTCGGGGACCATCGGGGTCGGGACGGCGCGGGTGAGCTGCACCCGGAAGGCGGCGGCGGCGGAGTCGCCGGCCAGCGCGCTATCCTCCCACGCCTCCCGGCGGGCGGGGAGGTCCCCGGTCAGGTGGTAGAAGCGCACCTGCTGCTCGGGCCGGGACAGGAAGCGGATCAGCTCCCACGCCAGCGCCGGGTGCCGCGACTCGCGGAAGATCACCAGGCTCGATCCCCCTGCCAGCGACACCCCGCTGGCCGCCCCGGTCGGACCGGGGAGCGGAGCCGTGGCCCAGGCCTGCTGGAGACTGTCGGGCAGCCGGCGGCGGAACTCGCCCAGGTTCCACGGCCCGGTGATGTACATGCTGAAGGTCCCGCGGGCGAACTCCTGATAGAGATTGGCAATTTCGGTGTTGGAGACCGGCGGCGCGAGGCCCTCGCGATAGAGCCCGAGCATGAAGTCGAACGCCCCGGCGAAGGCGCTGTCGCCAAAGGCGCCATGACCGCCGGCGGTGATGAGCGGGCTGCCCCGCTGCAGCCCGAGGATGGCCTGCGGCGGCCACTCGTTGAGGGGGAGGAAGATGGCGTACTTGTCCGCTCCTCCCTGGCGCCGGATGGCGCGCATCGCCTCCCGCCATCCCGTCCAGGTCTCCGGCATGGACCGGTAGCCGGCCTTGAGCAGCAGGTCCTTCCGGTAGAACAGCACCCGGGTGTCCACGTACCAGGGGATTCCCCAGAGCTGGCCGTCCACCACGTTGGTGGCCCAGATCCCCGGGTAGTGCCCGCTGGTGTCCATGTCGGCGGCGGCGCGCTGCAGGCTGTCGAGGGGCAACAGGGCATCGAGGGTGACCAGCTCCGGGACCCAGGTGTTGCCCAGCTGGGCCAGGTCCGGCGTGGCGTGCCCGACGTGCGCGGTGAGGAGCTTCTCGTGCGCGGCGCTCCAGGGGATCTGCTGCACCTCGACCCGGACACCGGGATGCTCGCGTTCGAAGTCGCGCACCAGCTGCTGGACGACCTCGCCTTCGCGGCCGAAGGCCCAGAAGCGGAGGGTCGTCGTTGCGCTTTCGTTGCTGCCGCAGGCGGCCAGAAGCAGGCAGCCCCAGGCGAGACTGTGCCAGTTGCGCCAGCGGCTCATCACCTGCTCCCCGGGCGTGGCCAGGCCCCGCCAACCCCACGCCCGGGGAGCAGGCGATTCGCCCCGCAGGCGATGCTAACGAGTCGTCGCATCCTCACGGGGCCAGCCACCCGCCCGTGAACCCCGCCCGCCGCAGCCCCTGCACGATATAGGGGCTCCGGCGCATGTACTTCCAGACCAGGTCGTCCCGGTAGTTGGCGATCATCGCCAGGATCGGTCCCTGGTCAATGCCCAGATAGTCGGTGTCGAACCACCCCACCCCCGGGACCAGGCGCCCGTGGGTGAGCGGGACGGTGGCAAACTGGAAGGTCGGGTTGAAGGCGTCGAGGAAGCCGTACTGCCCGAAGAGGTCATCGCCGTAGCGCTCCCGCATCGCCACCAGCGCGGGGATGACCACTTCCGGCGCAAACGGCAGCGACCCTCCCGCCGCCGTCGGCGCCAGGGTGCCGTCGTCCCGCACCTCGGTGAAGGAGGCGCCGCGGGCGGCGTAGGTGAAGAAGCGACGACTGGTGCCGTTGACCGGCAGGGTCACGTCCGCCGGGCCATCCGAGGCGGAAAGGCCCCAGATGTTGCGGCCGTAGTCCCGCCATCCGTCCGGATTGGCGATGGCGTACTCCCGCTGCGCCAGCGTGGCCCGCCGGGTGTTCTCGAAGTAGTCGATGCCGCGCCCCCGCATGTACGGATCGCGGATGCCGCGGAAGTCCACCCAGGTTTGGGAGTAATGGTGGCCGAACAGGGGCGCGAACCCCACATGGGCCTGGCCGTAGTAGCTGCCCCACTGGTAGGTGCGCGTCCACTCGGTCCAGGCGGTGGGGTCGAGCGGGAAGGTGGGAGAGCCGAGTCCGAGGATGTAGACCAGCATCGCCTCGTTGTAGCCGTTCCAGTTGAGCGGCTGCCACCCGTCCTCTGGCTTCCAGCCCATGTTCACCAGCGGCGGGTCCCGGCGGGCCCACTGCCAGTTGGTGCGCCGGTACAGCGAATCGGCGAGGGCGCGGATCTCGGTCTCCGCCGCGTCCGGGTGGTCGAAGTACTCCCGGCAGAAGAGCACCCCCGCCAGCAGCAGCGCGGTGTCCACCGTGGACAGCTCGACCGTCGCGAACCGGTGGCCCGAGCCCATGTCCAGGAAATGATAGAAGAAGCCCTGGTACCCGCTGGTGCCGCTGGGCGCGGGACCCTGGGGCGCCGCCCAGAACCAGCGCAGCGTGGTCAGGGTCCGCCCCGCCGCCTCGGCCCGGGAGACGTAGCCCCGCTCGGCGCCGATGGGATAGGCGGTCAGCGCGAAGCCCACCGCCGCGATGCTCGAAAAGCTCTGGCTGGGCCACCGGTCGGGCGTCAGGCCGGTGGCCGGGCTGGTGCGCTCCCAGAAGAAGTCGAAGGTGCGCCGCTCGAGGGTGTCGAGGAACGCCTGCTGGCGTGGCGAGACAACCGGATCGGGCCCGAGCGCCGGGCTCCGGCTGCACCCGACGGCACCGGCCAGCAGCAGGAAGGCGAAGCGAAGGCGGAAGGATGGCATGCGGGCCCCTGCCCGGGGGTGCAGCGCCGCGGGACACCCGAGGGTGCCCCGCGGCCTGGTGGTGAGAGGTGCTAGAAGTTGTATTCCATGCCCAGCTGGAACCGTCGCGCGTCGCTCACGACGCAGCTCGCCTTGCCGAAATTCGGGTCGGTCTTGGAGCCGGTGTTGAAGCACCCGAAGTTCTGGAAGTTGAACGCGTTGAAGAGGTCGGCGGTGATACCCAGCGTGGTGCCCCGGAAGCTGGGGAAGTCCTTGCGCACCCGGAGGTCCACCATGCGGTAGGCCCAGGCGCCCGGGACGATGAAGTTGTAGCGCTTCGGCGTGAATCCCCCACGCTCATAGCCGGCGCCGCAGAAGCGCACCGGACACCCCACGTCCGACCGGCTGCCGCTGCCCAGGGTGATGAGCCCGCCGAACTGGATGCCGTACAGGAAGGGCATGTCCATGATCCAGTTGGCGACGACGCGGGTCTTCTCGTCGTTGGCCGGGTGCTTGGGGATGTTCCGGGTGTTGGGGAAGGCGAAGAGATCCCCGAGCCCGTCCACGCCCTGCACCGAGCGTTCGGCGTAGGTCACGGCCAGGCCGGCGCCCCAGCCGAAGCTTTCGCTGCTGCGACGGTAGGGACGGTCCACCTGGAGCTGGAGCGCGTCGTACCAGGTTTTCCCGTCGTTGGTGGAGTAGATGAAGTTGCTGAACCCGTGCGTGGCCAGGTTGAAGCTGGTGCAGCAGGAGCCGTCGGGGTTGAGCCCGAAGTTGGCCCAGTTGAGCGTGACCTGATCCACGCCGCGGACGCCGGCGTAGGTGGCGGAGACGTTGAAGTCCCCGAACACCCGGCGGACGCCGAGGTTCCACTGCCGCGACTTCGGGGTCTTGATGTCCTTGTCGATCAGCCACGCCTCCGGCACGCCGAAGGTGCCGGTGAGCTGGTCCAGCACGGCCCGGTTGGAGGTCAGGTACGAATCATTCCACGCCACCTCCCCGGGGCCGGGCACCGAGTCGGGGTGGGCGAAGTTGATGGTATAGGTCGGGTGCGAGAGCTTGAGCGTCTCGTCCACCGAGATGTCGAACAGGGTGCGGTCGTAATAGATGCCGAAGCCGCCGAAGATCGTGGTCTTGTTGTCCTCGTCCAGCGCGTACGAGAAACCGAGGCGCGGCTGGATCGCCCCGCCGAACGGCGACCGGTTGCTGCCCGTGCTGATGTAGCGATTGAGGTTGAGCGGGCTGGGCAGCGAGTCGTTGTAGCGGGTCAGGGTGTCGATCACGTTCTGCGGCGTCTTGTAGTCGGTGTTGATCATGTTCGTTTCGTAGTCCCACCGGACGCCGAAGTTGAACGTCAGCCGGCTGGTGGGGCTCCAGTCGTCCTGCAGGTACAGGCCGATCTGGTTGTTCTTCTGCTGCAGGTTGGGATTGCCGGTGCCGTAGAACAGCTGGTACGGGCTCCGGAAGGCGTAGGACTGCCCGTTGACCGAGTCCCGGTACATGAAGCGGGGGGTGCCGTCGTTGTCCTTCACGATGTCATAGTCGGCGAAGTCCACCGACACGCCCGCCTTGAGCACGTGCTGGCCCCCGGCCTGGAACCCGGAGTAGGTCACGTCGTTGCGGAAGCCCAGCCGCTTCTGCACGAAGTCCTGGGTGCTCAGGTCGCTGCCGATCCGGTTGTCGGTGTTGTTGTACTGGTAGATCCGCGAGGCGAGCCCGGGGGTGTTGGGGCTCGGGTTCCGCTGGAACCGGGAGAGGTCCACCTTGAACTCGTTGAGCCACGGCCCGCTGAAGAAGTTGTAGCGCAGCTGGCCGATGGACACCTTGTTCCGGAAGTTCACGGCGGACTGGAACGACCGGGTCCCGCCGAAGTCCCGCTCGTCGGTCTCGTGCCGGTTGGAGAAGCTGAGCTCGGCGGTGGACTTGGGGCTGACCGCGTAGCTCAGCTTGCCGAAGAAGAGCGACTCCCGGAACGGACTGGTGAAGGCGCCGTTGTAGCTCGAGAGGTTCACGCTGTCGAGCGCCGGAAACCCGGTGGGCGTCGGCGTCATCGTCACCCGGTTCTGCCGGTCCTGGTAGTTCCCCTCGTACGACCCGAAGATGTGCAGCTTGTCCTTGATCAGCGGGCCGCCGGCGCTGATGCCCAGCAAGTAGCGGGAGTACTCGGGCTCCTTGAAGGTGCCCGGGCTGTTGTTCTTGTCCCGGATCTGGAAGCTGTCGAGCCCGATCAGTCCCTTGTCCTGGTACGAGAGGAAGGCCGACCCCGACCAGGTGTTGCCACCGGACTTGGTGGTGGCGGTGATGACGGAGCTGGAGGACTTCTGGTACTCGGCCTTGAAGTTCTGGCTGAGGACCCGGTACTCCTGGATCGCGTTCCGCGGGAATGGGTTGCCGCGGCTCGCGTCCTGCCCGGTGACGCCCCCGCCAGTCAGGTCGTTCTTCAGGCTGGTGCCGTCGATGAAGATGTTGGTGGCGGTCGCCGGCTGGCCGCCGCTGGAGAAGTTCCGGGACTGCCCGTTCACCCGGTCCTCGGCAACGCTCACGCCGGGCGCGAGCGCGGCCAGGTCCAGGAAGTTCCGGCTCGGCGTGGGCAACCGCTCGATCTGCTCCGTGGTCACGTTGGTGGCCACTTCCGAAGTCCGCGTTTCCACCGCCGGGGCGGCCGCGATCGCGGTCACCTCTTCCAGCTCGATCGGCTGGGCCGAGAGCGCGAAGTTCTCGATCGCGGTCGCGCCGATCTGCACCCGCACCCGGCGCGCCTGCGGCGCGTTCCCGATGTGGCGCACCGAGACCTCATACAGCGCCGGATTGAGGCCGGGGAGGACGTAGAAACCGTCCGCCCGGCTGGTCGTGCTGCGGACCGCGCCGGTCTCGGGATTGCGGGCCGTGATCTCCGCGGTGGCGAGGGCACCGCCACCTTCGGCGGTGATGTAGCCGCGGATCGTGCCGGTGGTGGTCTGGGCGGTGACACCGTCCGCCGCCAGGACGAGGAGCCCGATCGCGACGAGCGCCCCTCCCAGCCATCGTCCTACCGTTCTGGAAATCATGCTGCCGTCCTCCAGGGGTGGTGAATCGAACCGCGGCACGGGGTGGCCGGGGCCGGCGTGGGCGCGCACCGGAGTGCGCGCCTACGCCAGCCCCGGGGCCCCCGCACCACAGGAGCGCCGCACGATCAGGGTCGTGGGCAACATCTCGCGGCGGGCCCCGGGCACTTCCTGTCCCTGGAGCGTCGCCAGCAGCCAGTCGGTCGCGCTCGCGCCGAGCGCGGTGATATCCACGTGCACCGAGGTCAGCGCCGGATCCAGGTAGCGCGCCATCGGGATGTCGTCGAAGCCGGTGACCGCCAGGTCTTCCGGCACTTTGAGCCCCGCTTCCCGCACTGCCGAGAGGGCGCCGATGGCCATCCCGTCGTTGGCGGCGAAGACCGCGGTGGGACGGCGGGGCAGGGCCAGCAGCCGCCGCGCGGCCGCATGCCCCGCCGCCTCGCTGAAATCGCCCGGCAGCTCGAGCGCCGCGTCCGCCTCGAGCCCGAGCTCGGCCACCGCGGCGCGGTAGCCGCGCAGCCGTTCGGCGGCGTCGAAGTTCTGCTCCGCGCCCCGGATGATCGCGATCCGCCGGTGCCCCAGCCCCGCAAGGTGCCGGATCATGGCGTAGGCCCCGTCGAAGTTCGCCACGCCCAGGCTGTCGTAGCCGCTGTCGCTGGGCGGCGAGTTGAGCAGCACCACCGGAAACCGCTCGGGCAGTCCCCGCCGGCCCGCCCCCGCGTCCATGTCGGGCGACATCACGATCAGGCCGTCCACCCGGCCCCGCATCGAGCGGAGCGCGGACTCGAGGGAGCGCCCGTCGTTCCGCGCGCTGGAGACCAGGACGTGGAACCCCTCCTGCTGCGAGCGGAGGTCGATGCCGCGGATGACTTCGGAGAAGAATTCGCCATACAGATCGGGGAGCAGCACCCCGATGGTATGGGTGCGGCTGGTGATGAGACTGCGGGCGGCGCCATGCGGGCTGTAGCCCAGTTGCTGGGCCACCTGCCGCACCCGCTCGCGGGTATCCTCGCGTACGAGGTGACTGTCGTTGTAGACCCGGGAGACGGTAGCGACGGAGACCCCCGCCAGCCGGGCGACGTCCTTGATGGTGGCCATGAGCTCGGCCCGGTGGGCCGTGAGGCCGGCGGCGGGGTGGTGCAGGGTCCCGGTGCCGGGGTGATCGTTATTTGTTTCGAGCTGGAACTACCGCCGAATCTGGGCTCGGCGCTGAGAGGCATGTAATCGTTTACATTTTCGCCAGATTTGTCAAGATCCCACAACGGCGCTCCCCACCCGCCCGGCCCGGGCTACATTCTCCCCCCCTCATTCCACCGACTCCCGATGACCCGCCACCTCGCGCTCGCCGCCCTGCTCCTCTCCCCCTCCGTCCTGGCCGCCCAGGCCGATCCCGGAGACCGGGTCATCCTCATCACCTTCGATGGGGTACGGGTCGAGGAGTTCTTCGGCGGCCTGGACACCGTGGTGAGCGCCCGGGAGGAGGACAGCGGCGTCTACGACCTGAAGCGGCTGCGGCGCGACTACTGGCGCGACACGCCGGAGGCCCGCCGCCGCGCGGTCATGCCGTTCTTCTGGGATTCCCTCGCGCCGCGCGGCATGGTCCTGGGGAACCCCGCCCGCGGCGGCGCCGTCCGGATCACCAACGCGCATGGCTTCTCCGCTCCGGGCTACCAGGAACTCCTCACCGGGCAGGCCCAGCCGGACGTGACCTCCAACGACCCCGTCCGCTACCCCCACCAGACCGTCCTCGAGCATGTGCGCGACCGGCTGCGGCTCCCGGCCCACCGGGTGGCGCTGTTCGGTTCGTGGGAGAACTTCCGGCACTACGCCGCCAGCCGGGAGGGCGCCGTGTTCGTGAATGCCGGCTACGACACCCTCCCGGCGGACCTCCGCACCCCGGAGATGCAGCGGCTCACCGAGCTGGAGCGCCGCGCCCTCGCCCTGTGGGAGGGGAGCCGGCTCGACGCCTTCACCGGCGCGCTGGGACTGGCCTGGATCCGCCAGCATGACCCGAGGGTGGTGTACTTCGCCTTCAACGACACCGATGACCTCTCCCACTCCCGGCGGTACGACCGGGTGCTCGATGCGCTGCACGCCCTCGACGGCTTCCTGGCGGAACTGTGGCGGACGGTGGAGTCGCTTCCGGCGTATCGGGGGCGCACCACCCTGATCCTCACCACCGACCATGGGCGCGGCCACACCCCGCGCGACTGGACCGATCACGGCGAGGGGGTGCCGGGCTCCGAATCGATGTGGCTCGCGGTGATCGGCCCACGGACGCCGGACCGCGGGGAGGTGCCCGGCGTCTCCGCGACCCAGGCCAGCGTTGCGGCCACGCTGATCACTTGCCTGGGCCTCCCCCCGGCCGACTGGGCCGGCACCCACGCGCCGCCGGTTCCCGGAGCCTGCGGGCCGAGGTAGCGGCGGCGGTTCAGTCCGGCGGCCGGCCAGGTGCGCCGGCGCCGGATTGGATTAGCTTGCAGCCGGTCGGCTAACACTTCCGCCCCATCAGGATACCAATGACGCACTCCCAGCGATGGTCGCGGGGCGCCGCGGTCGCGTGCGCGCTGCTGGCGGCTTCCTCGTGCCGGGAGGAGGCCGGGCCGGTTCGCCTTGGGGTGGCATTATCCCTGACCGAGCCGGGCGTCGTCCCCATGGTGCTCGGGGCCCGGCTGGCCGCCCGCGAGATCAACGCCGCCGGGGGGATCGGCGGTCGGGCGCTGGAACTGGTCGAGCGCGACGACTTCGCCGACAGCGATTCCGCGGTCGGCGTCGCGGCGGGCTTCTACGACTCGGACGTATCGGCGGTCATCGGGGGGGCCTATTCCGGGCTGACCCTCGCCGCGGCCCCGGTGTACAACGGCGGCCGGGACCCGGTGGTGCAGCTCTCCCCGTCGGCATCCTCCCCGCTCCTCACCGGAGCCGGTGAGTACACCTTCCGTCTCTGCCCCAGCGACCTGGCCTACGGGGCGGCGCTCGCGAGCTTCGCGCTGGAGCGCGGGCTCGGCCGGGTGGCGCTGCTGTATGTCAACGACGAATACGGCCGGGGCTTCCGCCAGACCTTTACCGCCGAGTTCCTGCGGCTGGGCGGGAAGGTGGAAGAGGCCGATCCCTTCCTCGCCGATGACCCGGACGTGCGCCACTACCTGGCGCGCATGGTCCGGCAGCGGCGGGTGGATGCCATCGTGCTCGCGGCCAACCAGGGGGAGGGGCTCCGGGTCGTGGCCCAGATCCGGGCGGCGGGGCTCACCCTGCCCATCCTGGCTGGGGACGGGATGGTGGGGGCGGAGCGAACCGAGCCGGTGACCATGGAGGGGACCTTCGTCGTCTCGGGGTACATCATCGGCGCCCCGCACCTCCGGAATCGGGCCTTCGTGACCGCCTACCGGCGCGCCTTCCCGGAGGCGGGGCCGCCGGATCAGGGCGCGGCGGCGAGCTATGACGCGGTGCACCTGCTGGCCCAGGTGCTGGAGCGGGAGGGAACCGCTCGGGAGCGGGTCCGGGAGGGGCTGGCGGCGGTCGGGGGGGACCGGGCCCCCTACGAGGGGGTGGTCGGGACGGTGGCATTCGACGCCCAGGGCGACGTCCCGACGCTCCGGGCGACCGTCGGCGTGGCTCGCGGAGGGCTGCTCCAGCCGGCCATGGAATAGGGGGCCGGAGGGGTCCGGCGCTCCGCTTGTTCCGCCGGTTCCGCTGGTTATCTTCCCGGCCGCCAGTCCGCGCCCCCGTGCGCGACACCTTTGCCTGAGGGCCCCCCCCGGTGATCACCCCTGCAGCGAGCGGCCAGCTCGAACCCGTGGACGCATTGTACAGCCGCGACGTTTTCTCCCGTGCGGTGATGCGTCAGCGGCTCCCCAAAGACGTCTTCAAGCGCCTGATCAAGACGATTGACCAGGGCGCGCCTCTCGACCATGGTGTCGCGGATGTCGTCGCGAACGCCATGAAGGACTGGGCGATCGAGAACGGGGCCACCCACTACACCCACTGGTTCCAGCCGCTGACCGGCCTCACGGCCGAGAAGCACGACAGCATGATCTCCCCCGATGGCCAGGGCGGGGTGATCTTCAATTTCTCCGGCGATGAGCTGGTCCAGGGCGAGCCGGACGCCTCCAGCTTTCCGTCGGGCGGCCTCCGCGCGACCTTCGAGGCCCGCGGCTACACCGCCTGGGACGTGACCAGCCCGGCGTTCCTCGTCCGCGGCACCGGCACCGTCACCCTCGTCATCCCGACCGCGTTCGTCTCCTGGACCGGCGAGGCGCTGGACACCAAGATCCCGCTGCTCCGCTCCATGGAAGCGCTGTCGCAGCAGGCGCTCCGGATCCTCAACATCTTCGGCACCAGCCACGGCGCCACCCGGGTCTTCACCACGGTAGGCCCGGAGCAGGAGTACTTCCTGATCGACCGGGAGCTGTTCTGGAAGCGGCCCGACCTGGTGATCTGCAACCGGACCCTCTTCGGCGCCAAGCCGCCCAAGGGGCAGCAGCTCGAGGACCAGTACTTCGGGACCATCCCGGCCCGGGTGCTCGCCTGCATGGCGGAGGTGGAGCGGGAGTTGTGGGCGCTGGGCGTGCCGGTCAAGACCCGGCACAACGAGGTGGCCCCGGCGCAGTACGAGATCGCGCCGATCTTCGAGATGAGCCAGCTCGGCAGCGACCACCAGATGCTGACCATGGAGACGCTGCGCCGGGTGGCCCCGCGCCACGGCCTGGCCGCCATCCTGCACGAGAAGCCCTTCGCCGGGGTGAACGGCTCGGGCAAGCACAACAACTGGTCGATGGCCACCGACAAGGGCCACAACCTGCTGGACCCGCAGGACGACACCCACACCAACCTGCAGTTCCTGGTGTTCCTCTGCTCCGTGATCCGGGCGGTGGATATCCATGCCGAGCTGCTGCGCGGCTCGATCGCGTCGGCGGCCAACGACCACCGGCTCGGCGCCAACGAGGCCCCGCCGGCGATCATCTCCATCTTCCTCGGCGACATGCTGCAGGACATCCTGGACCAGGTGGAGAAGGGCCAGCTCAAGCGCACCCTGAAGGGCGGCACGATCGACCTCGGCGCCAGCACCCTGCCCATGCTGCCGCGCCATTCCGGGGACCGCAACCGCACCAGCCCCTTTGCTTTCACCGGCAACAAGTTCGAGTTCCGCGCGGTGGGCTCGAGCCAGTCCATCGCCTTCCCCAACACGGTGCTCAACACCATCGTGGCGGAGTCGCTGGACGTGGTGGCCACCGAGCTGGAGCGGGCGGTGGGCAAGACCCCGACGCCCGCCCGGGTGCAGGGCGCGGCGATGGCCCTGCTCAAGAAGCTGGTGAAGCAGCACAAGCGGGTGATCTTCGGCGGGGACGGCTACTCCCATGCATGGCATGAGGAGGCCGGGCGGCGCGGGCTGCCGCACCTGCGGGACACGGTGGATGCCCTCGCCGCCCTGAAGGCGCGGAAGTACAGCGACCTGTTCAAGAAGTACGGCGTGCTCAACAAGTCGGAGTACGACAGCCGCCTGCTGATCGCCTACGAGAAGTACAACAAGGAGCTGGCGATCGAGGCCGAGACCATGGTCACCATCGGCCGGACCCAGATCCTGCCGGCGGCGCTGGCCTACCAGCAGCGGATCGCGGAGGCGGTGACGGCCACCGAGTCGGCCGGGGTCAAGTGCAATGACACCGTGGCCTCGCTGGGCGAGTTCGTGAACCTCGTCTCCCGGCTGCAGGAGTCGCTGGCCACGCTGGAAAAGGTCGCCGGCCACCACGACGACGACCCGGCCCGGCACGCCGCCTGGATCCGGGACAAGGTCAAGCCGGCGATGGCCCAGGTGCGCACCTTCGCCGATGCGCTCGAGGCCCAGGTGGCCGCGGAGCTCTGGCCGCTGCCGACTTATCGCGAGATGCTGTTCCTCAAGTAGGCGGCGGGCCGTTCCCGCACCGCAGCACCAGCCGGGGCCGCAGCGATGCGGCCCCGGTTGCGTGTCCGGGACCGGCGGGGCTCAGTCGGGGTAGGTGGCCGGCACCGTCGCGAAGGTGAGCACCAGCTCCTTCGCCGCGTTCACATGCGGCAGCAGCTCCGCCAGCACGCCCCGGGTGAGCTTGATCCTGCCGGTCATCAGGGCCATGAGCGGCGCCACCTTGCCGGTCAGCACCTGCCGCCAGCCGTCCGCCGTCCCGCTCATCGCGTAGCGCGCCAGCGCTTCGTCCTCCGGGGTGGCGGCGCGCGCCGCCCGGCACTCCCCGTGCCAGAGGTCGAAGTACACCAGTTGGGCTCCCTGCGCTCCGTCCGCCGGAGTCAGCCGCAGCAGGACCGCCCCTTCCCAGTCTCGGGCGGCCGCCCGGTAGGCGGGGTTCTGGTTGAGCGCCGCCCCGCAGGCGCTTGCCCATTCCCCGGAAAAGACCGGCGGCGTCATGGGGCGAGCGCCGGCCACTGCTGGGTGACGCAGTGGAAGCTGCCCAGGCCCCAGACCAGGTCGCGTGAGTCCACCATCCGGACCTCGCGGCCCGGGAAGCAGCGGGCCAGCGTCTCCCGCGCGATCGCGTCGGTCGGTGGATGGTAGGCCGGAACCAGGACCACCCCATTGGCGATGTAGAAGTTGGCGTAGCTCGCCGGGAGCCGCTGGTCGTCCTGGTACATCGCCGGCGGCATCGGGAGCGTCAGCACCCGGAGCGGGCGGCCGTCCTGGTCGCTCATCCGGCGCAGCCGCTCGAGGTTTTCCCGGAGGGGGGCGTAGTTGGGGTCGCGGGGATCCTCTTCCACCACCGTGACCACGCTGGACTCGTCCACGAAGCGGGTCAGGTCGTCCACGTGGCCGTCGGTGTCGTCCCCCTCGATGCCGTCGCCCAGCCACAGGATCTTCGTGACCCCGAGGTAATCGCGGAGGTAGCCCTCGATCTGCTCCCGGGTGAGGCCGGGGTTCCGGTTGGGATTCAGCAGGCAGCTCTCGGTGGTGAGCAGGGTTCCCCGCCCGTTGACGTCGATGCTTCCCCCCTCCATCACGATCCCGGGGCTCACCACCTTGATGCCGAACCGCCGGGCGATGCGGGTGGGCACCACGTCGTCGCTGTCGAATGGCGGGTACTTCCCGCCCCAGGCGTTGAAGCCCCAGTCCACGATGACCTCCTCGCGGCGGCCGGACGCGGTCTCCCGCTGCACGAAGATGGGGCCGTGATCCCGGCACCAGGCGTCGTTGGTGGGATGGTGATGGAACTGCACCCGGCCCGTCACCCCGCCGGCCATGAGCAGCCCCCGCACCGACTCCTCCATCTCCGGGCCGGTCACGTTGATGTGCACTTCCTCCCGGGGCAGCAGGTGGCGGACGATCTCGACGAACACGGCGGGGACCGGGGCGAAGCGCCCCGGCCAGGAGGACTCCCGGTGGGGCCAGCTGAGCCAGGTGCCGCGGTGCCGGGCCCATTCGGCCGGCATGCGGAACCCCTGGGAGGCGAGGGAAGAGCGGGTCATGGTCTCGAAGTAGAGGTAAGCGCGGGCGGAAAGGTCAACCGGCCCGGCCCGTGCCACAAGCGGCCGGCTCAGGTCCGCCCGATTCTGTTGCGCAGCCACAACGGCTGGCGCGGACGCACGCCAACCCCCGTTTCGGTGGCAATCGTGTAAGCGTATGTAGCGCAATTTCTTGAGGGCTTTACTCGGCTCCCGCCCCCGGGCGGAATCGACCGCCCCGAAACGGTACGATCGCTGCATTCATGAATACCCACACACCCCGCTCTCCATTCCGCGGAGCCGCAACGGGTGTGCAGCCCAGATCCAGCGCAGCCAGGTCCCACCCCCTTCGGAGGCGTCATGCCGCAGTCCACCCGGCGTCCGGCACTCACGGCCATCGCCCTCACCCTCGCACTCGGCGCCTGCGGCACGGATCTCACCAATCCCGCGTCGGGGGGTGCCACGGCCGCCGATGGGCAGGCCGCGCTCAAGGGCAGCCTGGTCGCGGTGGGAAAAGCGATCTTCCACGACCAGAACCTCTCGCTCAACCGCAACCAGTCATGCGCGTCCTGCCACGACGCCGCGTGGGGATTCTCCTCGCCGGAGAGCCGCATCAACGCCAACGGGGCCGTGATGCCCGGCTCGGTCCGGGACCGGTTCGGCAGCCGCCGCCCGCCCAGCGCGGCCTACGCGACCCTGTCGCCGATCATCTCCTACAATGCGGAGGATGGCACCTACGTCGGGGGCAACTTCTGGGATGGCCGGGCCACCGGCGAGCGGCTCGGCATTCCGGCCGCGGAGCAGGCGCTGGGGCCGTTCGTGAATCCGGTGGAGCAGGCGCTTCCCGACCCGGCGTGCGCGGTGTACCGCGCCGCCCATGGTTCGTATCATGCCTTGTATCGTCAGGCGTTCGGCACCGCGGTGCTCCAGATCGGCTTCCCCGCGAACACCGATGCTCTCTGCACCCAGGAGGGCATCACGGTTCCCCTGAGTGATGCCGACCGGGCCCTCATGCTCCTCGAGTACGACAAGATGGGCCGGGCCATCGCGTCCTTCGAGCACTCGCCCGAGGTGAACCAGTTCAGCTCCAAGTACGACGCGGTGCTGGCCGGCCAGGCGACCTTCACCCCGCTGGAAGCCAGCGGCTTCGCGATGTTCAACACCCGGGCCAACTGCTCCGCCTGCCATCCCTCCGCGGGAGCGAAGGCGCTCTTCACCGACTTCACCTACGACAACATCGGGGTGCCGGCCAACCCGAAGAACCCGATCACCCGCACCAATCCGCTGTTCCGGGACCTGGGCGTGGGCGGCTTCTTCAACCAGCCGGGGGAGTGGGGAAAGATGAAGGTGCCGACGCTGCGCAACCTCGACAAGCGCGCCCGGCCCGGCCTGGCCAAGTCGTTCATGCACAATGGCGCCTTCAAGTCGCTGGATGAGGTGGTGCACTTCTACAATACTCGTGACGTGCTCCCCGCCTGCGAGACGACCCCGTCGCCGGTGTTCGGGGTCAACTGCTGGCCGGCGCCCGAGGTCACCGAGAACGTGAACACCGATGAACTGGGCGACCTGGGGCTCACCCCCGACCAGGAACTGGCGGTGGTGGCGTTCCTCAAGACCCTCAACGATGGCTGGGTTGCCGGCCAGCCCTGAGCCAGCGGGCGAAGGGGACGAGTGGAAGGGCGGGGCGGGCCGAGCGGCCCGCCCCGTTTCCGTGGGGTCAGTCGATGTAGCGGCGGGTGAGGTCGCCGTAGGACTCGACCCGGCGATCCCGGAGGAAGGGCCAGTGGGTGCGGGCGAAGTCCACCTTCCGGGTGTCGATCGGGACGATCAGCGTCTCCTCGCCGGTGCCCGCCTTCGCGAGGATCTCGCCGTTCGGGGCACACACGAAGCTGCCGCCCCAGAACTCGATCCCCTGGTTGGGGCCCGGCTCCAGGCCCACCCGGTTCACCGCGGCGACGTACACCCCGTTGGCGATCGCGTGGCTGCGCTGAATCGTCTCCCACGACTGCTGCTGGGTGGCGCCGTACTCCGCCTTCTCCGGCACCAGCCATCCGATCGCGGTGGGATAGAACAGCATCTGCGCCCCGGTGAGCGCCGTGAGCCGGGCCGCCTCGGGGTACCACTGGTCCCAGCAGATCAGCACGCCGGCCTTCGCGAACCGGGTGTCCCAGGACCGGTAGCCGAGGTCGCCGGGGGTGAAGTAGAACTTCTCGTAGAAGTTCGGGTCGTCGGGGATGTGCATCTTGCGGTACTTGCCGAGGTAGCGCCCGTCGGCGTCCAGCACCGCGGTGGTGTTGTGGTAGAGGCCTTCCGCCCGCTTCTCGAACAGCGAGGCGATGATCACCACGCCCAGCTCGCCAGCGAGGGCCGCGAGCCGCTCGGTGCTGGGGCCGGGGACCGGCTCCGCCAGCTTGAAGAACTCGTGGTCCTCCGTCTGGCAGAAGTAGTAGCTGCGGAACAGCTCCGGCAGGCAGATCACCTGCGCGCCGCGGCGGGCGGCGTCGCGGATGCGGGCGACGGCGGCGGCGAAGTTCGCCTCCGGGTCGGCGGTCATGCGCATCTGCACCAGGCCCAGCGTGACCTGGGCGGGGAGGGTCGTGGCCATGGGGCGGAAAGATAAGCCGCGCGACCGGAGGGGAAAGCGCCGGGGACGGGGGACGTTCCCGGCTGCACGAACGGCGGCGGGCTGAATCCGGCGCTACATTTGTGGCGTATCGTTTCCCGATTCCCCTCGATTCGGCCCCCGACCCCTCGACCCGCCAGGTGGGATGTTCCCCATGATCACGCTGCTCCTTGCCCTGATGCAGACCCCGGCCCAGACGCCGATCGCCCGCGTGGAGGTGACCCCCGCGACCCCTGAAGTGACCGTGGGCCAGACGCTGCAGCTGTCGGCCCGGGCGCTCGATGCCTCCGGGCAGGCGGTGCCCGGCGCGCGCATCCAGTGGTTTGGGGGCGGCGAGGGGGACGTGGACTCGACCGGCGTCGTGACCGGCGGCTACCAGGGGTACATCCAGGTCACCGCCGCGGCCTCCGTGGCCGGGATGCCCCGGCCGGCGTTCGGCTTCGCCCGGGTGCGGGTGCTCCCGGGCGGTCCGGCCCGGGTGGCCCTGCCGGCCCTGGCCGGCCCGCTCCTGGTTGGGAGCCGCCTGACACTGTCCGCTACCGCCTACAGCGCGGAGAACGACCGGCGGGACGACCCGGTGGCCTGGACCTCGAGCAACAGCCGGGTGGCGCAGGTGACCAGCGACGGCCGGCTCCGGGCCGTGGCCCCGGGCCGCGCCACCCTGACGGGACGGGCGGGGACCGCCAGCGCGACGCTGGCCGTGCAGGTGATCCCGGCCGCACTCTCCCGGCTGGAGGTGGAACCGGGAAGCTCCGAGGCCCGCACCGGCGACGTGATCCGGTTCCGGGCGGCTGGGCGGAGCGCCACCGGGCGGGAGGTCGGCGGGTTCGCGGTGCGCTGGTCAGTCGCGGGGGGTGAGGGCGTGGCCACCATCGACGACGCCGGCGCGTTCGTGGCGGAGCGGCCCGGCCGCTACACGGTGACCGCCACGGCGGGGAACTTCACCGCCGACGCGGTAGTCACGGTCTCCCTCCGGCGCGTGACCCGCGGCATGGAGGTGCTGGGCCGGGTGCCGCTCAAGTTCCGCGGGGCCGAGATCTGGGTGCACCCGAGCGGTACCTGCGCGTACATGTCCACGATCGCCGACCGGGTGTACGTGATCAATGTCGAGAACCCCCGCGCCCCGACCATCGTGGACTCGATGATGGTGGACGCGCAGATCGTCAACGACATCATGACCACCGAGGACGGGAAGTACGGCGTCTTCTCCCGCGAGGGCGCCAGCAACCGGAAGAACGGCCTCAAGGTCTTCGAGGCCAGCGACCCCTGCCACCCGAAGGTGATCGCCGACTACACCGAGACGGTGACCGGTGGGGTGCACTCCAGCTACGTGTACCAGGGCCACGCCTATATCACCGACGACGCCACCGGCTCGATGCGGGTGATCGACATCCGGGATCCCTACCATCCGAAGGAAGTGGCCCGGTGGCAGACCGAGCAGACCGAGGTGGGGCGCTACGTCCATGATATCGCCGTGCAGGACGGGCTGGCGTACCTCTCCTACTGGAATGACGGGCTCATCATCCTGGACGTGGGGAACGGGATCAAGGGCGGGAGTCCCGCGAAGCCGGTGCTGGTCTCGCAGTTCAAGTACGACCTCAACGAGGAGTACGCCCGGATCGACCAGCTCTACGGGCTGGGTGCCCGGGGGACCCACACCGCCTGGCGCGCGGGGAAGTACGTCTTCGTGGGGGACGAGGTGTACGCCTCCCGCGCCTCCCGCGGGCTCGAGGACGGCAACGACCTGACCTGGGGCAAGCTGCACGTCATTGACGTCTCCGACATCGCCCATCCGAAGAAGGTGGCGTGGTACGAGCCCACCGACGGCGGGGTGCACAACGTCTGGGTGGAGGGCGACACGCTCTACCTCGGCAACTACCATGGCGGCGCCCGGGTGCTCGACATCTCGGGCGAGCTCAAGGGCGACCTGCTGCGCCAGGGGCGCGAGATCAGCTGGATCTGGACCGCCGATTCCATGGGCGCCCGGGCCCGCTCCCCCTTTGCCTGGGGCGTCGTGGTGAAGAACGGGATCATGTATGTCCCCGATATCAACACCGGCCTCTGGATCATGCGGGTGGAGCCGAAGCAGGAGCAGTTCACCCCGTAGGGAGGACCTGAACCCCTCTTCATCCGCGCCTCACGCTGGCCGGCAAGGCGGTGCCGTAGGGTAGGGGTGATCCGTGGCAACCGTGACGACCAACCGGTCGTCGGGGCCGCGGATCACCCCGATCCTTTCTCCCCCGCGGGGCCGGCCGTGATCCCTCATCCGCCGTTCGCCAGCCAGCTCACGCTTGAGGAGGAACTCGCCCAGTTCGAGCGGCTCAAGCCGCGGTTGCGCGACGTCTGGCGGCTGCTCGCCCATGACGAGGACGCCCCCTGCACCACGGTGGTGGTCCCCTCCCTCACCCTGGACCAGCGGGAACTGACCCAGCTCCAGGGGGCCATCCACTACGAGGAGCGGCTCCTCTTCCTGCTCATCCGGCTGCGCAACCCGCGGGCCCGCGTGGTCTATGTGACCAGCCAGCCGATCCACCCGATGATCCTGGACTACCTGCTCAACCTCCTGCTCGGCATCCCGGCCAGCCACGCCCGCGCCCGGCTCACGATGCTCTCGGCCTACGACTGCTCGCCGCGCTGCCTGACCGAGAAGATCCTGGAGCGGCCCCGCCTCATCGAGCGGATCCGGGCCGCCATCCCCGATCCCGCCTGCGCCTACCTCTCGGTTTTCACCGCCACCCCGCTCGAGCGGAAGCTCGCGGTGCTGCTCGGCATCCCGCTCAACGGCGCCGACCCCGCGCTGGCGCCGCTCGGCAACAAGTCGGGGGGGCGGAAGCTCTTCCGCGACGCCGGCGTCCCCGCGCCGTACGGCTTCGAGGACCTGGGCAGCGAGCGGGACGTCCTGGATGCCCTCTACCACCTCCGCCGCGCCCGGCCCGGGCTCCGGCACGCGGTCATCAAGCTGAACGAGGGCTTTTCCGGGGAGGGGAACGCGGTGCTCCGGTATCCCATGGCGGAGGACCGGCTGTCCCTCGAACGGGCCTTCCGGCGGATCCGCTTCGTGGCGCACGGGGAACGGCGGGAGCGGTTCTTCGTGAAGCTGGCGGAGATGGGGGGCATCGTCGAGGAGTTCATCGAGGGGGGGGAGACCCGGTCCCCCAGCGCCCAGCTCCGGACCAGCCCCGATGGCGAGGTGCTGCCGCTTTCCACGCACGACCAGATCCTGGACCACGAGACGGGACAGGTCTTCCTGGGCTGCCGCTTCCCGGCGGCGGATGACTACCGCCTGGCGGTGCAGGAGGCGGGGGCGGCGGTAGGCCGGGCGCTCGCGGCCCGGGGGGTGGTGAGTCGCTACGGGGTGGATTTCATGGCGCGGCGGGAGGCGCCGGGGATGCCGTGGCAGCTCTTCGCGATCGAGATCAACCTGCGGCTGGGCGGGACCACCCATCCGTTCCTGGCGCTGCGCTTCCTCTGCGGCGGCGGGCTGGATCCGGCAAGTGCCCTCTACCGGTCGGCCAGCGGCCGGCACAAGTACTACCGGGCCACCGACAACCTGCATTCGCAGCGCTACCACGGCCTCCTGCCCGAGGACGTGATCGACTTCATCACGTACAACCAGCTGGGCTTCAGCCACCGGACGGAGACGGGGGTGCTGTTCCACATGATCGGGGCCCTGTCCCAGCATGGCAAGGTGGGTCTCACCGCGATCGGGAACAGTCACGCCGAGGCCGACGCACTCTACCAGCAGGCCATCGCGGTGCTGGAGGCGGAGACGAGATACGGGTAGGGCAATTGGGCGATTGGAGGTAGACTCGTTCCGCCCTACCGCCCTCCGGGGATCAGCTCCAGCCGCGCCTGGCCCGTTGCGGCCGGCCAGAGGAAGCAGGCCGCGCGGCCCTGCAGGGTCCGCTCCAGCTCCTTCTCCGACTTGGCCACGGTGACGATGCCGTAGGTCCAGGCCGCGGCGGAGGGTTCGGCGGTGATCTCCATGGGGCCGCCGTAGCTCACCTCCGCGGCGAAGCGTGACTCGGGCCCGATGGCCGCCGGATGCCAGCGGTACTCGGCGACGATGCCTCCGCCGGTCCGGAAGTGATAGCTTTTCTCGAAAACCGGTACCCCGGCCTCGACCGCGCGGAACCGGACTACCACGCCCGCTCCCTCCCGATCCACCTCCAGGCCCAGCCGGGTGCGGGAAACCGACCAGGTGGGATCGTAGTCTCCGCGCTCGAACATCGCCTGGTCCACCAGGGCATCGAGGCCCCGCTCCCGGATCAGGGTGCGGGGTTCAGGGTCGAGGGGCGGCAACTCGTTCTGCCGCATCTGCTCCTCGAGCTCGTGGATACTGGGGGCGCCGCCCGCGTCGTGATGGGAGACTCGGGGCTCCAGCCCGGCCGGGGCCTCGTGGTACCCCTCCCGCATCCGGGTGAGGGTATTGGCGTAATTGATCCCGTGCTCAAACACGGTGTACTCCTCGATGACACCGCCCCGGGCGGGGCTCAGGATGGCGGAGAAGGTGGCGTCGTGGATCCACAGCTCCTCGTGGCCATCGGCGTCGAGGTCCCGACGCTCCCAGGCCAGCCCCTCCCCCGCGCGGAGCAGCTGCTCGGCCCGGGCCAGCTCCCGCCAAATGCCGTCCCGCAGGTGCGGCAGGTAGAGCCCGCCGAAGACCCCGTGCCAGTAGGCGTCGTTGCACTGGGCCCGCCCCACGGCCCGGCGGGCCTCGTGCGGGTTTCCCGCGGCGCGGCAGAGCGCGGAGAGGGCCAGCATCTTCTTGTGCATCCGGTTGGCCTCGACGTACTTCACCATGAAGTTCCGCCAGTGCGCGCCGCGGACTAGCGCCCCCTCGGGGCCGGCCAGGCGCTCGTCCCCCAGCTCCCGCTCCAGGGCGTGCAGCCGCCGGGCGGCCGGCGCGGGGAGCGACCAGGATTCCATTTCCCGGTAGGAGGCGGTGGGGAGGTACGCCAGCCCCGCCGTGGGGACGGCCGTCAGCGCCTCAGTGCAGGTGGTGAGCAGCACCTCGCCGCCGTCCACCAGCGCCGCCATGGTGCTCAGGAACTGGTCGAGCCAGCCGTCCTCATAGACCCATTTCCGGGTCCCCGGCCAGCCGCCGAACTTCTCCCCATCATCCGCCAGGACCGCGAGCGGCTGCCCCCGCGCCGCCAGGTCCCGCAGGTAGGCCGCGGTCTCGGCGGGGGGGCGGAAGGGGATCAGGTAGCGCAGCCGTTCGTCGATCGGGATGAGCGCGAGCTGGCGCCCGTCATGCTCGGTCATGTACGGCGCGTGGAGGCGGTCCCGCTCGAACCCGCTCACCAGGAAGTGGCGGTCGTCCACCAGGGCGTAGCGGACGCCGGCGTCCGCCAGGTCCGCCGCGAGATCCGGCTCCCACACCCGCTCCGTGAGCCAGAGCCCGGTCGCGTTCACCCCGAACCGGTGGGCGATCGTATCCCGCAGCCAGCCGATCTGCTCCACCCGGTCCTGCCGGGGCAGGGCCGCGAGCACCGGCTCGTACATCCCGGCGCAGAGCAGCTCCACCTTGCCATCCGCCGCCAGCCGGCCCACGAGGTCGAGGTAGTCCCCTCCCTTCCGCTCCAGCCACTCGAGCAGCGGCCCGGACAGGTGCAGCACCACCGGGAGGAACCCGCGTTCGTCCACCTTCTCAAGGAAGGGGCGATACACCTCCGCCAGGTGCTGTTCAAAGACCGAGTCGAAGTTCCCCACCGGCTGATGCAGGTGGACGCCGAAGACGAAACGGATCGGGTTGGGCATGGGCGGAAAGGTAGGGGGGAGGGGGGGCATGGAGGAACGGCCGATTCGGGATAGATTGTCCCCGGTCTGGAACGGGGACCGCCCGTTCCACCCGAACCCCCGATCCCCGTCCTCCCCACATGCATCACGAAACGGTCTCCTGGCACAGCCCGCATCTCGGGCGTGAGATGACCATGCAGGTCATCGGACACGCCGGCGCGCGGGTGCTGGTCTTTCCCACCAGCATGGGCACCCATGCGGAGTGGCCCGACCGCCGGATGCACCAGGTGCTGGAGGACCACCTCGAGAACGGCTGGCTCCAGCTGTACTGCCTGGACCAGCCGCACAATGAGAATTGGGGCAACGAGGCCTGCTCGCCGGGGCACCGGGCCTGGACCCACGTGCAGTACTATCGCTACGTGCAGGAGGAGGCGCTGCCCTTCTCCGCCTGGCGCAATCCCAATCCTTTCGTCATCGCCACCGGCGCCTCGCTGGGCGCCAGCCATGCCGTCACCTTCGGGCTCAAGTACCCCGAATCGGTGCACCGCATCCTCGGCATGAGCGGCCTGTACGGCATCACCCGGATGACCGGCGGGTACCAGGACGGCAATGTGTACCAGGTCAACCCGATGCAGTTCATGCCCAACGAGCATGATCCCGCGCGGCTCGACGCATTCCGCCGCCAGGACATCATCCTGGTGATCGGCCGGGACGACCCGATGTACCAGAACAACCACGACTTCTCGGCCATCCTGTGGCAGAAGGGGATCGGCAACGCGCTCCGGGTGTGGGACGGCTCGGCGCACGACTGGCCCTACTGGGAGCGGATGGCGCGGCTGTACCTGCAGGGGCACGACTAGGCGGTACGGACGGGAACGGCGGTAACGGCGGTGCCCGGCCTTCCGTCCCTCAACCTGATTCCAGGATTCGATCGCACATGACGAAACGTGTCGGACTGATCATTGGCCGGGAGTGGAGCTTTCCCCCGAAGTTCATCGAGGAGGTGAACCGCCGGGACGCCGGGGTGGTGGCGGAGATGGTGTCTATCGGCGCCGTCCGGATGGACCAGCCCTGTCCCTGGGACGTGATCGTGGACCGGATCTCCCACGAGGTGCCGTTCTACCGGACGTACCTGAAGCAGTGCGTGCTCGAGGGGGTGGCGGTGGTCAACAACCCCTTCATGTGGACCGCGGATGACAAGTTCTTCGGCGCCGGGCTGATCACCAAGCTGGGCGTGGCCAGCCCCAAGACCTACGCGCTCCCCAACAAGGAGTACGTCAAGGGGATCGTCCACGAGGAGAGCCTCAAGAACCTGCAGTTGATCGACTGGGAGGGGCTGGTCCGGGAGATCGGTCTTCCCTGCATCCTCAAGGACGCGCATGGCGGCGGCTGGCGCGACGTCTACGTCTGCCACACCCTCGAGGAGCTGCTGCGGAACTACGACCAGTCCGCGCTGCTCACCATGGTGGCGCAGGAATTCATCCACTTCCAGCAGTTCGTGCGCTGCATGTGCCTGGGCCAGGAGGAGATCCTGGTCATGCCCTACGACCCCAAGGGCCGCAAGTACGTCCCCGATGATGACTACCTCGCCCCGGCCCTGAAGGAGCGGGTGATCCGTGACTGCCGGACCATCGTCCGGGCGCTGGGGTACGACATGAACTCGATCGAGTTCGCCATCCGGGACGGCATCCCCTACGCGATCGACTTCATGAACCCGGCGCCGGACATGGACATCTACTCCCTCACCCCGCGCTACTTCGAGTGGGTGGTGACCCACATGGCGGACATGGTGATCCGCCTGGCACAGGGCGGCCGGCGGCAGGTGGACCAGATGGGGTGGGCGGGGCTGTTCGCGCAGAGCCGGCGCTGATGGACGCCATCGCCCGGTACCACGAGATCCTGGCCGAGCCGGAGGTGGCCGAGGCGAGCCACATCATGCTGGACGCGGAGCTCCGGCGCCGCAACATGGTGTTCGGCGGGCGGCCGCTCTGCACCGTGCTCCGGCCCCGGTTCCTCTCCGGCGACGGCTACCGGATCCTCGCCGGCCGGATGCAGGCGCTCATGCGGGTCTTCGGCCGGGCCCATGCGGCCGCCATGGCCGACCCGGCGCTCCGGGCCCAGTTCCGCCTCGCGGACTGGGAAGAGACGCTGGTCCTCGCCGACCCGGGGTACCAGAGCGCGAGCCCCCACGGCCGGCTCGACTGCTTCGAGGACCCGGCCACCGGGGGGATCAGCCTCACGGAATACAATGCCGAGACGCCGGCGGGCGCCGGGTTCAACGACCTGCTGACCGAGGCCTTCGCGGCCATTCCGGTGATGCGCCGGTTCCGCCGCCAATGGGACGTTCGCCCCTTGCCGGCCCGGGCCGGGGTGGTGTCGGTGCTGCTCGACGCCTGGCGCGAGTTCTCGGGGCGGTGGGAACGGCCGCGCATTGCCATCGTGGACTGGGACGACGTCCCCACGGTGGTGGAATTCGAGATCTTCCGGGCCTGCTTCGAATCCCACGGCCTGGAGACGGTCATCGTCGATCCGCGCACCATGGAGTATCGCGGCGGCCGGCTGTACGGCGGCGGCGCGCCGGTGGACCTGATCTACAAGCGGGTGCTGATCAACGAGCTGGTGGAGCGCGAGGGGATGGAGCACCCGATCGTCCGGGCGGTGCGGGACCGCGCGGTCTGCATGGTGAACCCGTTCCGCTGCAAGCTGCTGCACAAGAAGGCCAGCCTGGCCGTGCTCTCTGACGAACGCAACGCGAAGCTGTTCACCGCCGGGGAGCGGCAGGTGATTGCCGACCAGGTCCCCTGGACCCGCGTGGTCGAGGAGCGCCACACCGTGCACCGGGACGAGCGGATCGACCTCGTCCCCTGGATCGTGGAGCAGCGCGACCGGCTGGTGCTCAAGCCTAACGACGACTACGGCGGCGCCGGCGTGGTGCTGGGCTGGACCGTCTCCGCGGAGGAGTGGCAGGCGGAGGTGCGGAAGGCGCTGGCGGCGCCCTACATCGTGCAGGAGCGGGTGGTCGTCCCGTCGGAGCCGTATCCGACCTGGGCCGACGGCCGGCTCCACCTGATGGACCGGATGCAGGACACCGCGCCGTTCATGCTGCACGGCGCCGCGATGGACGGCTGCCTCACCCGGCTCTCCACCGCGGCGCTGCTCAACGTCACCGCCGGCGGCGGCAGCACGGTGCCGGTGTTCGTGGTCGAACCGAGGATGTCATGACCCTGTTCTCCCTGGCTTCCGGCTCATCTTCTCACCAGAGTCCCCGATGAAAGCCCCCAGCCTCACCCTCGGCGTCGAGGAAGAGTACCAGATCATCGACCCGAAGACCGGCGAGCTTCGCAGCTACATCACCGAGATCCTCAAGGAGGATTCGGTGGTCCTCGGCGAGGTGAAGCCGGAACTGCACCAGTCCATGGTCGAAGTGGGGACCCGGGTCTGCCACCACCCGTCCGAGGTGCGGGCCGAACTGGTCCGGCTCCGGCGGCTGGTCATGGACCTCGCCGCCAAGCAGGGGCTGCAGGTCATCGCCGCCGGCAGCCACCCATTCTCCTCGTGGCTGGAACAGCAGATCACGCCGCTCGAGCGCTACATGGGCGTGAAAGAGGACCTGCAGGAGCTGGCCCAGCGGCTGCTCATCTTCGGGACCCACGTGCACATCGGCATCGAAGACCGGGAGTTCCTGATCGATGCGATGAACGTGTCGCGCTACCTCCTCCCCCACGTGCTCACCCTCTCCACCAGTTCCCCGTTCTGGATGGGCCGGAACACCGGCCTCAAGAGCTACCGGAGCATCGTCTTCCGCGACTTCCCGCGGACCGGCATCCCCCGCTCGCTGCACAGCTGGTCGGAGTTCGAGGGGCTGGTGAACACGATGGTGGGCACCAACTGCATCCCTAACGCCTCCAAGATCTGGTGGGATGTCCGGCCCAGCTGGAGCTATCCCACCCTGGAGTTCCGGGTCTGCGACGTCTGCACCCGGGTGGACGAGGCGGTATGCATCGCGGCGCTCTTCCAGGCCATCATCGCCAAGCTGTGGAAGCTGCGGCGCGACAATCTCACCTTCCGGGTCTACCCCGCCGCCCTCATCGACGAGAACAAGTGGCGGGCGGTGCGCTACGGGCTGGACGGCAAGCTGATCGACTTCGGCAAGAGCCAGGAACTGCCCGCGCGGGAACTCATCCGGGAGATGATCGAGTGGTTCCTGGACGACGTGCTCGACGAACTGGGTACCCGGAAGGAGGTGGAGTACGCCTACCGGATCCTGGCCGAGGGAACCAGCGCCGACCGCCAGCTGGAAGTGTTCAAGCGGACCGGAGACATGAAGGCGGTGGTGGACCACCTGGTCCGGGAGACGGCCGAAGGGATCGACTAGGGGAACCGGTGGGCCCGTGGCGCGGTTGTTGCCATGGGAGAATGAAGGAAATTTGCCTGGTTTCCCATTAAAATCCGGGCCCGGACCCGATAGCTACGAGCCTATGCCAGAACGCCCCAGCCGCCCCGTCATCGGGGTGACGACCCAGACCCTGCATTCCATCGACGGCATCCCTCCGGGGCTGCCGGAATCCTGGGTCATGAACCAGCGCTACTTCCTCGCCACCACCATCGTGGGCGGGGTGCCGTGGATGGTGCCCCTCTTCGACGACGACCTGGAGACGCTCTACGAGATCTACCAGCGGCTCGACGGCATCCTGCTCCCCGGCGGGGTGGACATGGACCCCGCCACCTTCGGGGAGCCCCGGCACCAGAAGCTGGGTGCGGTGGACCCGGCCCGCGACCGGGTGGAGCTGCAGCTCACCCGCTGGGCCATCGAGGACCGGAAGCCGGTCCTGGGGCTCTGCCGCGGCATCCAGGTCATCAACGTGGCGCTGGGCGGCACCCTGTATCAGGACATCGCCGACCAGGTCCCCGCGGCCCTGAAGCACGATTATTTCCCCACCGCCGGCTTCGAGCGGGATCACCTGGCCCACGACGTCACCGTCGCGGACGGTACCCGGCTGCACGCCGTGATGGAGCGGCGCTCGTTCCGGGTCAACAGCATGCACCACCAGGCCATCAAGACCCTGGCCCCCTCGCTGGTGCCCTCGGCCACCTCGCCCGACGGGCTCATCGAGGCGGTGGAGGGCGGGGCGGATCACTTCCTGGTGGGCGTGCAGTGGCACCCGGAGGTCTTCGAGCTCTCCGATCCCCACACCCGTCACCTGTTCCGGGAGTTCATCACCGCCGCGCGGGACTGGCGGCGGCTTCGGGCCGGCTGACGCCCTAGCTGGTGGCGAATCCCATGCGGTGGGCGAGGTGCGCCATGGCGCCCTCGTCCGCCGCTTCGGCTTTCCAGATCCGGTAGAAGGCGGTCTGGGCATCGAACGGGACCGCCTGGCCCAGGTGCTCGAGCATCACCAGCAGCTCGACCACCGCCCCCCGCGCCGTCTCACCCCGGTCGGTCGCCAGCGCCTGCACATGGCGAAGCAGCGCCCGCCGGATGAGCGGGCGGAGCTCCATCCCCTGGTCCAGTTGCTGCCGCTCCCCGGCGGAGAGGAGCCGCGCCAGGGCCGCTCCCCGCACCTCCGTGGCGATCGCGGTACGCTGCCGCTCAGGCAGGTCCGCCAGCGACAGCTCCGCCGCGCCGATTCCGGGCGCCCGCACCCCGACCCCCAACTCGAGCCCCAGCCGGGTCAGCTTGACCGCCATGCGGTGCTCCCGGCCGGTGCGGCGGTCGGTGAGGGTCAGCTGCTCGTCCGGACCCTCCAGCCGCCAGGCGGGGCTAGTGGCGGCGGCGGGCGCCAGCTGCCGTGCGGCGGCGAGCCCCGCCCCCACCTGGAGCGGTGGCGGGAGCTGCGGCCGGGCGCGCTGGAGGTAGATCTCGCGGCCGGAACCCAGCGTCCGCGCATTCGACTCCGCCGCGCCCAGCCGATGGGTGAATCCCTCCTCCAGCCGGGGGCCATCCTCCCCCGCCAGCGCCACCACTCTCGCGGCGTAGCGCAGCACCTGCAGCGCCTCGATCCCCCCGATGTCGTCGAAGAACCAGGCGCAGGAGGTCAGCGACCGGAGCGCCCCCCGCTCCAGTTCCAGCAGCTCGGCGGCGCGCACCTGGGCGTCGGGGTCGAGCCCGGCGCGGGCGGTGCGGTGGGCATAGTGCCGGAGGCCGTCCGGGCCAAGGCCGAGGGCGCCACCATAGCCGGCCAGCGCCGCCGCGGGGTCCGGGAAGAGGGCGGGGGCCTCACGCTCGTAGCGGGTGTGCGCTTCCGTGGTGAGCCAGGCGATCGCCTCGCGCAGCGGGCCCCGCCAGCGCTGCTGGGTGGGCTGGTCCGGCGCCATCTTGCAGCCGCAGTCGCCGCGCCAGCGCTCCACGCCGTGGCTGCAGCTCCAGGAACTGGGCGCCACCAGCCGGACCTCGTGCGTCACCCCGTGGCGCGCCAGGAAGCTGGCACAGTTCTCCACCACCATGCCCGGGGTCTCCCGCAGCCGCTCCAGGGTGAGTGCCAGCGCCATCTCCCCAAACGCGTGGTGATGGCCGTAGGTCTCGCCATCGGTCGCGATGGTGATGAGCGCCGGCGGCGTGGCGCCCGGCCGCTGCTCCAGCAACCGGGCACTCCATGCCATCCCGTCCCGGACCAGCGGCCCGAAGGCGACGTCATGGGAAATCGGGCCCTCGTAGGGGAACACCGCGATGCTCCGGCCCGACGCGGTCCGCACCAGCCCCGGCAGCCCGCCCGGCGGCAGGGGGTCCACCTGGTGCGGCGCGAGGATGGTGAACCGGATCCCCTCCTGCGCCAGCACGTCCAGCGTCTCCTCGTCCACGGCGGTCTCGGGCAGCCACATCCCCTCCGGCTCCCGCTCGAAGCGGCGCCGGAAGTCGGCGATCCCCCAGCGGACCTCGGTGGTCTTTTCGCGGCGGGTGGAGAGCGGGAGGATGGCGTGGTGGTAGGGCATCGCCACGGCGTTGCCGTGGCCCAGGCGGGCGGCGCTGGCGCGGTCCGCCTCCAGCAGGAGGGCGTAGGTATCCGGCGCGGCGTGCTCGAGCCATTCGAGCAACGTCGGCCCGACGTTGAAGCTGAGCCACTCGTAGCAGTTCACGATCCGGGCGATGCGCCCCCCCGGCCCCGGGATCCGGGCCGCCCCGACCGCGCGGTAACACTCCTGCTCGATCCGCTCGTTCCAGTCGTGGAAGGGAGCGGCGCCGGCGTCGGCGGCCAGCTCCTCCAGCCAGGGGTCCTCGCGCGGCGGCTGGTAGAAGTGCCCGTGAATCACCACCGCACGGGGAGGAATCACGAGGCGGGGGCCGGTCGCTTCGCCAGCACCTGGGCCACGGTGTCCAGCACGTCGGGGAAGACATGGTCGCGGCGCCACTGCTCGGCGGCGCTGGCCTGGGCGGCGGGGAGGAGGCCGGCGTCCCCCTCGAGCGCGGTGAGCAGCCCCTCGGCGTCGTCACAGTGCTCGGTGAAGCGCTTCACGGCGTAGTCGGTCACCGCACCGGTGGAGATGATGAACTGCCAGTCGGAGCCCATGGCGAGGAGCATGGCGCGGGCGGCCTGGGCCAGCACCGGCCGGGTGGCCTCCGCGGCGAGCGCCGCGGGCGCCGCCCGCCAGAACCGCTCCTCGATGGCCCACAGCCGTGGCCAGGTCCAGGCTGTCTCGCCGTTGAGCCACATGCTGTAGTCGCCGTTGGCACCCCATGAGCCGGTGGTGAGGTGAATGGCCCGCTCACCGGCGGCGCCGGCGAGGTGCTGGGTGGCCGTGACCGGGTGCACGTCCGGATGCGCCCGCACCGCGCGGTACACCTGCGAGAGGAACTCCACCCCCTCGAACCACCAGTGGCCGAACAGCTCGGTGTCGAACGGCACGGCAACCAGGTGCCCGGCGGCTCGGCGGCTCGGCAACTCGGCGAGCTTGCCCAGCAGCGAGGCGAAATGCCGGGCGTGCCCGCCGACCCGCTCGATGGCGCGGCTCGGGTCATAGGGCTCCTTCTGGCCCAGGTCGGATCCCGGCGCGCTTACCCGCCAGTACTTGAGCCCACCCGGCCAGCGGATCTTGTGGAACTCGAGGTACCACTCGTCGCCGGGGTAGCCCTCCTGCTTGCTCCACACCTGGCGGGAGGCCACCGGGTCGCGCACGAAGGCGCTGACCGTCGTGGGTCCGTCCGCCCCCGCGACGCGATAGGCCTCATAGGGCGTGTTCGGCGCCAACGGTTCCTCGACCGGGCCGCCGGGCCGCCGGGCCGCCGTGTCGGAGAGCTGTCCCTCCACCTCCATTCGCCACTCGCCCCAGTCCGCGCCGTAGAACTTGAATGCCTGGCCCGCCGCGGCGAGGTGGCTGTCCACGAAGAAGTACCGGAACCCCGCCTCGGCCACGTGCTCCTCGATGCCGGCCCGGACGCCCGGGTTCGGGGCGGAAGGCAGCGGCGCCCAGTGGCCCCGCGGGCGGTAGGCGCACTCGGGCAGCCAGAGTCCCTGAGGGTCGCGGCCGAAGATGCGGCGGTGTTCCGCGCGCCCCAGCTGGAGCTGCAGCCGGATGCTCTCGTCCCGCGCCAGCAGCGGCAGGAAGCCGTGGGTGGCGCCGCAGGAGATGAGTTCCACCCGGCCCGCCTCCTCCAGTCGCCGGAAGGCGCGGGCCAGGTTGCCCCCCGCGTTCCGGAACACCTGCCGGAGCCCCAGGAGGTGGCCCCGCCAGAACTCGGCCAGGGGGATCAGATGCGCGTCGCCGGTGCCGGTGAGCGACTCGACCGCCTCGTCACAGGTGGTCAGCTTCTGGAAGAAGTAGGCCTCCAGCTCGGCTACGAAGTCGGGGCTCTCGAGCTGGTTGGCGAGGATCGGGGTGATGCCGATGGTGAGCGGCGCCGCCACCGCCTCCGCCTCCAGCCGCTGCAGGGCGTCGAGCAGCGGCAGGTAGGTGTCGATGGCCGCCTCGCAGATCCAGTCGCTGCCATGGGGCCAGCGCCCGTGGTTGAGCACGTAGGGCAGGTGGCTGTGCAGCGCGAGCACGAAGTCCATGAGCCGCTCCTTACGCGACGGGGGGCTGCGCCAGGATCCGGCGGTACACCGAGAGATACTTCTCCGCCGAGCGGTCCCAGGAGAAGTCCTTCTGCATCGCGTTGCGCATCAGCTGGTCCCAGGCGGGGGGCTCGTGGTACCGGTCCATCACGTGCCGCGCCACCCGCAGGAGGTCCTCGGAGCTGTACTCGTCGAACAGGAAGCCGGTGGAGCCATCCTCGATGGTATCGGCCAGGCCCCCGACCCGCCGGGCGAGCGGCACCGCGCCGTAGCGCTCCGCCCGCAGCTGCGCCAGCCCGCAGGGCTCGTACAGCGACGGCATCAGGTAGATGTCGGCGCCCGCCATCAGCCGGTGCTCCAGCCGCTCGGAGAACCCGAGGTGGACGCTGATCCGCTCCGGCCAGCGGGACTCGTACATCTTGAGCAGCGCCTCGTACTTCGCCTCGCCGGTGCCCAGGAAGATGAACTGCGCCTCCAGCATGAACAGCGAGTATTCCCCGGTGATCAGCTCCAGCCCCTTCTGGTGCGTCATCCGCGCCGTCATCGCGAACAGCGGGATCCGCCGCCGCTGGGGCAACCCGAAGCTGCGCTGCAGCGCCGCCTTGCAGCGCGCCTTGCCGGAGAGGTCCCCGATCGAGTACGTGGCGGTGATGTGCGGATCGTGGGCCGGGTCCCACTCCTTCATGTCGATCCCGTTCACGATCCCCGTGAACCGCTCCCCGAGCCAGAGGAACACGTCGTGCAGCCCGAAGCCGCCCACGGGCGTGCGCAGCTCGTGCGCGTGGGTCGGGCTCACCGTGGTGGCCGCGTCGGCGAACTTGAGCCCGCCCTTGAGCAGGTTGAGCTTGTCGTGCCACTCGAGGTGCTGCCAGGTGTACAGCTCCCAGGGGAGCCCGATCTCCGGCACGCCGCTGGCGGGGAAGTGCCCCTGGAACCCGGCGTTGTGCACCGTGAGCACGCTCCGGATCCCGCGCGCGAACGGCTGGTCCGCGTGATAGGTCCGGAGGTAGACCGGCGCCAGGGCGGTGTGCCAGTCGTGGCAGTGCAGCACCAGCGGGCTCCGCGCCACCCGTGGCAGGCTCTCCAGCGCCGCCCGGCAGAAGAAGGCCCAGCGGTGCAGGTTGTCGGCGTAGTCCATCCCCGACTCGCCGTAGAGCCCCACCCGGTCGAAGTAGGGGTGTTCGATGCAGTAGATCTTGGGCTTGCCCGGCTCGCTCGGGATGCGGAACAGCCGGGTCTCCTCCATCCGCGGCCCCACCTGCACGTGGAACGGGCCCGCCACCCGCTCCAGCGCCGTGGCGGCGCTCCGGACCGAGCGGTGCAGGGGGATGATCACCGCGACCGGAATTCCCGCCGCCGCCTGGGTTGCCGCCAGCCCGGCCACGGCCTCGGCCAGGCCGCCGGTGCGGGCCAGCCAGCCGTATTCGGCCGCCAGGTGCACCACCCCGGTGGGTTGGCCGTCGTGGATGCCCAGCGGGGCGTCGGTCACCAGGTGCTCTCCGGAATGACGCACGTCAGGTGGGCGGGGCACTGGCCGGGGTCTCTCCCCGCATCGCCGGGGCGTAGTACCCGCTCACGTAGTCCTGCACCATGCGGCGCGAGGTGAAATGCTGGCCCGCGTGCCGCAACGCGTGCTTCATCCGCTGCAGCCATTCGATGGGCAGGCCCCGCGCATCGCGCTTGTAGTACAACGGCACCACCTGGTCCTCGAGGAGGTCGTACAGCCGTCCCGCGTCCACCTCGTCCGGCGCCTCCTCCGGCAGCGGGGTAGGGATGGCCCAGCCGTTCATCCCCATGTAGCCCTCCGCCCACCATCCGTCCAGCGTGGAGAGCTGGGGCACCGCGTTGAGGGCCGCCTTCATCCCGCTGGTGCCGCACGCCTCCAGCGGCACCCGCGGCACATTGAGCCAGAGATCCACGCCCTGCACCAGCCGGTGCGCCAGGTGCATCTCGTAGTCCTCGATGAACGCCACCCGGCCCTCGAGGCGGGGATCCCGGGTGAAGGTGTACACCTGCTGCAGCACTTCCTTCCCCGGCTGGTCCTCCGGGTGCGCCTTGCCGGCGAACACGATCTGCACCGGCCGCCAGGGGTTCACGAGCAGGTCGTGCAGCCGGTCGAAGTCGGAGAACAGCAGCGAGGCTCGCTTGTAGGTGGCGAACCGGCGCGCGAACCCGATGGTCAACGCCCCGGGGGAGAGCAGGGTTCCGGCGCCCACCACGTGGGCCGCCTCCTTCCACCGCTCCGTCCACCGGCGCCGGGCATCCTCCCGGATGAAGGTGAACAGGTTCAGCTTCATCTCGGTGTGCAGGTGCCACAGCTCGTGGTCATCGACCGAGAGCACGGCATCCCAGAAGTTGGGTTCATCCCGGCGTTCCAGCCACCCTTCGCCCAGGTGCCGGTCCAGCAGGTGCCGCATGTGGCCCGACATCCAGGTGGGAAGGTGCACGCCGTTGGTCACCGCGCCAATCGGCACCTGGTCGGCCTCGAGCCCCGGCCACATCGGGCGCCAGATCTCGCGGGAGACCTCCCCGTGCTTCTGCGCCACGCCATTCACCCGGGCGGAGAGCCGGATGGCTGTCGCGGTCATGTGGTACATGGGGTGGGCGTCTTCCGGGTGGCCGCCGATGGCCACGAACTGCTCCGGCGTGATGCCCAGTTCCTCCCACACCGGGCCGGCGCAGGCCAGCACCTGGTCCACGTCGAACCGGTCGTGTCCCGCGGGCACGGGGGTGTGGGTGGTGAAGATGCTCCGGGCCCGCACCTCCGCCCACGCCTCGGCGAACGGCCGGCCCCCCACAACCAGCTCCCGCAGCCGCTCGATCAGCATGAACGCCGCGTGGCCCTCGTTGGCGTGCCAGGCGGCCGGGTCCACCCCCGCCGCGCGCAGCACCCGCACCCCGCCCACGCCGAGGATCCACTCCTGCCGGAGCCGCATGTCGGGGCCGCCGGCATAGAGCTTGGCCGAGAGGTCCCGGTCCGCGGGATCGTTCTGCTCGAGGTTGGTGTCGAGCAGGTAGACCGGCACCCGCCCCACCTGCATCCGCCAGGCGCCCACGTGCACCGGCCGCCCGAAGGTGTGCACCACCGTGAGGAACGGCTCGCCGCCCGGGTCCTGCACCCGCTCCAGGGGCGTGGTGTCCACCTCGAAGCGGACGTCACTGTCCTCCTGCCAGCCGTCGATCCGGAGCTGCTGGTCGAAGTAGCCCTTGGTGTAGAACAGCCCCACCCCCACCAGCGGCAGCCCCAGGTCCGAGGCGGTCTTGAGATGGTCGCCCGCCAGGATGCCCAGGCCGCCGGAGTAGATCGGCACCGAGTTGTGCAGCCCGAACTCGGCGCAGAAGTACGCCACCGGCCGCGCCAGTTCGGGGTGGTGCCGGTGGAACCAGGTGTCGGGGGAGCCGAGCGCCCGCCGGGCGGTGTCCATGACCCGGTCGTAGAGCGCCAGGAAGCCGGGATCGGTGGCGCAGGCCGCCAGCCGGGCGGGGTCCACCCGCCGCAGCAGCGCCAGCGGGTTGTGCTTGGTCAGGTGCCAGAGGGGCTCGTCCACCTTGCGGAAGACGTTCCGGGCATCGGGAGACCAGCTCCACCAGAGGTTGCTGGCGAGAGCGGCGAGCCCCTCGATCCGCGGGGGAAGGTAGGGGAGTCGGAGTCGTGGCTGGTTCATGTCACTCGAAAGCTGGCGGGGCGCGAACTGGCCCGGGGAAGGTACTCACAAGCGGGGGGGGAGGAAACCCGCGCGGCCGGTCAGCGGGCCGCGAGCAGGAGCAGGCTCGCCACCACCGCCCGGGCGGTCCAGAGCAGGGTCCGGATCCAGTTGGTGAGGACCAGGCGGCGGTGGGCCCGCGGGTCCGACCCGGCGAGGAGCCGGCCGTGCATCGGCATGGTCAGCATCGCGGTCGAGGCCCAGATGAACACCAGCATCGCGAGGCCGAAGCCGGGGAGCATCCGCCCGGTGCCGTCCGGGGGGCTCGCCACCAGCGCCAGCGCCGTGATCGCTTCCAGCAGCATCACCGGGATCACGATGAGCGACACCCGCCGCTGGTGCGCCGCGGCGTAGCCGGCCGCCTCGGTGCGGCCCACCTGCCCCATGAGCGGGTAGTGCACCGCCTGCACGAACCAGATCAGGCCGGTCATGAACCAGGTCGCGGCGGCGTGCAGGAGGGGCAGGGTCATGGCGGGAAGGTATACCGGGCGGCGGCTGGGCGGTTGGCGTATCCCCGCGCCGCCGAGCCGTCTACCGATGCAGCGGCTTGAACTTCACCCGGTGCGGCTGGCTCGCGTCCACGCCCTTCCGCTTCTTGAAGTCGGCGGCGTAGTCCTGGTAGTTCCCCTCGAACCAGGTCACTTCGCTGTTTCCCTCGAAGGCGAGGATGTGGGTGGCGATCCGGTCCAGGAACCAGCGGTCGTGGCTGATCACCACGGCGCACCCCGCGAACCCGAGCAGGGCATCCTCGAGGGCACGCAGCACATCCACGTCGAGGTCGTTGGTGGGCTCGTCCAGCAGCAGCAGGTTGCCGCCGGTCTTGAGCAGCTTGGCCATGTGCAGCCGGTTGCGCTCGCCCCCCGAGAGATCCTTGACCCGCTTCTGCTGGTCGGCGCCGCGGAAGTTGAACCCGGTGCAGTAGGCCCGGGCGTTGACCTTGCGGGTGCCGAAGAGCAGTTCGTCCTGGCCGCCGGAAATCTCCTCGTAGACCGTCTTGCTGCCGTCGAGGCTGTCCCGGGACTGGTCCACGTAGGAGAGCCGGACGGTCTTCCCGATCACCAGCTCGCCGCTGTCGGGGGTCTCCTGCCCGGCGATCATCCGGAACATGGTGGTCTTGCCGGCGCCGTTGGCGCCGATCACCCCCACGATGCCGCCCCGCGGCAGGGCGAAGTTGAGGTCCTCGAACAGCAGCCGGTCGCCGTAGCCCTTGCTCACGTGCTTGGCGATGACCACCTCGTCCCCCAGCCGCTCGGGGACCGGGATCATGATCTCGACCGTGCCCTCGCTCTGCCGCTCCGCCTCCTCCCGCAGCTGCTCGAACCGCTGCAGCCGGGCCTTGCTCTTGGCCTGCCGCGCCTTGGGCGACATCCGCACCCACTCGAGCTCCCGCTCCAGGGTCTTCTGCCGCGCGCTGGCCTGCTTCTCCTCGACCGCCAGGCGCTTGGCCTTCTGCGCCAGCCAGCTGGAGTAGTTCCCCTCCCAGGGGATCCCCGCCCCCCGGTCCAGCTCCAGGATCCACTTGGCCACGTTGTCCAGGAAGTACCGGTCGTGGGTGATCGCCACCACCGTCCCGGGGAAGGTCTCCAGGTACTTCTCCAGCCAGGCCACGCTCTCGGCGTCGAGGTGGTTGGTGGGCTCGTCCAGCAGCAGCATGTCCGGCTCGGAGAGCAGCAGCCGGCAGAGCGCCACCCGGCGGCGCTCGCCGCCCGAGAGCCTGGTCACGTCCGCGTCCGCCGGGGGGAGCCGGAGCGCATCCATGGCCAGGTCGAGCTTGTGGTCCAGCTCCCAGAGGTTCAGGTGGTCGATCTGCTCCTGCAGCCGCCCCTGCTTCTCCAGCAGCTTGTTCATCTCGTCGTCGCCCATCGGCTCGGCGAACTGCATCGCGATCGCGTTGAAGTCGTCCAGCAGCTTCCGCAGGTGGGCGACGCCGTCCTCCACGTTGCCGCGGACGTCCTTCGCCGGGTCGAGCTGCGGCTCCTGCGGCAGGTACCCGATCCGGGTGCCGGCCAGCGGCTTCGCTTCGCCCTGGAAGTCCTTGTCCACCCCCGCCATGATGCGCAGCAGGGTGGACTTCCCCGCGCCGTTCGCCCCCAGCACGCCGATCTTGGCGCCGGGGTAGAACGACAGGTAGATGCCCTTGAGGATCTCTTTGCTGGGGGGCACGACCTTGCGGAGGTCGCGCATCGTGAAGATGTATTCGCCGGCCATAGGGCGGGGATGATAACGCGAAGGGCGCCCCGACGGGAGCGCCCTAGGTCACGCGTCCGGCGGAACCGGGTTAGCTGAGGTTCTTGTTGGCGATCTTCGCCAGGTCGAACATCGTCACCTGGTCCTTCTTGAACAGCGGCTTGAGCTTGGCGTCGGCGTTGATCGCGCGGCGGTTCTTCTTGTCCTGCAGGCCGTGCTTCTTGATGTACTGCCACAGCTTCTTGATGACCTCGGTCCGGGCGAGGGGCTTCTCGCCCACCACCGCCGCGAGCGTGGCCGACGGCGTCAGGGCCTTCATAAACGCCGCATTGGGCTTCCGCTTCGTGGCCTTCTTCGCGGCCTTCTTCTTGGCCGGGGCCTTCTTCTTCGTGGCCATCAGGTGCCTCCGTCAGGGGTGATTGGAACATCCGCGCGCGGGTACACCGCGCCATGCGAGACCCAAAGTAAGGGGTTGCCCCCCACGTGCAAGAGGGAAAACGGCGTTTTCCCCTCTGGAAACACCCCCGCACCGGGCTATCTTCCCTCTGGAATCACCCTGATCGTGGAGCCGTCCCATGCCCATCCTCGCGCTCGCCGCCCTCACGGGAGTCGCGTTTGCCCTCGGAATCCGCCCCCCCGCGGCCCTGGATACCCTCACCCGCCGCCCCCCGCCGCCCGCCTGCACCCGGGAGAGCGGCCTCGTGCTCCCCGAGGGATTCTGCGCCGTGGTGGTCGCCGAACGCCTCGGCCGCGTGCGGCAGATCGCCGTCCTCCCCAATGGCGACGTCGTCGCGGCCCTCGGCGGCGCCCAGGGCGGGGTGGTCCTCCTCCGCGACGCCGACGGCGACGGCGCGGCCGAGACCCGGAAACAGTTCGGCGACGAGGGGGGCACCGGCATCGGCTATCGCGACGGGCATCTCTATTTCGCCTCCTCCACCCGGGTGCTCCGCTGGCGCTGGACCCCTGGAGACCTGCTGCCCCAGGGGAGCCCCGAGACCGTGGTGGACCGCCTTCCCGCCGGCGGCCACGGCGCCAAGACCTTCGCCTTCCTCGGCGGCGACACCCTGATCGTCAACATCGGCTCCGCCACCAACAGCTGCCAGCGGGAGGACCGCGCCACCCGCTCCCCCGGCGAGGATCCCTGCACCGAGCTCGAGACCCGCGCCGGCCTCTGGCGCTTCAGCGCCTCCCGCCCCGGGCAGCGCCCGGCCGACGGGGTGCGCTACGCCACCGGGCTCCGCAACGCGATGGCCCTCGGCGTGCACCCGGCCACCGGTGCCCTCTACGCCGCACCCCATGGCCGAGACCAGCTCGGCGCCAACTGGGGCTTCACCGACCAGCAGAACGCGGAGCTGCCGGCGGAGGAGTTCATGCGGGTGAACGCCGGCGACGACTTCGGCTGGCCCTACTGCTACTACGATCCCCAGCAGCGGAAAAAGGTCCTCGCCCCCGAGTACGGGGGCGATGGCCGGAAGATCGGCCGCTGCGAGGGGACGCAGGACCCGCTGGTCGCCTTCCCGGGACACTGGGCGCCGATGGCCATCGCCTTCTACGGCGGCACCCAGTTTCCCGAGCGGTACCGGGGCGGGGCCTTCGTCGCCTTCCACGGCTCCTGGAACCGGGCGCCCCTCCCGCAGCAGGGGTTCCGCATCGCCTTCGTCCCCTTTGATGCCCGGGGCACCCCCGCCGGGAGCTACGAGACCTTCGCCTCCTCGAGCCGGGGGGCCACGGCCCTCCGCGCCGCCGGGGTGGCGGTGGGACCGGAGGGATCGCTGTACATTGGGGACGAGAACAGCGGCACCATCTGGCGGGTCATGACCGCGCGGTAACCTGGAGGGCCCTGCAATGGCACGACGATGGCTCAGGGCGGCGGCGGTCGCTGCAGCCCTCACGGCGGCCCCGCTCGCGGCCCAGGAGCGGCCCACGCCCCTGGCGGTCGGGGCGGTGGCCCCCGACTTCGCGCGCACCGGTGCCACGCGGGAGGGCGTCAGCGAACGCCCCGTGCGACTCTCCGATTTCCGCGACCAGACCCTGGTGATCGCCTTCTTCTACCGGGCCCGGACCAAGGGCTGAACCATCCAAATGGACGCGTACCGTGATCAGTACGCGACGCTCATTCCCGACGGCCGGAAGGTCACCCTCCTCGCCGTCAGCGTGGACTCCGCGGCGGCCCTGGCCAGCTGGGCCCGGGACGCAGACTACCCGTTCGGGTTTCTCAGCGACCCCGACGGCGCGATGGGCCGCGCCTACGGCGCCTGGGATCCGAACTACAAGCTGGACAACCGCACCCTGTACGTGATCGGGCCCGACGGAAAGGTGGCCCATGTCATGGCGCCGTTCGGGGAGGTGGACCCGCAGGCCTACCGGGAGCTGGCGGCGGCGATCGAGCGGGCGAGTCGGTAACGACGGACGACTCAACGCGACACGACCCTTCGGAGACCATCCCGAAGGGTCGTGCCCTTTCCCGGGGTACCGTCGCAGCCGCCCCTACTGCAGGTGCGACTCCACGAACCACAACCCCTTGTCCGCCCCGCGGGAGATCTCGGTGAAGAGATCAGCGGTGTCCTTGTCGCCCGCCTTGTCGGCCGTCTCGATCGCGGCGCGCACCGCCTTGCCGAACCCGGCCAGCGCATCCGCCACCGTCTTGACCACGCCGGTGGTGCTCTGGGGCCGGGTGGGGTAGGGCGAGAGGCTGGTCGCCGCGCTCACCGCCCCGAGGGTCCCCATCGCGGTGCCGCCCAGCTGCACGCAGCGCTCGGCCAGGTCGTCGATGTACCCCTCGGTGTCCTCGTGCAGCTTGTCGAACAGCTCATGCAGCATGAGGAAGGTCGTGCCCTTGATGTTCCAGTGGGCCTGCTTGAGCTGCAGCGCCAGGTCGATCGCGTCGGCCAGCCGGGCGTTGAGCAGATCCACCATTGCCGCGCGCGTCTTCGCCGGCAAGTCGTTGCGTGTCGGATTCAGTGCCATGGGAACTCTCTCTAGTTCTAGTTAGCGCGGACTCACGTGTCCGCGTATTCCTCATCCTGCCGTCCTACCTCCCCATCACCCGCTCCACCGCCCGCAGATCCGCCTCGATCTCCACCGGCCGGTTGGCCCGGGCGGGCGCCGGTTCCGTGTCCTGGTGATAGGTGATCAGCGCCCCCGGATCCTTGAGCACATGCCCCGTGAGCACCGCGACCACCCGCGCATCGATGGGGATGCTACCCTCCTCCCGGAGCTTCCGGGCCCCCGCCACGCTGGCGGCGCTCGCCGGTTCGCAGCCGACCCCCGCCGCATCGATCACCGCCTTGGCCTCGAGGATCTCCGCGTCGGTCACCTGGGCCACGACGCCATCGGTCTCCCGGATGGTGCGCACCCCGCGGTCCCAGCTCGCCGGGTCCCCGATCTTGATCGCCGTGGCGATGGTCTCCGCCTTGACCGTGCGCCGCGCCGCGAACCCCTCGCGGAAGCCCTGCGCGAAGGGCGCCGCCCCCGCCGCCTGCACCGCGGCGATGCGCGGCAGGCGGTCGATGAGCCCCAGCGCCCGGGCTTCAAGCAGCGCCTTCCCGAACGCCGCGGTGTTCCCCAGGTTGCCGGCCGGCAGCACGATCCAGTCCGGGACCTGCCATTCGAGCTGGTGCAGCAGCTCGAGGACGATGGTCTTCTGCCCTTCGAGCCGGAACGGGTTGATCGAGTTCAGCAGGTAGACGCCGAGCTGGTCCGCCGCCTCCTGCACCAGCCGGAGGCAGGCGTCGAAGTCGCCCCGCACCAGCAGGGTCCGCGCCCCGTACGCCAGCGACTGCGACAGCTTTCCCAGCGCCACCTGTCCCGCGGGGACGAAGACCAGCGCCGGAATCCCCGCCTGGGCGCCGTACGCCGCCAGCGCCGCCGAGGTATTCCCCGTCGAGGCGCAGGCGATCGCGCGGGCGCCGATCCGCCGTGCCTGCGTGACCCCGACGGTCATCCCCCGGTCCTTGAACGAACCGGTCGGATTGTGTCCCTCGTGCTTGAGCCGGAGGTCGGGCAGGCCCGCCCATTCGGCGATCGGCAGCCGCCGGAGCAGGGGGGTGTTCCCCTCCGGGTGGGTAACGATGTGTTCGCCCGCGGTGGGCAGCACCAGCTCCCGGTAGCGCCAGACGCCGGAGCGATTCGCCTCCTCCCGGTCACCGAGGCGCCCCTCGAACAGCCGGCGCAGGCTGGCACCATCCTCGGCGGGTGGGTCGTGGCGCAGCTCGAGCAGCCCGCCGCAGTCGCAGCGCACCACCGGGTCCAGCTCCGAGTACCGGTCGTTGCAGTCGGCGCAGACTTGCAGCGTGGCCATCAGCCGTCCTCGAGCAGGTGGCAGCCCCGGGCATCCACGCTGGTCACCCGCGTGGCGCAGCGCAGCCCCGCCGCCCCATAGGCACGTTCCATCGCGGCGGCGATCGTGGCGCCCGCCGCGTCATCCGCGGCGAAGGCAAAGGCGCTGGGCCCGCTGCCGGAGATGGAGCAGCCCAGGGCGCCCGCGGCGAGCGCCGCCGCCTTGGCCGCCGCGAACCCCGGCAGGAGCGGCGCCCGCGCCGGTTCGGCGATCCGATCATCCAGCGAGCGGCGCAGCAGCGCGCCGTCGCCGGTGGCAAGCGCCAGCACCATCCCCGCCACCTGCGCCGCCTGGTACACCGCCACGTCGCGCGGGATCTCGCGCGGCAGCACCGCCCGTCCATCGGCGGTGCGGAGCCGCTGCTCCGGGTGCGCCACCACCACGCGGAGCGAGGCGGCGTAGGGCACCCGGACGTAGTCGTAGGCCCGGGTGTCGCGGATCAGCACGATGCCGCCGACCAGGGAGGGGAGGATGTTGTCGAGGTGCCAGCCGGCGACGCATGCTTCCGCCGCGAGCGCCGACTCGAGCAGCTGCTGCTCCGAGAGGCCGAGCTCGAACAGCGCGTTGGTCGCGACCGCCCCCGCGACGGCCGAGGCCGCGCTGCCCCCCTGGCCGCCGGAGAGCGGCAACCCCTTGGTGATCCGCAGGGTGAGCCCCGCCTCCGCGTACCCGGCGAGGCGGAGCGCCGCCTGGGCCGCGAGCGCCGCCGTGTTCGCCCCCGCCTCGCGGGGGAGGTCCGGGTGACCGGCGTCGAGCACCACGACGCCGGGGGCGTCGGCCCGGATGGCCTCGACGATATCCCCCGGGCCGGCCAGCGCCATGCCCATGATGTCGAGGCCCGGCCCCACGTTCCCGACGCTCCCCGGCGCAAACGCCCGTACCCGGTCCCTACCCAAGCGACATCCGCCTCATGGAGTCCTTCGTGCCCTTCGTGCACTTCGTGGTCGATGGCATGCCCAGGACCTACCTCCTCGCCAGCGCCAGCACGTCGTTCAGCACCCCCGCCGCCGTCACCAGTGGCCCGGCGCCCGGGCCGCGGATCACCAGCGGGTGCTCCCGGTAGCGCGCGGTGGTGAAGACGATCTGGTTGTCGGTCCCCTTGAGCGCCGCGAAGGGACTCTCCGGCGTGACCGCCTGCAGCCCCACCCGCAGCCGCCGGGGCGACACCGTCGCCACGTAGCGCAGCACCTTTCCCTTCTGCTGCGCCTCCCGGACCTTCTGCGCGAAGGGCTCGTCCCAGTGCGACAGCCGCGCCAGGAACTGCTTGAGCGGGAGGCCGCGCGCGTCGGCCGGCACCAGCGATTCGGTGACCACCGAGGCCGGCTCCCCCTTGAAGCCCATCAGCCGCCCCAGGATGAGCGCCTTCCGCGCCACATCGGCGCCGGAAAGGTCCTCCCGGGGGTCCGGCTCGGTGTAGCCCTTCTCCATCGCCGTGCGCAGGCTGTCGGAGAACTTCCGCCAGCGCTCCAGTTCGGACAGCAGGAAGCCGAGCGTGCCGGAGAGGCACCCCTCGATGGAGACCACTTCGTCGCCGGTTTCGATGAGCTTGGCAAAGGTGTCCATGACCGGGAGCCCGGCGCCCACGGTGGCCTCGTGCCGCAGCCGGCGGCCATGCTCCGCCGCCAGGGCGAACAGCGCCTCCGCGCTTGCGGCGCTCCCGGCCAGCGGCTTCTTGTTGGCCAGCACCACGTCCATCCCATGGCTCAGCGCCCCGCGGATGACCTCGATGGTCTCATCCGCCGTGACGTCCACCAGCACCGGGTGGGACAGCGCGTGCCGGGCCGCCGAGCGCACCGCGAACTCGGCGTTCCACGGGGCGCCCCCCTCGAGGTGGCGCAGCGAATGACCTTTCGCCTTCTCCCGCGCCACGATCGTCAGCCGGTGGGCCGAGAGCCCGGCCGGGTCGAAGACCACGCCGCTCCGGTCCGCCACCCCGACGATCCGGACCTTGGGCCCGTGCGCCGGCAGCTCCCCCACCAGTTCGGTGAAGCTCCGCCCGATCCGGCCGAAGCCGAGCAGGAAGACGTCCAGCCGGTCGCGGGGCGCGGCGGAGCCGCCGCCCACCTTGCCCAGCTGGAAGCCGGCGTGGATCGCCCGCTGGGCGTCCCGTGCCTGCGCCTCGGTGACCACGGCGGAGATGTTGAGTTCGCTCGAGCCCTGCGCGATCGCGATCACGTTGATGCCGGCATCCGCCAGGGCGGAGAACACCCGCCGCGCGACCCCCGGCGTCCCCGCCATGCCGAGGCCCACCACCGCGATCATCGCGACCCCGTGCCGGACGCTCACGCCGTCGATCTCATGGTGGGCGATCTCGTCCCGGAATGCCGCGCCGAGGCAGGCCTGCGCCCGGGCGGCGCTTGCCGCGGGGATGGAGAAGCAGATCGAGTGTTCGGAGCTGGCCTGGGTGATCAGCGAGACTGAGATCCCCTCCCGCTGCAGGGCCGCAAAGGTCCGCGCCGCGACGCCGGGGACGCCGAGCATCCCGTTCCCCTCGACCGTGACCAGCGCCTGGCCGCCGGCGCCGGAGAGCGCCTTCACCGGCACGTCGAGCCCGGTGGCCCGCTCCGAGACCTCGGTGCCCTCCGACGACGGGTCCGCGAAGGGCCGCACGAACAGCGGGACCTTCCGTCCGATGACCGGGATCAGCGCCCGCGGGTGCAGCACCTTGGCGCCGTAGTACGCCAGCTCCGCCGCCTCCCGCACGTTGAGCTGGGGCAGCACCCGGGCATCCGGCACCACGCGCGGGTCCGCGGTGAGCAGTCCCGGCACATCCTTCCAGAGATTCACCCGGGCCGCGCCGAGGGCGCGGCCCACCAGCGCCGCGGTGAGGTCGGAACCGCCCCGCCCGAGGGTCGTCACCTCTCCCGACGGGGCGCGGCCGATGAACCCCGTCACCACGGGGGTGACTCCCTTCGCGAGCAGCGGCTTGAGCACCTTCCGGAGCCGGGTATCGCAGCTCTCGAGCTCCGGCGAGGCGTTGCCGAAGTTGGCGTCGGTGCTGACCACCTCGGCGGCGTCGATGTACCTTGTGCTGACGCCGGCCACCTGCAGCGCGGCCGTGACCAGCCGGGCGGAGAGCCGCTCCCCCCGGGCCACCACGAAGTCGCTGGTGCGGGGCGTGAGCTCCCGGAGAATCGAGAGTCCCTTGGCCACCGTCTCCAGCTCGCTGACCTGCGTGTCGATGAACGTGAGCAGCTCGTTCCGCACCGCTCCGGTGGGGGTCAGGGCCCGGGCGGCGGTCTGGTGCAGCTCCCGGAGCCGGGCGGCGGCCTGGTACGCGGCCGTGACATCGCCGGCCTGGGCGCGCGCCGCCGCCTCCAGCAGCAGGTCGGTCACCCCCGCCATCGCGGAGACCACCACCACCCTGGGGCCCGGCCGGCCCTGGAGGATGCCGACGGCGTGGCGCACCGCCGCGGCGTCGGCCAGCGACGCGCCACCGAACTTGTGGACCTCGAGGGGGGTATTCTGACGGGCCATAGGGCGCGAAGGATATCACAAGCAGAACAGGGCGGTAAGGGCGACGATTCCCCTCCCGAACGGGTGCCTTTTGCCGTCGCCGCCCGCTTCTGGCTCTGGCTTGGCTGCGTCAGTTTCGGCGGGCCGGCGGGGCAGATCGCGATCATGCACGAGGAGCTGGTGGAGCGCCGCCGCTGGGTCTCCGAACGACGCTTCCTGCATGCCCTCAACTACTGCATGCTGCTGCCGGGGCCCGAGGCCCAGCAGCTCGCCACCTACATCGGTTGGCTGCTGCATCGCGTGCCCGGTGGGTTGGTGGCGGGGGGGCTCTTCATCCTCCCGTCGCTGGTCCTGCTGATCCTCCTGGCCTGGGCCTACGCCGCCCTGGGGCATCTCCCCGCCATCGCGGGGATCTTCGCCGGCCTGCAGCCGGCGGTGCTGGCGCTGGTGCTGCACGCGGTGCACCGGATCGGCGGTCGGACCCTCACCCATCCGGTCCTGTGGATCCTCGCGATCACGGCGTTTATCACCAACACCCTGCTCGAGGTGCCGTTCCCCGCGGTGATCGCCGGCGCGGCCCTCGCGGGGCTGATCGGGAGCCGGTTCCTCCCCATGGCGTTCGCGCCGCGGCCGTTGGCCCACGGGACGGCGGCCGCCATCCTCGATGATGGGGCCCCTCCGCCGCCCCACGCCCGCTGGTCGTTTCCCCGGTTCGCCGCCGTGCTCGGCGTGGGGCTCGCCTGCTGGGCCGTGCCCTTCGCCGCGCTCTGGTACGGCGGGGGCTGGCATGGTGCCCTCACCCAGATGGCCTGGTTCTTCACCACCGCCGCGCTGCTCACCTTCGGCGGCGCCTACGCCGTGCTGCCGTACGTGTACCAGGGGGCGGTCGGCCAGTACGGCTGGCTCACGGGGCCGCAGATGATCGACGGGCTGGCACTGGGGGAGAGCACCCCCGGGCCGCTGATCATGGTGGTCACCTTCGTGGGCTTCGTCGGCGGGTGGCAGGTGCTGCCCGGCGAGACCGGTTCGCCGCTCCTCGCCGGCATCGCGGGGGCCCTGGTGACCACCTGGTTCACCTTCCTCCCCAGCTTCCTCTTCATCCTGGCTGGGGGGCCGCTGGTCGAGTCCACGCACGGGGAAATTCGCTTCACCGCGCCGCTCACCGGGGTCACCGCCGCGGTCGTGGGAGTCATGTGCGGCCTCGCCGTCTTCTTCGCCCGGCACATCCTCTGGCCCGGCGGGGACGGGGCCGAACTCGACATCGGCAACCTGCTGGCGGCCCTCGCGGCGCTGGTAGCGCTGGTGCGGTACAAGGTGGGCGTGGTGCCGGTGCTGCTGGTGGCGGGGGTGGGGGGAGGGGTGCGGGCGCTGGTGGGGCGGTAGGGGCGGGACGGTCGATGTGGCGGACAG
>CAZPER010000012.1:0-65583 GCA_964585655.1 uncultured Gemmatimonadaceae bacterium | reverse complement strand
CGCCGCTCCCCCGCGGGAGCGTCGCCTGCCGTCCCGTCGTCCCGTCGTCCCGTCGTCCCGTCGTCCCGTCGTCCCGCCGTCCCGCCGTCCCGCCGCCCTACCGCCCTACCGCCCTACCGCCCTACCGCCCTACCGCCCTACCGGCTCCGCCGCCAGCCGCGCCATGCGGTCGCGGACCTCGCGGACCACCGGCTGCAGCGTTGGGTCGGCGTTGCGCCAGAGCTCCGCGAAGCGGCCGTAGTAGTCCAGCGCCTTCTCCCGGTTGCCCTTCGCTTCGTACAGCTCCCCCAGGCGCCGGAGGGCCCGGGGGCGGTTGAGTCCATCCTCGTAGTACTGCTCCCATTCCGGCCGCGCGTTGACCACCCGCTCGAGCACGGACAGGACAGAGTCCGGGACTCCGGCGCGGTCGTAGGCCCAGGCGAGGTAGTAGCTGGCGCAGTTGCGGCACCCCGACGAGTCCACGTTGGCGCGCACCCGGGTCAGGCCGTCGGCGAACTTCCCCTCGGCGATCTCCACCCAGCCGAGGGAGTTCTGGGCGCCGCGGGTGGTGGGCTTGATCGTCGAGTCGGCCGCGAGCATCTGGTCATAGAGCTGGCGGGCGCGGTCGCCGCGGCCGAAGAAGGCGTACTGGTTGACGTACGACATGTAGGGCCGGTCCGGCAGCGGCATCGACTCGAGCGGGTCGCGGGCGAGGGCCTGGTCCAGCAGCCGCACCGCGTCCGGCACAGGGAGCCCGAATGAGGCCTGGATGTCCGCGAGGTACAGCGCCTGCATGACCCGGCTGGCGGGGTCGGCAGCCACCTCCGCGGCGGCGGCACGCATCAATCGCTCGGTCTCGGCCTGGTGTCCCTTGAGGGCGGCGAGTGCGCCGAGGGCGGACATCGCCCACTCGCGCTCCCGCGGGCGGGTGAACCCGGGCAGGGCGGCGGCGGCAAGCGCCGCCGCGCTGTCCATCTGGCCACGCATGGCGAGGATGCTCCAGCGGTAGCCTGGAATCACCGACCCTGCCATCGGCGCCAGGCGCGCCATCCGCTCGGTCGCGTCCGCCGCCTCCGTGACCTTGAGCTGCCGCGCCAGCGCCTCGACGATGTTGACGTGAAAGCTCCGAACCGTGCTGTCCACCGCGAGGCCCCGGCTGAGCAGCGACTCCGCCCGGGCCCACTCCCGTCGCCGCATGTGCACCAGCGAGAGGTTGTTGAGGCTGGTGACGTCTCCGGGGCGGCGCTCCAGTACCGCGCGATAGGCCCGCTCCGCCTTCTCCGGTTCCCCCGTCACCGACCAGAAGTAGTAGGCCTCGGTGTTGAACCGCTCGATGTCGGGGAGCCGCTCCCGGTGCTGATAGGCCATCGTGGAGGCGTGCACCTGCTTGCTGCGGGGGGCGCCGGTGTTGTAGTAGAAGACGCCGAGGGCGCGCCACGCCGTGGCAAAGCCGCTGTCGAGCGCGATGGCCTGGAGCAGCAGCGGTTCCGCCTTGGTGGGTTCGGAGGATCGGCTGATCGCCTTGGCCTCGGTGTAGAGCCGGAGCGCCTCCAGCGAACGGGTCGTCACCTGCTCCAGGGGCGGTGCGGCGCGGATGCTCCGGAGCGATTCCCCGAGCCGCTCCCGCAGCCGCTTGGAGAGCCGGTCGATGGCGCCCAGCACCTCGTTGTCGTCCGCCGCCGTCTCCCGCAGCGCCACCAGCTCCGCGTCCCCCTCAGTAGCCAGCAGCCGGGCGGTGAGCAGGAAGCCGCGGCCCGCGCCGGTCACCTCTCCCACCAGGTAGGCCTTGCCTCCCTCGCGGAGCGCCAGCTCCCGCGCGGTGGCGGGATCCACCCGTCCCTCGGTCCGGCCCATGCGCTGCAGGGCGGTGCGCACCTCGGAGGCATCCAGGACCCGCACCACCCGGGTCTGGCCCAGGTCAATGCGCAGCGCCTCCGACACAGACGCGCCCAGGGCGCTGTCCACCCCGCGGCTCTGGAAGTCGGCAATGACGATCCGGTCCTCGGCGTGGAGCAGCCCGCTCGCCACCAGGGTCCCGATGGGGCCGATGCCGAGCAGCCGCATGGCGGTGTAGCCGGCGGCGGCGAGGCCCAGCCCCGTGAAGCCGGCGACGCCGCCCTGCCGGGTGCGGCGCCAGGTCATGAGCCGCTGGATGCCGGTCTCGCCGCTCGGGTGCCAGGCGCCGGTGGCGCGCGCGGCGGCGCGGCGGCGTTCCATCACCGCGGTGCCGATGGCGACCGGGAGCCCGGCCAGCAGCAGCAGCTGGGTGCCGGTGAGCACCCAGTCCGGCAGGCCGATCCGGACCACGAGCGCGGTGACCGCGGCCATGAGGATGACACCACCCAGCGCAAAGAGCAGCCCCACCTGCACCGGGTGAGTCTCGGTGTGCGGCATGGCCGGCACCGGCTGGGTGCCAAAGACCGGAGTGGAGGCGCCCGAGGGACCGAGCCGTTCCAGGGCGTCCCGCAGGGCGTCGGCGCTGGGCCAGCGCGCGGTGCGCTCCTTGGCCAGGCAGCGCATCACGGCGGTAGCCAGCTCCGGCGGCAGATCAGCGCGGACGGCGGTGATCGGTTCCGGCGGCTGGGTGATATGGGCCGCGAGGATCTGCTGCGGCGTGGTGGCGGCGTAGGGCAGCCGGCCGGTCAGCATCTCGTACGCTACGATGCCGAGGGCGTAGAGGTCGGCGCGATGATCCACGTCGGGATCGGCGGCGGCCTGTTCCGGCGCCATGTAGGCCGGGGTGCCGAGCGCGAACCCGACGCTGGTCATCCGGTGGCCGGCGGCGGCCTCGCTCACCGCGCGAGCCACGCCGAAGTCCATCACCAGCGCGTGGCGCCCGGAGAGCATGATGTTCTCGGGCTTGATGTCGCGGTGGACCACGCCCTGCGCGTGCGCGGCGGCGAGCGCGTCAGCCACCTCGGTGAGGATGCGGACCGCATCGCCCACCGGCATCGGCCCCCGCAGCATCCGCTCGCGGAGGGTTTCCCCGGCCACATAGGGCATGACGTAGTAGGGGCGCAGCTGCGCTTCGCCCACGCTCACCGACCCCGAATCCAGCAGCGACAGGATGTGTGGGTGCTGCAGCTTCGCGGCGATCTCGATTTCGCGCACGAACCGCTCCGGCCCGACGCTGGCGCCGAGCTCCGGGCGGAGCACCTTGATGGCCACCTGGCGCTGGTGCTTGAGGTCGGTGGCCAGGTAGACCGTGGCCATGCCCCCCTGACCGATCTGGCGCTCGAGGGTGTAGCGGTCGGCGAGCGCGTCAGCGAGCGCCTTGGGGAAGTCGGCCAGGGGCGGGTACCGGGGTAAGGGACGGGTGAAGTTACGGGTGGGCGGGGAGGGGCGGTAGGCGGGCCGACGGGCGGACGGGCCGACGGGCAAGATGGTATGAGCTAATCGCTCAATCGCCCAATCGCCGAATCGCCCTACCGCCCTCCCCGTCCACGCCGTACAATCTCACCATGATCGTCCCCGCCACCGCCGCACTCCGAACTCTCCTGGCCCACGCCGGAGAACAGCACGGCGAGGCCGCACTGTTTGTCCGGGCCGGAGGGATCGGCGCCGGGGTGTTCGCGTTCCAGTATGAGAAGGAAGACTTCGCCAGCCTCTTCCTCGCCGGCCGGCATCTCTGGGCCGATGACCACGCCTACCTCACCGCCGCCTGCAAGCGGCTGGGATGGAAGACGGTCACGAGGGAATCCACCGGCGTGAAAGCGGCGGAGCAGGAGCTGCGGAAGTTGCTGGAGCCGGGGGCTCCGGTCATCGCGTGGCTGGACAGCGCCCACCTGCCCTGGCGGGCCATGCCCCCGTTCTACAGCGGGGGCGGGTACCACGTCATGACCGTCCTCGAGATCCGCGGAGACACCGCCGTCGTCCGCGATGCGGCGACGACGCCGATGGAGATCTCGCTGCGCGACTTGTCCACTGCCCGCGGCCGCATCGCCAAGTTCCGCAACCGGCTGCTCCGCCTCGATGGCCGCGCCGCCAAGCCGCCCAAGCCCGAGGCCGCCCTGGCCGACGCGCTCAAGAGCTGCGTCACCACCCTCACCAAGGCGAAGATGGCCAACTTCCGGCTGGATGCCTTCGCGGAGCTGGCGGAGCGGATGGAGGCAACGAAGGGCAAGGAAAGCTGGGAGGAGATGTTCCCCCCGGGGCATCGGCTCTGGACGGCGCTCACCTCGCTGTACCAGTACGTCGAGCATTACGGCACCGGCGGCGGGCTCTGCCGCGCCATCTTCGCGGAGGGCCTCAAGGACGTGGGGCAGGCTGAACCCGCCAAGGCCTACGCCGCCCTGGCGCGGGCCTGGAGCGAGGCCGCGGCCGCCGCACTCCCGGACGAGGTGGCGCCATGCCGGGAGGCGCGGGAGCTGATCGCCCGGAGAGCGGAACTGGTCCGGAGTGGCGCACCCGCCGCGGAAGTGCGTTCCTGCTGGGAACGCCTGGACAGGCTGGCGAAGGCGGCGCGGAAGCAGTTCCCGCTCAGTGCCGCGGCGGCGGCGGAGCTCCGTGGCGCGCTCGCCGCCCGGATCCGCGCCATCCATGCCGATGAGGTGGCGGCGCTGGCACTCCTCGGCCGCTGACTGATGGGCAACCACGAAGGACACCAAGGGCACGAAGGACGGCGCTTCGTGTGCTTCGTGCCCTTCGTGGTTGATGTTCACCCTTGTGCGGATAGCTTTCGCCCATGCGCACCCTCTTCCCGACCGCCGCGTGCCTCCTGGCGCTTGCGGCTTGCGGCCCCTACCAGGCCCCCCTGCCCCCGTCCCCCCCCGCCGATACCCTGCCCCCGCCGCGCGTGGCGCCCTCTGGCGCCAGCCTGCAGGAGCAGAAATCGAAGGTCCCTGGCCGGCTCCAGGCGGTGAGCGCGGTCAATGAGAAAATCGTCTGGGCCTCCGGCACCGGCGGCAGCTTCACGGTGACCACCAACGGTGGCGCGAGCTGGCGGAGCGGCGTCGTGGCCGGTGCCGACAGCCTCGAGTTCCGCGACGTGCACGGGGTGGACGAGAAGACCGCGTACCTCCTGAGCGCCGGCAACGGCACCGCGAGCCGCATCTACAAGACCACCGATGCGGGGCAGAACTGGCAGCTCCAGTTCATCAACCGCGACAGCACCGCCTTCTACGACTGCTTCGCCTTCTGGGATCCGCTCTCCGGCATCGCCTTCAGCGACAACGTGGGCGGCACCTTCCCCGTCCGGGTCACCACCGACGGCGGGCTCGACTGGCACCTGCTGAGCGACCCGGCGAACCCCGGCAAGCGCCCCGTCCCCGCGGCCACCCAGGGCGAGGGCGCCTTCGCCGCGAGCGGCACCTGCGTCGCCACGGTGGGGAAGAACGCCGCCTACATCGCGACCGGCGCGGGGACCCGGAGCCGGATCCTGTTCACCCCCGACCGGGGCCGGACCTGGAGCAGCTTCGATACACCCATGGTGCAGGGAAGCGCGACGACCGGGCACACGGGCATCGCCTTCCGCGATGCGCAGGTCGGGGTGGCCGTCGGCGGCGACATCGGTGATGCCAAGCGGGCCACCGAACGGGTGATCATCACCGCCAATGGCGGGCGCAGCTGGGCCCTGGGCGGCCAGCCGACCTTCGCCGGGCCGGCCTACGGCCTGGCGTACGTCCCCGATGCCCGCGGCACCGTCGTCGCCGTGGGGCCGGGCGGGGCCAGCGTCTCCCGCGATGATGGCCGCACCTGGGCCGCGCTCGACTCGCTCTCGTACTGGAGCGTCTCGTTCGCCTCGGCACGCGCGGGGTGGATGGTTGGGCCCGGGGGGCGCATCACCAAGGTGACGTTCTAACGAACAACGGAGACAGGAGACGGGGAGCACCGCTGCGGTTCCCGTCTCCGTTCTCCCGTCTCCCCGCCACCAGACCCTGGGCTGCGCATGTCCTCCACCACCGGCATCTACCTGCTCGCCCCCGAGCACGCCGGGCCCATCCAGCGACTCGCGGCCGATCCGCGGATCGCCGCCACCACCAGCATCCCCCATCCGTACCCGGAACACGGCGCCCGGCACTTCGTCGCGCAACAACTGGAGGACCGCGCCGCGGGCCGGGCATGGGTGTTCGCCATCATCGACCGCGCCGAGCTGGTCGGGGTCTGTGGCGTGGAGGGGCTCGGTGCGGGAGAGCGTCCGGAGCTGGGCTACTGGATCGGGGCCCCGTTCTGGGGGCGGGGGTATGCCACCTTCGGGGTGCGGATGCTGCTCGAGTTCATCTTCACCAACCTGCGGCTGGATGAAGTCGGGGCGCGTTCACTGGAAGGCAACCCTGCGTCGGTGCGGGTGCTGGAGAAGAACGGCTTCCGGCGGATCGCGGTGCGGCCCAACACCGACCCCGCCCTGCATGCCGTGGGGGAGCCGGTGGTCCACCTGCGCATCACCCGTGCGGAGTGGCAGGCCCACCGCGACGGGCCGGCGCTGGCGCAGCTGCATCCGCTGCTGCGGCAGATCCTCGACGCCGAGCTGGCGGCCGGCAACGAGGTCGTGGAGACCGGCGGCGGCTGGCCCGATGGGGACAGCATCTTCGTGCGGCTGCGGGACCAGTTCCGCACCCGTCCGGACCCGGTCCCGGGGGAGCTAACCTTCACGGAGCTCAACGATCCGCACTGGTGGCGGGCAGAGTACAGCTCCCGGTCCCCGCGTCATGTCCTGGCCTGCTGAGGCCCGCCCGCGATGACCCTCCCCGTCTTTCGCTTCCACCCCGACCCCGTCGCCAGCGGAAGCGTGGTCCCGACCCGGGACACCTGTGACTGCTGCGGCGAGGCCCGCGGCTTCCGCTACGACGGGCCGATCTACTCCGAGGAGGAGGTGCCCGAGTGCCTCTGTCCCTGGTGCATCGCCGACGGCTCGGCCCAGGAGATGTATGACGCCACCTTCGTGGACGCCGACGGCATCGCGGACGAGGTCCCGGAGGAGAGCATCGAAGAGATCTCCCGGCGCACGCCGGGTTTCGCCACCTGGCAGCGGGAGGGATGGCCGGCCTGCTGCGGCGAGGCGATGGCGTTCGTGATGCCGGCGGGGATCGCGGAGCTGCGCGCGACGGATCGCGCGCTCGAAGGCGTCGCGCTCAATCACATCATCTACGAGATGCAGATCTCCGGCGGCGCCGCGACCCGCCTGCTCCAGAGCCTCAACCGCGACCACGGCCCCACCGCCTACCTGTTCCGCTGCCTGTCCTGCACCATGTCGAAGTTCCATATCGACGGGCCGTGAGCCGCGCGATCACCCTCGACGTTCACCTCGCGCTCATCGGCCCGGCATCGGAGCCGCTCGCGGGCATCGCCGCGCGCGTGGTGTTCGGCGCCGATCGGGCCTTGCCGGATCCGACGGCTGGCACCCGCCTGGTGACCGACGCCGCCGGAGGGGCCCGCTTCACCACCAGCCTCCACCTCGAACGGCGGTGGCGAAAGCTTCCGACCAACTTCGTTACGAGCCTGGCCAGCTTGCCGCGGCGCACCGAGTTCCTGCGGGTGGGCGCGGAGCTGCCCTTCCTGGGCTCTCGCTGGCTCTACACCGCGGACCTCTACCGCTTCGCGGGCGGCAATCCGATCGCGCTCGGCGACACTTCGGTGTTCACCCCTGACGCCGCTGGCCACTTCACCCGGCAGGCGGAACGCGACGGGCACCAGTGGACCATGCCCGGGGTGGACGGCATGGCGCTGAGTCACCCCGGCTGGGAGATCACCGACTGGTCCCTCCACCCCATGGATGACGACCCGGCCGCCGGGCGCTGGACGCTCTCCCTCGGGTACCGGCGTGCGGCGGAACCGGCGCGTCGATGAACACTCTTCCCGCTTCCCTCTCCCCCCTTCCCACTACTGCCGCCCACCCGACTCGATCCGGTCCACCAGCCGGTCCGCCAGGCCATCGAGTTCGGTGGCCCGCTTGGCCCGGAGCCCGGTGAACAGCTTCCGGGCGAGCAGATAGGCGCCACCGATGGCGGAGATGCCCATCGCCGCCGCGGCCAGCGCCGAATGGAAGACGCCGAGCCCGACCCCCATCCAGATCCCCGTGGTTCCGCCGCCGAGCCCACCCATGAACCCGCCATAGTACGCGCCGGCCTGCTGCCGGAGGTTCTCCTCCATGCGGATCACCGTCTGGCCGGCTGCGGGGCGGAAGGAGATGAAGAGCTGTCGCCCCGGGGTGCCGCCGTACGACACCGTCTGCCACGACAGCTCCCGCCCCAGCCGCGACACCTGGCCCATGTTGCCGATGGTCTGGCGGATCTGGTCCACCAGGTCGCCGGCCTCTCCCTCACCGAACTCGCGCCGGGCCACCCGCTCCACCACGATCCGGGTCGGGGCCCCGATGAACGGATGCATCGGGAGCGGCGCCGCGCGCTGCGCCACCTCGCGGGCCGCGCGCTCCACATGCTCCGGGGGGATGCCCACTTCGCCGGCGATGCGGGTCAGCCCGCCTAACGAGAGTCCGCGGTCGTCGGCGGGGAGCCCGGCGTCCAGCTCCGCGGCGCGGGCCAGGATCTGGTCCGCGTCCGTCGTGTTGAAACGGGGCGAGGGGCCGAGCGCCTGGGCCAGCTCCCGCGCGAAGGCGCCGGGCGTGGGGCAGCGCATCTGGTCGCGGAGCAGGAGGCCCCGCACCAGCACCGCCTCGACCGCGCCGGGAAGGAGGTCGAGCGCCGCGCGGACCCGGGGCGTCGCATCCACGAACTGCTTGAGCCGCGCCGCTTCCTCCCCCGGCCACATCCCCGGCAGCTCGCCCACCAGCATCTCGAAGGTCAACGCGGCGAGGCTGTAGACGTCGCTCCGCTCGTTGAGGTCGGCCAGGCCGGCCGCCTGCTCCGGGCTCATGTAGCCGACGGTGCCGACCGGGAAGCCGGTGCGGGTGATCGCCTGGTCCGTGGCGCTGCTCACCGCCTTCGCCACGCCGAAATCCGCCACCAGGGCGTGGCCGGCGGAGAGCAGGATGTTCTCGGGCTTGATGTCCCGGTGGATGACGCCCTGCCGGTGGGCATAGTCGAGGGCGCTGGCGATCTCCCCCACCAGCGCCACCACCTGGTCGGTGGGGAGGGTTCGCTCCCGGATGGTCCGCTGACGGAGGGATTCCCCATCGACGAACGGCATCACGTAGAACAGCCGGGCCGGGCCCTCGGGGGAGGGCGCCGGCACCGTGCCCGAATCGAGCAGTGGCAGGATGTGGGGGTGCACCAGCCGCGCCGCGATCTGGATCTCCCGCTGGAACCGCTCGGCGCCGAGCGTGGCCGACAGCTCCTCGTGCAGCACCTTGATGGCCACCGGACGGTCGTGGCGCAGGTCGCGGGCCCGGAACACCACGGCCATCCCCCCACGGCCAACGACGCGCTCCAGGGCGTACCGCCCCGCGAGCGCGTCGTTGAAATGCGACGGAATGGCCTCAGCCATGGCCGGCGGGCCTCGGTCCGGTCACTTGAACGAGATCAGCTCCACCTCGAACGACAGCGTCGCGTTCGGCGGAATCGTCGGCGGGGAGCCCTGCGGGCCGTAGGCCAGGTCGCCGGGGATCCAGAACTGGTACTTGGAGCCGACGTTCATCAGCTGCACCCCCTCGGTCCACCCGGGGATCACCTGGTTGAGCGCAAAGGTCGCGGGCTGGCCGCGGTCGTAGGAGGAGTCGAACTGCTTGCCGTCGAGCAGCGTGCCGCGGTAGTGCACGGTCACCTGGCTGGTCGCCTTGGGACGGGGACCGGTGCCTTCGGTGATCACCTTGTACTGGAGCCCGCTCGCCGTGGTCTTCACGCCGTCCTTCCCCTTGTTGTCGGCGAGGAACTTCTCGCCGTCCGCCTTCTGGGTGATGGCGTCCGCTGAGTCCTTCTGGCGCTGGATGCCCATCATGCGCACCTGGAAGGCCATCATCGTCGCCTGCATGGTCGAATCGGGGATCATCGCCGCCGTCCCCGCCATCCCTTCCTTGAGACCCCGGAAGATGAGCTCCGGCTTCACCGGAACCGACTGCTGCTTGAGGTTCTCGCCCATCTTGAAGCCGAGGATGTAGCTGACGCTGTCGTCCTGGGTGGACAGCTTGCCGCCACCCGGGGCCGCCGACTGGCAGGCGCCGAGCGCGAGCGCCCCGGCTGCGGCGAGGGCCAGGATCTTCATGGGTACTCCCAAATCAGGGGTCTCGAGGGACTGCTTGGACGGGCGGGAATATAGCCGGGAGGCCCGGCTGGGGGAGGGAGACGGGAGAGAGGGGACGGGCCGGCGCAATGACGCCCGTCCCCTCTCTCCTGTCTCCCCGCTCCCGCTTCCCGTTTCCCCCGTCCCCCATGATCTTCCCGCATCCCCCAACATCCCAAGGCCGACATGCCGCTGCCAGAACCCCTCGACACGCTGTCCCCCGACGAACTCCGCACCCTCGAGGGCTACCTCGAGCCGGTCCAGTTCCCCGCGGGAGCGCAGATCTTCGAGGAGGGCAGCGCCGGGGACGGCTGCTACATCATCGACGCCGGGGAGGTGCGGCTGGAAGTGGCCCGCCCCGAGGTGGACACCGACGGCGTGCTCGGCTTCCTCGAGCCGGGCACGATCCTCGGCGAACTCTCCCTGCTCGACCGCCAGCCCCGCTCCGCCAGCGCCTTCAGCAGCTCCGACGTCACCGCCCGGCGGCTCTCCGCCGCGGCCATCGACCGGCTGGTGTCGGACCACCCGCGGATCGGGGTGCAGGTCATCCGCGCCCTGGGCCGCGACGCCGCCCTCAAGCTCCGCGCCACCACCCACCGCCTGACGGAGTTCGCCGCCTCGGAGCCCGATCCGGACGTCAACGAGACCGTGGCCCGCGCCCAGGCGGCGCTCGCCGCCTTCGCCGACTGGCCCGACGACCGGATCGACGCCCTGCTGGGGCAGATCGCCCAGGCCGTCGCGGCGGCGGCGGAACCGCTCGCCCGCGCCACCGTCGCGGAGACCAAGCTCGGCAACGTCCCCGACAAGACCACCAAGAACCAGATGGCGAGCCTCGGGGTCTACCGGTCGCTCGCCGGCCGCCCCGGCCGCGGCGTCCTGCAGACCTTCAGCGACCGCCAGGTCACCGAGATCGGGAGCCCGGCGGGCGTGATCTTCGCGCTGATCCCCATGACCAACCCGGTGGCGACGGCGGTGTTCAAGACCCTGATCGCCCTCAAGGGCGGGAACGCCCTCATCCTTTCCTTCCACCGCGCCGCCCTGCAGGTGGGGAATGAAGTCGGCGCCCTGATCCGTACAGTGCTGACCGCGGCCGGCGCCCCGCCCGACCTGGTGCAGTGGATCCCCAAGCGCACCAGCCGGAAGAAGACCGCGATGTTCCTCTCCCATCCGGGGGTCTCGCTGGTCCTCGCCACCGGCGGATCGGCGATGGTCAAGGCGGCCTACTCCTCCGGCACCCCGGCCATCGGGGTGGGGCCGGCCAACACCCCGACGCTCATCTGCGCCGACGCCGACCCCGACCAGGTGGCGCAGGCGGTGGTGCTCAGCAAGTCGTTCGACAACGGCCTCATCTGCGGGGCGGAGCACAACCTCATCGTCGAGCGGCCGCTGCGCGAGGCGCTGATTGCCGCCTTCGAGCGGGCCGGCGCCGCGGTGCTCACCGAGGAGGAAACCAGGCGCCTGCTCAAGACCGCGGTGGATCCGGAGACGAAGGGGTGGCGGGGGCAGATCGTGGGCCAGTCGGCGGAGGCCATCGCCGGCTTCATGAAGATCAGCCGCGGCTACCCGATCCGGCTCATCGTCGCCCCGACCGAGGACGCCGCGCCCCAGAATCCGCTGGCGGGGGAGAAGATCTTTCCGGTGCTCTCGCTCTTCACCGTGGAAAATGCCGAGGCGGGGATCACCCTCGCGCGGCGGCTGCTCGAGGCCCACGGCGCCGGCCATACGGCGGGAATCCACACCCGGAACCCGGCGCTGATCGAGCGCTTCGGGAGGCTGGTGCCGGCGGGCCGCATCCTGGTGAACAGCCCGTCGGTGCAGGGGGTGGTCGGGCTGACCAGCCGGCTGGAGCCCTCCTTCACCCTCGGCTGCGGCACCTTCGGCGGCAACTCCACCACCGACAATGTGAGCTTCCGGCACCTGCTGAACATCAAGCGGGTCGCCCACGTGATGCCGCCCCTCAATGCCTGAACGGCGCTCCGACACCCTCCAGGTCCGGGGCCGGCTCGCGGCCACGGCCCTCTTCGGGGGCCTGGACGACGCCACCCTCGACGCCCTGGTGGCGGCGCTCGACATCATCCGCATCTCCGGCGGGGAGCGGCTCTTCGCCCAGGGAGACGCGGGGGACGCCGCCTACCTGGTGCTTGGCGGGCGGCTCCGCATCGAGCGGACCCGCGGCGCCCGCACCGAGATGATCCGCGAGGTGGGCCGTGGAGAACTCGTGGGCGAGCTCTCCCTGCTCACCGGCGCGCCCCGCTCCGCCGCCATCCGCGCCGTCCGCGATTCCGAGCTCGGCCGGATGCCGCGGGACCGGTTCGAGGCGCTGCTCGCCGCGCATCCGCCGCTCGCGCTCGAGATCACCCGGATGCTGGCTGGGCAGCTCGCCGCGCCGGCCGCCATTCCCGAGGGCGGCGCGGGGGTGGGCACGATCGCGGTGCGCCCGCGCGGGTGGGACGCACCCGCCCGCGCGGTCGCCGAGGCGCTCCTCGCCGCCCTGACCGGCTATGGCGACGCCATCCTGGTCTCCAGCGTGACGGTGGACGCCGCCCTTGGCGCGGGCGCCGCGCTCGCGCCCCACGGCGATCCGCGCCACGCCGCCACGATCCAGTGGCTCGACCGGCTGGAGGCGGACCACGCCGAGGTGATCTATCTCGCCGACGCCGACGCCAACGCCTGGACGGAGCGCTGCCTGCGCCAGGCGGACCTGATCCTCGATGTGGTGCACGGCGATACCGCCCCCGATCCCGCCGAGGCGGCCCCGGTGGGCGAACGCTGGACCGCGGTGGACCTCGTCCTCGTTCACGGCACGGGAGTGACGCGCCCCGCCGGCACTACCCGCTGGCTCGCTGGACGGACCTACCAGCGGCGCCATCATGTGCGGCTCGGGGATCTCGCCGACTTCGCGCGGCTGGCGCGGCGGGTGACCGGGCGGGGCATCGGGGTGGCGTTGAGCGGCGGTGGGGCGCGCGGCATGGCGCACCTGGGCTTCCTGCGCGCCATGGAGGAACTGGGGATCCCGGTGGACGAGATCGGCGGCACCAGCGCCGGCTCGGTCGTCGCCGCCCAGTACGCCGCCGGGATGCCGCTGCCGGACATGGTGGAACTCAATCGCCACGGCTGGAACGGCTACAAGCCGCACAAGGCGTACACCCTGCCCTTCATCTCCCTGGTGACCCACCGCGCCGCCGCCGGCATGCTGCGCCACATGTTCGGCGATCTCGACTTCGCCGACTGCTGGCTCGAGGCCTTCGCTGTCAGCGCCAGCCTCACCCACTCCGCCATGCGGGTGCACCGGAGCGGCCCGGTGGCGGAGGGGTGCCTCGCGAGCATGGCGATCCCCGGGGTGGCGCCGCCGATCGTCGCCGCCGACGGCGCGCTGCTGGTGGATGGCGGCGTGGTCAACAACCTGCCGGCGGCGCTCCTCACGCGGGGCGCGCAGGGCGCGATCCTCGCCTCCGACGTGTCCCCGTCGGAGGAGGCCCGCTCCGGCTATCCGGACACCCCCAGCACCTGGCAGGTGATGCGGGACCGGTTCTTCCGCCGCGGCCGCGCCCCCACCTACCCCACCCTGTTCGAGACCCTCTCCCGGGTGGCGGTGCTCGGCAGCACCCAGGAGACCCGGCGGGTAAAGGAAACGGCGGACCTCTACGTGCATCCGCCGGTGGAGAGCATCGGCATCTTCGAGTTCGAGCGGGTGGACGAAATCGTCGCCCTCGGGTACCGCGCGGCGCTGGAGTCCCTGGGCCCCTGGTGGGCGGCGCGGAACGCCCCCCGCCGTCCCGGGCGCCGCAGCACCATGATCAAGGTGTGACATGACGCGAACCGTGCCCAGGGTGGTCTGTCTCGGCGGCGGCTGGTCCAGCTTCTACTGCGTGCGCGCCCTCCGCGGCGCCATCCGCCGCGGCGAGGTGGACGTCAGCGTCATCGGGCGCGACAACTTCCACACCTTCCACGGCTTCATCGCGGAGATGCTCACCGGCCGGATCCAGCCGGGGCAGATCACCAGCCCCGCCCGCCGGATGTTTCCCCCCGCCCGGTTCCACAACGCCGAGATCGAGCAGATCGACCTGGAGCGCAAGGTCATCGTCACCGCCCGCCACCTGGACGGCAAGCGCTACGAGCTCCCCTACGACCACCTGGTCGTGACCCTCGGCTCGATTGACGACCTGTCGCGCTATCCCGGCCTGGCGGAGCACGCGCTCAAGCTCAAGACCTACTGGGACTGCTTCAAGGTCCGGAACCACATTCTCTCCATGCTGGAGCTGGCGGAGATCGAGACCGATCCCGCGGAGCGGCAGCGGCTGCTGACCTTCGTGATCGTGGGCGGGAACTACGGCGGGATCGAGGTAGCGGCGGAGCTGGAGGACTACGTCCGGATCCTGGCGCGGAAGGAGTATCCCCGCATCAACCCGGCCGAGTCGCGGGTCATCGTGGCCCACAGCGGGGACCGGATCCTCCCGGAGCTGGTGAAGGAACACCCGAAGCTGGTGGACTACGCCGAGCGCTACCTCCGCTCCCGCGGGCTGGACCTGCGGACGGGGGTGCGGCTCAGCGCCGCCACGCCGGAGGAGGCGGTGCTCTCCAACGGCGAGCGGATCGCCACCCGCACGATCATCAGCTCGGCCGGCATCGCGCTCTCACCCCTCCTCAACCAGCTGCCGTACGAGCGGGACGACCGGGGGCGGCTCGTCACCGACGAGTTCACCCGCGTGCCCGGGGCGGAGAACACCTGGGCCGCCGGCGACTGCGCGGCGGTGCCGCACCCCAAGGGTGGCACCTGCCCCACCCTCGCGATCTTCGCGATGATGACCGGTCGCCAGGTGGGCCGCAACATCCTGCGCAGCATCCGGGGCCAGGAGCCGAAGCGGTTCCGGTTCACCGGCCTGGGCGATGCCTGCGGGCTGGGCCGACGGCGCGCCATCGCCCAGCTGTGGGGCATCGAGCTGACGGGGATCCCGGCGTGGATCGTCTGGCGCTCCATCTTCATGTACTTCGTCCCCACCTTCGAACGGCAGATCCGCATTCTCTTTGACTGGATCCTCACTCCGATCCTCGGGCGGGATATCGTCGAGGTGCGGGTGCGGGAGCCCTTCGGGTTGCGCCGGGAACACTACGAGGCGGGCCAGCCGATCGTCCGGGAAGGGGAGTTGGGGCAGAAGCTCTATCTCATCTGGCAGGGGGAGGTCGAAGTCACCCGCGAGGGACCCGCCGGCCCCGAGGTGCTCGCCCGGCTCGGCGCCGGGCAGCACTTCGGCGAGATGGCGGTGTTCCAGAACACCCGCCGCACCGCCACGGTGCGGGCGCTCACCCGGGTGGAGGTGGTCGCGGTGGGAGGCCAGGAGGCCCGCACCCTGAGCGAGACCATCCGGCCCTTCGGTGAGGCGATCACGCGGAAGCCGGGCGAGGACGGCACGGCGGTAGGACGGTAAGGCGGTAAGGCGGTACAAACCTGTGGTGCGCCCCGCGGGGCCACGCCTGAAACTGGCCCGCCGGGGCGCCCGTCCGGCACGAATCCCTCTCCCAGCGAGCCCCTCATGCGACTCCCGGTCACCGTCGCCCTGCTAGCCCTCGCGGCCTCACCGCTTGCGGCCCAGACCCGTGCCGACTCCACCGCCATCCGCGCCGCCGCGCTCGACTACGCCGAGGGGTGGTACACCGGCGACTCCACCCGGATGGCTCGGGCGGTGCACCCCGACCTGGCCAAGCGCATCGTCCGCACCGACAGCACCGGCAAGAGCCGGCTCGGTTCCATGACGGCGGCACAGCTCGTCGGTGCCGCTGGCAAGGGCTACGGCAAGGAGACCCCTCCGGCCCGCCAGCTCAAGACGGTGGAGATCCTGAGCATCACCAATGGAGCCGCCAGCGTGAAGCTGACGATGTCCGACTGGGTGGACTACATGCACCTGGGGCGGTGGAACGGCGAGTGGAGGATCGTGAATGTGCTCTGGGAGATGACCACCCCCTGAAACGACAGGGCGGTAGGGGGAGTTCTCCCTACCGCCCTACCGCCTTACCTCCCCTACCGCCCTACCGTCAGACCGCCACGCCCGGCGTCCGCGTCACGGTGTATTGCCCGCACGCCGTGAATACGATGTCCACGTTGGTCACCTCGCCGTTCCGCGACACTACCAGGGTAATCTCGCCGGCGGTGAACCGCGGTGCGGCATTGCAGGCCGGATCGTAGGCCAGCGGGGTCACGGTGGTGACCGCGACCGCCCAGGTCCGGTTTGCCGTGGTCCAGTTACCGGTGCCGTTCACCGTGATGCTGCCGGCCGGGAGCGGGGTGAGCAGCGAGATGGTCCCCGGCGTCGTCGCCGTGAACTTGGCGACCCAGTTCTTCTCATTGGTGGTGGTGCGGCCGCTCGGATGGGTCCAGGCGGTTTCGAAGCCCGTGATCGTGTGGCCCAGCGTGTCGGCGTTGCCGCCCCACTCGCGGGTGCCGTTGTGCACCGCCATGAAGCTCCGCGCCGGCATGACGGTGTTGATCCGGGCCCGGGTGAAGTTGGTGAAGATGTGCCGGACACCGATGCTCGCGGCCAGCGGCAGCGGGTCGATGAAATCGATGGTGCCGCCGAGCGAGTCGGTCATGGCGCCATTGCCACGGGTGAAGACGCAGGCGTCAAAGGTGAAGCGGGCCGAGTCCGGCACCGCGTCGCCATCGCTGTTCACTACGGGCGTCGGGGTAATGGTCACGCACGGAGCCGGCGGCGCGCCATGGATCGCGGCCTGGGCCGACAGGGGGACGCCATTCGAGGCATCGAACGTCGAAAGCTCCGCGAGTTCATCCAGGTCCTGGGCGATGTCGGAACTCATGTCGTTGGCCTGCACCTGCGACAGGGTGTTGGCGGAACCGCCGGAAGGATCGCTGCTATCGGAACAGGCGCCGAGTCCGAGCGCCAGCGCCGCGAACAGGGCGGCGGCCAGGGGGGAACGGAAAGACTTCATGGGGCACTCCTTCATGGGTTGTCGAGTCGCGGCCAGTCTTCACGGGGAGAGACGTAACGCGCCAGCGGGCGTTAAGAGGTGACCCAGGTCACACCTGGCACCCGCCCCTTCCCCGGCTTCCCGCCCCGTGCCAGTGGAGGCCGGGTCCCCCGCCGGCCGGCTCCCGAAGCGATCTCTCACCCCGGGTTCATCTCCGCTTCAGCCTCCCGGCCCTAGGGTCCTCCCGTCGCTATATCTCACCCCTGTATGAGGTATTCCTTTATGCGCACCCGTGGATTCCTGGCGCTCGCCCTGCTGCTGCTGATCCCCGCACTGGCCTGCAAGGCGAAGGAGGGGACGCCGGTGATCGCTGCTGCTGCCGGGGCCACCGATGCCGGCCAGGCCGCCATCGCCGATCCGGGCTCGATCGTGGGGATCGCCGTGGGCTCCAAGGACCACACCACGCTGGTCGCGGCGCTCAAGGCGGCCAACCTGGTCGACGCCCTCGCCACGCCCGGGCCGCTGACGGTATTCGCGCCGACCAACGGCGCCTTCGACAAGCTGCCGGCCGGAACCGTGGAGACGCTCCTCAAGCCGGAGAGCCTGGTCCAGCTCCGGACCATCCTGCGCCACCACGTCATGCTTTCCGCCTACCAGCTCGCGGACCTCACCGACGGTCTCCAGCTTTCGATGCTGGATGGCGGCCCCACCAAGGTGACCCGGCAGGGGAACGACATCTTTGTGGATGGCGCCAAGGTCCTCGGCGCCGCGCCGGCCAGCAACGGGATGGTCATCATCCTGGACGCGGTGCTCGTGCCGAAGCCGTAGCGCCGGGGGTCAGCCCCCCTTGCCCCCGGCATGGGGCCGGCAGCCGAACAGCCCGAAGCGGCCCAGGATCCGCTCCAGGGGGCAGAACCCGGTGAGGCTCGACTGGATCAGGTTCACCCCCACGAAGGCGGTGAAGAGGAACCAGTAGGGATTCACCCAGTGCCCCAGCGCGAGCGACAGCAGGATGAAGGAGCCGGCGAAGCGGCGGATGACGAGTTCGTTGCACATGGTTCTGCTCCTTGTATCTCAAGGCCGTGGGGAACCGGGCTGCGTCCGCCGCTGCAGCTCCCAGTACAGCAACGGCACCACCACCATCGTGAGCAGGGTCGCCACGATGGCCCCGCTGATCAGCGCCACTGCGAGCCCCTGGAAGATCGGGTCCAGCACCATCACCAGCCCGCCCACGACCACCGCCGCCGCGGTCAGCGCGATGGGCCGGAAGCGTACCGCCCCCGCCTCGATCACCGCCTCCGCCAGCGGCACCCCGCGCCGCTCGGAGATCTGGATGAAGTCCACCAGCAGGATCGAGTTCCGCACGATGATGCCCGCCAGCGCGATCATGCCGATCATGCTGGTGGCGGTGAAGAAGGCGCCGGTCAGCGCGTGTCCCGGCAGGATCCCCACCAGGGTGAGCGGGATGGGGGCCATGATGACCAGCGGAATCGCGAACGACTCGAACCACCAGACCACCAGCACGTAGATCAGCACCAGCACCGCGGCGAAGGCGAGGCCCAGGTCGCGGAAGACCTCGATGGTGATGTGCCACTCGCCGTCCCACTTGAGCGCCACCTCGTCGAGGCGCTCCGGCTGCACCGCGTTGTAGCGCTGGATCGCCGACCCATGCACCCGCACCGTGTCGAGGGCGGCATTCATGGCGAGGATGGCGTACACCGGGCTCTCGATGCTCCCGGCGACGTCCCCGGTCACGTAGATCACCGGCCGCAGGTCGCGACGGTGCCGGCTCTGCTCCCGGACCCCCGAGTCCACCGTCACGAACCGCCCCAGCGGCTGCGGCCCGGTGACCGTGGGCACCGGCACCGCGAGCAGCGCCCCCACCGAGCTCCGGCGCTCGAGCGGCAGCCGGGGCACGATCGCCACTGGTTCCCGGGCCGTGGCGCTCGCCGCCAGTCCGGCCGGCGCCCCCGCCTGCGCCAGGTAGACCGTCTGGACGATCTGCTCCACGCTCGCGCCCGCCTGCGCTGCGCGGGCCCGGTCCACCCGGAAGCGGAGCCGCCCCTCCGGCGCCTCCACCGTCCAGTCCACATCCACCACGCCGGGCGTCTGCTCGAAGACCTGCTTCACCCGCCGCGCCGCCTCCAGCCGGGCGCTGTCGCTGCCGGCGTAGATCTCCGCCACCAGGGTGGCGAGCACCGGCGGCCCCGGCGGGATCTCGGCGATCTTGGCGCTGGCCCCGTAGCGCCGCGCGATCGAATCCACCGCCGGCCGCACGGCGACCGCGATGGCGTGGCTCTGCCGGTCCCGGTCATCCCCGGGCACCAGGTTCACCTGCACGTCGGCGACCGCGCTGCCCTGGCGCAGGAAGTAGTGCCGCACCAGGCCGTTGAAGTTGAAGGGAGCGGCGGCGCCGGCGTACACCTGGGTGTGCCGCACCTCGGGGATGGTCCGCAGGTAGCCGGCGACCTCGGCGCCGAGCGCGGCGCTGGTCTCGAGCGTGGTGCCTTCGGGGAGGTCCAGGATCACCTGGAACTCCGACTTGTTGTCGAAGGGGAGCATCTTGACCTGCACCAGCTTCAGGGCGACCAGGCCCATGGACGCGAAGAGCAGCAGGACGACCACCCCGTAGAACATCCGCCGGGTGCCGGCGCGCGCCATCAACCCCTGCATCATCGGCCGGTAGAACCGGGCGAAGCGGCCCTCCTCCTCAGGCTGGTGCGCCGGGCCAGCGGGCTGGTGATCCAGAGCCTTCACATGTCCCCGCAGCAGCCGGAGCGCGATGTATGGCGTGACGATGAACGCCACCGCCAGGCTCGCCAGCATCGCGACGCTGGCGCCCACCGGGATCGGCCGCATGTAGGGGCCCATCAGGCCGCTCACAAACGCCATCGGCAGAATGGCGGCGATGACGGTGAAGGTGGCCAGGATGGTCGGGTTGCCGACCTCGTCCACCCCCTCCACTGCGGCCTCGGCCGGCGGCTTGAGCCCGAGCTGCATGTGGCGGTAGATGTTCTCGACCACCACGATCGCGTCGTCCACCAGGATGCCGATCGAGAAGATCAGCGCGAACAGGGTGATGCGGTTGAGGGTGTACCCCAGGGCGTAGTAGCTGAACAGGGTCAGGGCCAGCGTCACCGGAACCGCCACCAGCACCACCACCGCCTCGCGCCAGCCGAGGAAGAGCCAGATCAGCACCGCCACCGAGAGCGTCGCGATCACGAGGTGCAGGATCAGCTCGCTGGCCTTCTCCCGCGCGGTCTCGCCGTAGTTCCGGGTCTCGGTGACCGAGACCTCCGCCGGCAGCAGCCGTGCCCGGGCCTGTTCCACCCGTTCCAGCACCCGGTGCGCCACGACGGTGGCGTTGGCGCCCTTCCGCTTGGCCACGCTGATGGTGACCGCCGCCGCGGCGCCGGAATCCCCCGCGCCATGGCTGACGTAGCTCTCCCGCTCGCCGAAGTCCTCCCGCACCGTGGCCACGTTCCGCAGGTAGACCGGCACGCCGCGCCGCGCGCTCACCACCACCGCGGCCACCTCCGCTGCCGTGGCGAGCGGCGCCCCCACCTGCACCCGGTAACTGGCGCCGGCGCTCTGCATCTCTCCCGCGTCCAGCCGGGCGTTGGCGCCCTTGAGCGCCTGCGCCACCTCACCCGGGGTGACGCCGGCGGCGGTGAGCCGCGCCGGGTCGAGATCCACTCGCACCTGGCGGGGCGCGCCGCCGGTCACCGTGGTGGCCGCCACGTCCGTCACGGTGCGGATCTCGTCCTCGAGGTGCACCGCGAGCTGGCGCAGCTCGTTCGAGGAGTAGCGTCCCGAGGACAGTGTCAGGGTCAGGATCGGGACGTCGTCGATGGAGTGCGGCTTGACCAGCGGCGGGAGCGCGCCGGCCGGCATCCGGTCCATGTCCGCGAACAGCTTGGCATGCACCCGGGTGATGCTCCGCTCCTGGTCCTCCCCGACCTTGAAGCGGACCGTCACCAGGGTGAAGCCCTCGCCGGCCATGGAGTAGACATGGTCCACCGCAGGGATCTCCCACATCCGCTGTTCCAGGGGACGGGTGAGCAGGTTCTCCACTTCGGCGGGACTCGCCCCCGGCAGCGCCGCGATGACGTCGATCATCGGCACCGAGATCTGCGGCTCTTCCTCCCGCGGCGTCCCCACGATCGCGATCGCGCCCACCGCCAGCGACGCGATGATGAGCAGCGGCGTCAGCCGGGAGTGGAGGAACCGCTGGGCCAGGCGTCCGGCGAAGCCCATGTCAGTTGTCCCCGCTGAGGATGACATCCCCGGCCCGGAGCCCCGCGATCACCTCGACCAGCCGCGGTTCCGGCGCCGTCAGCGGCGGCATGCTGCCGATACGCACCCAGCGGAGCTCGGTGCCAGCCCCGGCGCGCATCCGCACCCCGACCAGGTCGCCCTCCCGCACCAGCGCGCCCGTCGGGACCAGAATCGCGCGGCGGGTTCCGGTGGGGATGGCGAGCGTCGCCGAGCTGCCGGGAAGGAAGGCGCCGGTGGGATTGGGGATCATCGCGTTCACCGTGTACACCCCGCCCCCGGGGGCGGGCACCACGCCTTCGATCACCGCGGGAACGCTGGCGCCCTCCACCACCGCGGCGATCGTCATCCCCGGCTTGAGCCCCTGCGCCACGGACGGCGGCACCGTCACCCCGATGCGCAGGCGGCGGTCGTTCTGCACCTCGACCACGGGGGAGCCCGGCGCGGCCATCGCCCCGGGATCCACGTAGCGCATCGTGACCACCCCGGCGAACGGCGCCGTGATCGTGGCGTAGGCACCCACCGCATCCAGTTCACTCCGTGCCGCCTTCGCGGTCCGCAGTCCCGCTTCGGCGCGGGCCAGCCCGGTCTCCACCTGATCCAGCTGGTAGCGGGTGGCGGCGCTGTCGGCGTAGAGGGCGCGGAACCGCCCCGCCTGGGTCTCCGCGTCGGCGTACATCACCTCCGCCGCGGCGATCCCCGCCTCCACCTGGGCCCGTTTCGCTTCCACCTCACGGGCATCAATCCGCGCGAGCACCTGACCCACCCGGACCCGGTCCCCCTCCTGCACCAGGACCTGGGTGACACTCCCCATGAGCCGGGTGCTGAGCGTCGCGCGCTCCACCGGCTCCGCGATCCCCGTTGCCTCGAAGGTGGCGCTGATGGTGGTTTCCTGGATGGCGAGGGTGGGGCCGGTCGAGCCGGCAGGCGATTGGGCGATCGGGCGATGGGGCGATTCACCGCCGCACGCCGCGAGCCCACCCGCCACCAGGAGTGCCACCGCCGTCAGTTGTCGCATTGCCTTGCTCCCAGGCCACTGGCCCGGTGAATGGTCTACTGTTCCAGGTCCAGGATCACCGAGAGGTCGAGCCCCTCCGCCCGCCGCGCCTCCGCCACCGCCACGATCACGCCGTAGCGCGCGGCCGACGCGCTGAGGGCGGTCATCGTCTCCACCGCCCCCGCATCCAGCAGTTCGCTCACGGTGGCGAGTCCTCCGTCGTACTTCCGCGCCACAATGCGATGCGCCTCCACCGCCTGGCTCACCGCGCGTTCCGCGATCACCAGCCGCTCCAGCGCCAGCTGCCGGCGGTCCCGCGCATCCGCGATCTCGAACGCCGCCTGCGCCACGGCCGCATCCGCCATGGCCACGGCCGACTCGCGCCGCCCGCTGGCGCTCCGCCGCTCAGCCAGCTCCTCGGCCCCCGCAAAGGGAGACCAGGAGAGCATCACGCCAACCGTCCAGGCGCTCTTGCCACCGAAGGGCCGGTCCGGGGTATTCCAGTCCACCCGCCCGAAGCCGTTCAGCCGCGGCAGGTAGAGCGACGCCGCGCGGCGGGCATCCGCCTCGGCCGCCTTCCGCCCCTTCCGGGCCGCGTGCACGTCGGCCCGGAGTTCCGCCGCCCCGGTGTCCCCGCTGGCGTGGCCGGCGACGAGCTGCGCCCACTCGGCGCGAGGAAGCGAATCGGGGAGGCTCCAGGCGGAATCGGAAGGGGCGCCGAGCAGCGTGGCAAGTCCGCGCCGCGCCAGGCGCTCGCTGCTCCGCGCCTCGAGCAGGCGTGTCTCCACTTCCCCGGCCTTCACCGAGGCGAGCAGGGCGTCCGAACGGGTCGCCATCCCCTGCCGCACCATCGATTCGGCCTGGCGGACATGGGCCTGCGCCGCCTGGTGGGCGGTCTCGAGCGTCAGTACCTGCTCCCGCGCCAGCACCGCACCGTAGTAGGCGCGGACCACCTCCACCGCAGTGCCGTTCCGGGTCCACTGCTCCGTGGCGGCGGAGGCGTCCCGCGCCGCCGCCGCGGCGCTCCGTCCCAGCCATGCATCGGCGTTGAAGAGCGGTTGCTCCACCACCACGCCGGTCATCAGGTTTCCGATGGCCGCCGGATCGTTGAGGGAGGCCGGGGCAAAGGCCGCGGGCGTCACTCCCCGCTGGCGGAGCAGGAAGCCGAAACTGTTGAGCGGATCAGTGGTGCGGAGGTATGACGACTCGAGGCGCACCGTGGGCAGGATGCCGCGGTAGGGCGCCAGCGCCTGGCCGGCCCGTTCCCGGGTCTGCCCCGCCGCGATCCGGTTGGCATAGGCCGAGGACTCGGCCCGGGCCAGGGCCTGTTCCAGACGGAGCGGCGCCTGGGCGGTGGCGGGGCCCGCCGCCAGCGCGAGTGCGGCAACGGCGATCGGGAATCTCAGGCGTAGTGTCATGGTGCGCATCGGCGGCATCCGGGCGGCAGGCCCTTGCGAAAGACTTGATAACCATATAGTCATATATACACAACGTCAAGCCCCGCCCAGGCCGCGAGCGGGGCTGCATACCCGGCGGTCAGCCTTTGCTATATCATGATATGGTCAACCACTCCAGAGTCTGCCCGGATCCCATGGCTGCCAAGGCACTTTCTCCCGATCAGCTGCTGCACGTGGCCGAGCGATTCAAGGCGCTCGCCGAGCCCTCCCGCCTCGATATCCTGCAGGCGCTCAAGGCGGGCGAACGAAACGTCGGCGAGATCCTGGAGAAGACCGGCCTGGGCCAGGCCAACGTCTCCAAGCACCTCCGGGTGCTCCACGCCGCCGGGTTCGTGGAGCGCCGGAAGGAGGGGGTCAGCACCTACTACCGCCTGGCGGACAACGACGTCTTCAAGCTCTGCGAACTGATGTGCGGCCGCCTGGAGAAGGAGGCGCACACCCGGAAGAAGCTCTTCGCCTAGCGCAGCGCCGCCATGGCGCTGCGGATCCGCCCATGCTGGCCCGGCGGCGCCAGGTCCAGCGCCTTCTGGTACATCACCAGCGCCTCCCGCTTGTTCCCCTTGATGGCCAGCGCCTCGCCCAGGCTGTCGTACACGTTCCAGGACCGGGGATAGTCCCGCACGTTCTGCCGGAACAGGGCGATCGCCTCGTCCACCCGCCGCTCCCCCAGGTACTGGTACCCCAGCGCGTTCACCTCCGGCTCCGTGGCAATGGCAAGCGCCCGGGCACGGAGCGAATCGGCTGCGACCTTGTTCCCCTGTCGGTCCAGGATCACCGCCTTGGTACGGAGCGCGGCGAAGGTGGGCGCGATCGCGAGGGCGCGGTCGGCCCACTGGGAAGCACGGTCCAGCCCGGTGTTGTGCGCGATCGCCCAGCGCGCCGCCTCCAGCCACCCGGTGGGCCAGAACTGCTGCAGCCCGGCGAGCTGGTGGGTCAGGCTGTCGATCACGACCTGATTGGTGGAGACCGTGATCGGCACGGCGACCGCGAGCTTTTCCCAGCGCAGGGTGAGCGCCACCGAGGAGTCCGCCGGGTCCTCGAAGGTGTAGCGCAGCCACTCCACGTGATCCGCGGTCTGCGGCGTCACGCTGAACCGCGCAGCGTCGGCGGCCGGATCGTAGCTGAAGCTGCCCCAGTTGTTCGCCTCACGGCTCAGGATGAAGGTCCACTTGGTGGCGGTCGGGATCGTGTGCACCCCATACCGGCCGGCCGGGAGACGGATCCCGCCGATGGTGAATGGGGAGGACACCGCCAGCACCGTGTTCTCGTTGGCCCCGGCCCGCCAGACCGAGTCGAAGGGGACCAGGGCACCCCAGATCTTCCGCCCCTTTACCGCCGGCCGGCTGTAGTCCACCGAGAGATCCGTGAGACCGATGGTCTGCGAGGCGCGCGCATGCTGGCTTTCGCGCGGCACCACCATGACCGGCGCCCCCTGCTGCGCGGTCCCGGGACGAGTCACGATGGAGAGTGGAAGGGCGGCCAGCAGGAAAGCCGTACGGCGGATCGACATGGTGCCTCCGGAAGGGTTGCGTGCGGAAGTTCGCCCCCATCTACGGAGTCACTGATGAACGGGTTCCGAACTGCCTCCCTGCGCAGCGCGAATCGCGTCGCGTTCCAGTCAGCCACGCGTTCCCGGCTCGAAACGCCACCTGCCGGGGGCGCCCGGCGGCTTACGGGGTCACGCTGCCGATCGGAGTCAGCACCGGCGCTGGGAGGATGGCCGGGGGAGGCGGGACGATCGCCGCGCGTTGCGTCTCCCGCCGGGCCGGCACCTGGCGCGCGGCAGTCGCAGCGACGGGTGCGCTGCGGAGCTGGCGCAGCGAATCCTGGATGGTGCGCACCTCGCTGGTGAGGGAATCCACCGTCTGGCGCAGCCCGACCACCGGAGCGGCATCCACCGCCGGTGGCGCGGCCGGGTCGGACGCGAGCAGGCCGAGGACGAGCCCCGCGAGCCCGAGCAGCCCGGCTGCGGCGAGCGGCGCGCCGCCCGGGATCTCACCGAGTTGGGAGACCGGATTCGGCCGCGCCTCGTACAGGCCGCCGAAGGTGGGGGCGGAGGGGCGCCCCGGGCGGGGTGGCGGCGCCGGGCGCCGCGCCTCCTTGAGTTCCTCGATCGAGGCACGGAGCGCGGTGATGGCGCGCGCCTGCAGGCCGAGCGCGGCGACTGCCGCGAGGATGGCCAGCGGGGGCAGGGTATCGGCAAGTGTGATCATGCCCAACAAGACGGGACCAACGTCACGGCCCGATCACGCCAGGAGAGCAAACCAGTGATGCCCTGCCCCCTCCGGACCGCCGGCCGGACCCCTGTCGGCGCCTCCACCGCGGTCGCGATCCGGCGCGTGAACCGAGTCACAACTGGTTGTTTTCAACTGAAAGGATGAAACGACCGCCTCACCCACCGCAGCTGAGCGCCCCCGCCTCCGCGGCCCGGCCCAGGAGCCGCAGCGCCTGCTGCCGGGCGGCGCAGACCGACGAACGTCCCGGCCGGATCGCCTCGGCAAGCTCCAGCAGGGCCAGGGCCTTCGCCGCTTCACCGCGGGCCAGGTACCCCCGCGGCTCGTAGAACGCCACCGCAATGAACGCCTGCTCCAGCTGCCGGATGGCGACCCCGCGCCCGATCGGGTCGCCGCTGTCCGCCGCCTGCCGGCGGAGCTTTTCCACCTCGAGCTGCTGCAGGCCCTCTTTCACGCCCGGCGGACGATCCCCTGCCTGCACCCGCAGCAGGAACTCGCGAACCCGCGTGAGGTACCGGGCATAGACCCGGTCCACCTCCCGATACCGATCCACCGCCTGCCGAACCCGCCGATCCCGGCCCAGCCGCTCCGCCTGCTGGGCCGCCGCGGCGACATCCAGCAGCCCCGGGTAGTCCGCCGCGACCGCGGAGTATCGCCGCCACGCTTCGAACCCGTCGCCCGTGGCCTCAAGGCTCTCCGCCACCGCCACATCCCGCCGGAAGAGCGAATCCACCCACCCCTCCCGGAGCGGGATCAGCCGCCGCCGCATCGCCTGCAGCTCCATCCACTCCACCGCTTCCGCCATGACATTGGCCGGGGGCCAGGAGTGCGGCCCCTCGAAATAGCGGACCCGATGCGGGATCCCCACCGAATCCAGGTGCTGATCCAGCCCGCGCATCTCGTCGAAGTTGAAGTCGGTGTTGCCGGCGCTGCCGAAGAAGACGAACGAACTCGAATCCCCCGCGGCGGGCGGGGTGAGCCGCATCCCCGCGGAGAGCCCGGCCCCCACCCCGATCAGCCCGGCGACGTGACCCCGGAGCTGCTGGGCGAAGAGCCAGCCGTCCCGCGCGGTGCCGGAAAATCCCACGAGATAGATCCGTCGCTCGTCCAGGATCCGGCGGCCCTGTAGCTCGGCGATCATCGCGTTCACGGCCGGGATGTTCACCGGCTGGTCGGTGTCGCTGGCGCTGTTGTAGGAGCTGATCACGATGTAGCCCAGCCGCTCCGCGCTCTCCCGCACCAGTCCCAGCGGGACCAGCGCCCGGCCTCGGGGGTCCATGAGGAGCAGCGCTGGCAGCCGGCCGACCGCCGGGAGCCGGGTCGGAAGGTAGAGAGCGTAGGACTGCGTCGAGTCGGTGGCGCTCTGGAGCCGCTCGTGGACCTGGCCGGGCTCAAGCGGTGCCTGACCGGCTGCACCGGTTGGGGCCTGAAGCCCCATCAGAAGCGACAGCATGGAGAGACTGATGCGACAGCATCGCGACGAGCGGCTCAGGCGAAGCTCCGTTCCAGGGATACGGTAGGAGACGAATACGGGGTCCGCGGGGTTACTAGCGGCCCTGTGAGGCCGACAAGCTTCGTCCCAAACTGTTACCCGAGGCTGGTTTACGGGACTGCGCCTCAAGTGATCGGGGGGTGAACCGCGGGTGATGCCCCCGCGTACCTTTCACCCGTCACCTCAACCTCGGAGTCGGTCCATGTCTCGCCGTGCCCTCGGTCTGGCCAGCACCCTGCTGGCCCTCTCGTTTCTTGCGACCCCGGCGGAGGCCCAGCTGGGGGGCCTGGCCAAGAAGGCCCGCCAGCGGGTGTCGGAGACGGCGGGAGTCCCCTCCACCGACCAGCCGGCCCGGATGGCGGGCCCGGAAGTGACCTCCGGGTCAGTGGACCAGCTCCTCGCCGGCCTTAAGGCTGAGGCGGCGGCGGCGGAGCGGCAGGCCGCGGCCGAGCGCCAGCGGCAGGAACAGGCGCGCGCCGCGCGGAACGCCACCGACCGGCAGTCGCAGTGCTACGAGGACAAGCAGAACAGCGACCCGGCCTGGCCCGAGATCCAGCGGCTGCAGGAGCAGGGGAAGACCGCGGCGGACAAGGGCGACTACGACAAGGCCGGCCAGATCGCGCAGCAGATGGGGGTGAAGATGATGGACCTGCAGAACCGGGTTCAGGCCGCGTGCGCTCAGCCTGCCCAGTCCGCCCAGCCGAGCGCGGAACAGCAGGCGATGCAGCAGGCCAGCGGCAGCCCGGAGTCGGCCGGGGCGCAGGCGGCGGGGATGTCGGCGCAGGACTACGCTCAGTTCAAGGAGCTGGTGTACACCTACTTCCAGTCGCCCAAGCGGGCGGGGCTGGCCGAGAAGGAGCAGCAGGCCATCGAGGCGAAGAAGCGGGAGCTGCGCGACCGGCTCAAGGCCGTGGGCCTGGGCTGAGCATGCGCCGGGCGCCGCTGGGCCACCTGCTGGCGGGAGCGAGCCTGTTCTTCTCTGGCGCCGCGGGGACCGGTGCATCCGGTGGCCCCCCGGGCCGCCTGGGGAACGGTCTCGACTCCCGCGCCGGCGCGACCTGGGAAGCGGTCGCGCCGGGGGTGGAGCTCGGCAGCCTGAGCATCCGGGGCCAGGGGGAGGGCCGATGGACCCGGGTCATCCTGCTCCGGATGGACCCGGACGCGGTGCGGCTCCGGCTCGCGTCCCGGCTCAACCCGGAGTTCACCCAGGGGGCGTGGACGGTGGAGGCCGCGCCCCCCGGCGCCATCGCCGCGTTCAACGCCGGCCAGTTCAGCGGGATTGTGCCGTGGGGCTGGACCGTGATGGACGGGCTGGAGATCCGACCCCCCGGTGTGGGGCCGCTCTCCACCGCGGTGGTGGTGGATACGGCGGGGGCGGTGCGGTTCGTTCCGCCGGACAGCATCGGGGAGGTACGGGCGCGCGGCGGCGTGGCCATGGCGTTCCAGTCGTATCCCTCGCTGCTGGTGCAGGACGGCGAGATCCCCGCCGCGCTCACCACCGCGGGGCAGGGCGTCGGCATTACCCATCGCGATGCCCGGCTGGCGCTGTGCCAGCTCGGGGACGGCCGGCTGCTCACCCTGCTCACGCGGTTCGACGGCCTGGGAGCGGTCGGGGAGAGCATCCCCTTCGGGCTGACGCTGGCGGAGACCGCCGACCTGCTCCGGCGCCAGGGCTGTCGCCGGGCGGTGGCGCTGGATGGCGGCATCTCGGCCCAGCTCGCGGTGCGCACCGACACCGAGGGGTGGCGCGCCTGGCAGGGGTGGCGCAAGGTGCCCCTCGGCCTGGTGGTGGAGCGGCGGTAGCGGCGCCGCTCATCGTGGATTCATCCCCCGGGACTAGCTTCGGTCCTGCAAGCTCCGGGAGATGTGCCGATGCACCGCTCACTGCTGGTCCGCCAGGTGCTCCCCAGCGCCGGGCTCTTCGCGGGACTGATCCTCGCGGGCATCACCTTTGACTATGCGCTGCACCGGGCCGGCCTGGCCTGGGTGGGACTCTACCTCGGGCCGATCGGCACCATCCTCCTGCTGCTCTCGCTGCTCTACTCCCTCCGCAAGCGGAAGCTGATCCGCGCCGGCTCTCCCAAGGGACTCCTCGCGCTGCATGAGTCGCTGGCCTGGGCGGGCTCGCTCTGCCTGGTGCTGCACAGCGGGATTCACTTCAGCGCGGTGCTGCCCTGGCTGGCGCTCGGAGCGATGCTCATCGTGGTGGCGAGCGGGCTCACCGGCGCGGTGCTGCTCCGCCGCGCCATCGAGGTGGTCAAGGCGGAGGAGGCGACGCCGGACTCCGAGGACAACCGGGTGCTCAACGCCGCGACGGTGGACCTCATGCGGCGGTGGCGCGTGGTGCACATGCCGCTCAACGCGATCTTCGCGGCGCTGGCCCTGGTGCACATCGCCGCCGTCGCCTTCTTCTGGCACTGGTAGCCGCCATGCCCGCGCGCCTCGTCTTCCTGCTCACGCTGCTGCTGGGTGCCGGCCTCGCGCTGCTCACGCCGCGGACGGCGCTCCTCCCCGGCCCGATGGTGGCGGGCCATGCGGACCTGGTCAACAACTGCCTGGCCTGCCATGCGCCCTTCCGCGGCACGCCGGCGTCCCGCTGCGCCGAGTGCCACGCGCCGGACAGCATCGGGCTGGCGCGGACGGTGCGCCCCGCGGGGTGGGCGCCGCGCCCCGGGCTGGCGGGGGTCCATCGCTCGGTCCAGGCGACCGACTTCATGGCCTGCCACACCGACCACGCCGGCGCTGACCCCGCCAGCGCCACCCGGGAGTTCGAGCACGAGGCGCTGGCCGATGCCGAGCGCGCCCGCTGTGCCGCCTGTCACGACGGTAACCGGCCGGACGACGGGCTCCACACCCAGGCCGCGAACGACTGCGCCGCCTGTCACACCACCCGGGCCTGGACCCCGGCCGACTTCGAGCACCAGCAGTACTTCGTGCTGGACAGCGACCACGACGTCCGGTGCGCCACCTGTCACGACCAGCCAGGCAGCTTCCGGGCGTACACCTGCTACGGCTGCCACGAACACACTCCGGAGAACATGGCGCGGGAGCACCGGGAGGAGGGTGTCCGGAATCTGGCCGACTGCGCCCGCTGCCACCGGTCGGCGGACGAGCACGAGGGGGGTGAGAGGGGAGAGGACTGAGCGGCGTCATATCAGCGACGAAGGGCACGGCTGATTTCCGGGACGGGGTGCGGCACCGCCGGGCTGGCGGGCGGCACACATTCTGCGTAGCCTAGAGAAACGCTAGACTATCGCTGACCACCGGACTTCCGGCGTCTCCACTCCGCTCCGGCGCTTCGCCGGGCAACCGCCGTTTCGCCAACCCCTTGCGCCCTCCCGACCGGGCGCGCCCGGAGGCCCGATGTCGACCGCCACCCAATCCACCACCACCGCCGAGCTGCTGCGCCGCCTCGACGACGCGACGCGCATTCGCGACGATGAGACCATCGTCCAGGACGTGAAGCAGGTGCTCAAGAGTGCCCTGAGCGCCGGCGAGATCAACCTGGGGGCGGAGTGGCTGGTGCCCGCGCAGGGGACCTATGCCCGCCGCCTGCTGCATCGCGATCCGCAGGGCCGGTTCAGCGTGCTGGTCATGGTCTGGGACCGGGGCCAGGGGACGATGCTCCACGACCACGGGGGCACCTGGTGCGTGGAGTGCGTCTACCGTGGCACCATCGAGGTGACCAGCTATTCCATCTGCGGGGGAGACCCCGAGCGGGGCCTGGTGCACTTCACCCCGGAGCAGACCGTGGTGGCGGGCGTGGGAGAGGCGGGGGCGCTGATCCCGCCGTTCGAGTATCACATCCTGAAGAACGCCGGCGCCGAGCCCGCCGTGACCCTGCACGTGTATGGCGGGGAGCTCACCGCCTGCCATGTGTACGAGCCGGTCGAGGGCGGCTGGCGCCGCCGGTTTAAGGAACTCGCCTATACTGCCTGACCGGTGCCCTTGAGAGTACCAAGAGGGCAACCACGAAGGGCACCAAGGACACGAAGGGCGGTGAAGTCCCTTTGTGCTCTTTGTGCTCTTTGTGCTCTTTGTGGTATGTAGTGCTCGCGGCTACTCCGTCCAGCCGCCCCCCAGCGCCTTGTACAGCTGCACCGTGCTCCCCAGGTACAGCCGCTGGACCGCCGCCAGCGCCAGCTCCGCGGTGAACAGCCCGCGCTGCGCGTCCAGCACCTCCAGGTAGCTCGAGACGCCGCTCTCGTACCGCCGCCCCGCCAGCGCGGTGGCCCGCCGGAGGGCGCGTACCTGGGTCTCCTGCGCCACCAGCTGGTCCCGTGAGGTCCGCACCCCGACCAGCGCGTCGTTGGCCTCGCGCAGCGCGGAGAGCACTGCCTGCTCGTAGCGGGCCTGCCCCTGCTCCGCCCGCGCGCGTGCCGCTCGCTCCTGGTTGACCAGCCGCCCGCCGGTGAAGAGCGGGATCGAGATCCCCCCCTGCAAGGTGTACACCTCCGCCTGGCTCCCGAAGAGCCCCGAGAAGTCGGGACGCTGGGTGCCGTACTGCCCGGTGATGCTGACCCGGGGGAGCCGGTTGCCGATGGCCACCCCGATCCGCGCGGTGGCCGCCGCCCACTCCTGTTCCGCGCGCCGCACGTCGGGCCGGCGCATGATGAGCGTGGACGGGATCGAGTCCGGCACCGTCACCGCGAGCACCACCGACGCCAGCGGGCCCCCGCGGGTGATCGCGCCCGGATCCTCGCCGAGCAGCAGCCGGAGCTGGTTCTCCTTCTGCACCCGGCGGCGGGAGAACTCCGCCACCCGCCCCGCCGGCTCGGCCACCTCCGCCTCGAACTGGCGCACGTCCAGCTCCGAGATCAGCCCCTGCGCGAAGCGCTGCTCCGCCAGCGACAGCGTGGCCCGCCGGCTGGCGAGGGTCTCCTCGGCGATGCGCTGGTCCTCGTCGAGCTCGCGCAGCTCGAGGTAGGCGGTGGCCACATCGCTCACCAGGGAGAGCACCGTGGCGCGCTGGTCCGACTCCCGCGCCGCGTAGTCGAACCGCGCGGCCTGCCCCTGGCGCCGCAGCTTGCCCCAGAAATCCAGCTCCCATGACAGGTCGGCGGTGATGCGGACCGCGTCGAACTTCTGCGGCGGAAAGGCGCCGAAGATGCTCTGGTTGGTGCTGGCGGTGCCGTTGGCGCTGAGCTGGGGAAAGAGATCCGCCCGCGCCACGCCGAGCTGCGCGCGGTACTCCCGCACCCGGGCCACCGCGACCCGCAGCTCCCGGTTGTTGGCCACCGCGGTCCGCACCAGCTCCACCAGCGCCGGATCGTTGAGCACCGTGAGCCACGCCAGGTCCCCGGTGGCGTCGAGGGTGGGCTCGGCGTCCGGGGTGCGCGCCACCCCGGCGCTCTCCGCCGGCTGCCCCTGCCGCGCCGCTGCGAGCGAATCGAAGAACGCCCGCGCGGGGGCGCCGGTCGGGGCGCTCCGCTGGATGATGGGCGCCGGGGCGGGCGCGGGATCAATGGTCGGGCCGACCGCGCAGGCCGCTGTGAGCAGGAGCAGCGCGGATGTCAGGCGAATATTGGGCATGGTCAGTGGCCCTCCACCGCGGGCGCGGGCGTGGCGGCGAGCGGGGCGCGGCTCCCGAGGCCGCGCTCGCTGAAGCGGCGGATGAGGGCGAAGAAGAGCGGGATGAAGAAGATGCCGACCAGCGTGGCGGTCAGCATCCCGGCGAAGACGCCGGTACCGAGGGAGCGCCGGCTGGCCGCCCCGGCCCCGCTGGCGATCGCCAGCGGCAGCACCCCGAGAATGAAGGCGAAGGAGGTCATCAGGATGGGCCGGAACCGCTCCCGGGCCGCCTCGGCGGCGGCCTCCGCGATGCTCGCCCCCCGGTTGCGCAGCTCGGTGGCGAACTCGACGATCAGGATCGCGTTCTTGGCCGCGAGCCCCACCACCGTGAGCAGCCCCACCTGGAAATAGACGTCGCTCGCCATGCCGCGGAAGTAGACCCCGACGAACGCCCCGAAGATGCCGAAGGGAATGCCGAGCAGTACCGCGAACGGGATGGACCAGCTCTCGTACTGGGCCGCGAGCACCAGGAACACCAGCACCAGCCCCAGTGCGAAGACCAGCCCACTGTCGCCGCTCGAGGCCCGCTCCTGGAACGATTGGCCGCTGTAGCCGTAGCCGACCCCCTGGGACTCGTACTTGTCGGCCACCAGCTTCTCCACCGCGTCCAGCAGCTCGCCGGAGCTCTTGCCCGCCGCCGGGACGCCGGTGATGAGGGCGGAGGTGAAGCCGTTGAAGCGGGACTGGATGCTCGGCCCGCCGCGGAACTCGGTGCGGGTGAGCGCGCCCACCGGCACCATCTCGCCGCGGTTGCTGCGGACGTAGAGCCGCCCGATGTCCTCGGGCCGCTGCCGGAACGCCGCCTGCGCCTCCGCCTGCACCCGGTAGGTCTTGCCGTAGAGGTTGAAGTCGTTGATGTAGAGCGTGGACAGCATCGCCTGCAGGGTCTGGAACAGGTCGGTGAGCGCCACGCCCCGGGCCTTGGCCGCCTCCCGGTCCACGTGCAGGTAGAGCTGCGGCACGTCGGCGCGGAAGGTGGTCTGCACCCCGCCGAACTCGGGGAGCTTGTTGGCGTCCTGGATGAAGGCCTGCACCTCGCCGGCGAACTGCGCGAACGTCTGGCCGCCTCGCGCCTGCAGGTTCATCTCCAGGCCGCTGGTGGTGCCGAGCCCGGGGATCTCGGGGAAGTTGAAGGCGAAGGCGAGCGCCTCCTTCATCTGCCACAGCTGGCCGTTGGCGCGGCCGACGATGGCCTCGAGCGCCAGGTCGGGACGGTTGCGCTCTTCCCACGGCTTTAGGTTGATGAAGATGATGGCGCTGTTGGTCTGGGCCGCGAAGCTGAGCGCGTCCACGCCGACCAGCGCGCCCACGTGGGCCACCCCCTCGTCCTTGAGGAGGAACTGCTCGATCTCGCTGACCACCGCCTCGGTGCGCTGCTTGGAGGCGCCGTCCGGCAGCTGCACCGCGATGGCGAAGAAGCCCTTGTCCTCCGAGGGGATGAACGCCCGCGGGGTGCGCTGGAACAGCACCACGGTGAGCGCCAGGATCGTGGCGAACACCGCCAGCGTGGTGCGCGGGCGCCCCAGGATCCGGGTGACGCCGCCGATGTAGCGGTCGGTGACCTTGCCGAAGGCCGCGTTGAACCAGCAGAAGAACCGGTTGGTCGAGTGGTCCGGGGTGGTGTCTTCCTTGAGCAGCAGGGCGCAGAGCGCGGGGGTGAGCGTCAGCGCCACGATGCCGGAGATCACCACCGAGAGCACGATCGTCACCGCGAACTGCTTGTACATCTCGCCGGTGATGCCGCCCAGGAAGGCCACCGGGATGAACACGGCGCAGAGCACCAGCACGATCGCGATCAGCGCGCCCCCCACCTGCCGCATGGCGCGGTCGGCGGCCACCTTTGCCGAGACCTTCTCCTCCGCCATGATGCGCTCGACGTTCTCGAGCACCACGATGGCGTCGTCCACCACGATGCCGATGGCCAGCACCAGCCCGAACAGCGTCAGCACGTTCACCGAGAAGCCGATCAGCAGCAGCCCGAGGAAGGTCCCGATCACCGAGACCGGGACCGCCAGCACCGGGATCAGGGTGGCGCGCCAGCTCTGCAGGAAGAGGAACACCACCAGCGTCACCAGGAACATCGCCTCCGCCAGGGTCTTCACCACCTCGCGGATGGACTCGGTGATGAACGGCGTCGTGTCGTAGGGCATGACCCAGCGGACCCCCTCGGGGAAGCCGCGCTGGAGCTCGTTCATCCGGGTCTCGAACGCCTGCCGCACGTCGAGCGCGTTGGCGCCGGTGCGGAGGTAGACCAGCAGGAAGGTCGTGGGCTTGCCGTCCACCCGCGCCACCTGGTCGTAGTTCCGCGCCCCCAGCGTCACCCGGGCCACGTCCTTCACCCGGACCAGGGAGCCGTCGGGGCGGGCGCGGAGGATGATGTCGCCGAACTCCTCCGGCGTGGTGAGCCGCCCCTGGGTGGTGACGGGCACGGTGAATTCCGTGCCGCTCGGCGAGGGCTCCCGGCCCAGCCGGCCGGCGGGGTTGGTGGTGTTCTGCTCCCGCACCGCGGCGGCGACGTCGCCCACGGTCAGGCCCAGCTGCGCCAGCTTGTCCGGGTCGAGGGAGATGAGCATCGAGAACTCGAGCTGGCCGAACACCCGGGCGTTGCCCACGCCGGGAATCCGCTTGATCTCGTCCTCGATGTAGAGCTTGGCGTAGTTGGTGAGGTACGCCGCGTCGTAGCGCGGGTCATCGGAGAAGAGCGCGGTGGCGAACAGGATGTCGCTCTGCGCCTTGGTCACCACGATGCCGTTGGTCCGCACCGCCTCCGGCAGCTGCGGCTCCGCCAGCTTCACCGCGTTCTGCACGTCCACCGCGGCCAGGTCCTGGTCGCGGCTGATGTCGAAATAGACCTGCAGGTTGAGGGCGCCGTCGGCGCTGTTGGTGGACTTGAAGTACAGCAGGCCGTTCAGCCCCGAGAGCTGCTGCTCGATCGGCGCCGCCACCGCCTGGGCCACGTCCTCCGCGGTCGCGCCGGGGTACACCGCCGACACGCTCACCGCCGGCGGGGTGATCAGCGGGTAGCGGTTGACCGGCAGCCGCTGCAGGGCGAAGAGCCCGAGCAGCGTGATGGTGATGCTCAGCACGGCGGCCAGCACCGGCCGCCGGATGAAGAAGTACTTGATCTCGGGCTCGCTCACCGGGCGGTCTCCCCGAACGGCACCGGGCGCACCACCGCGCCGGGGCCGGTCTTCTGGAACCCATCCACGATCACCCGGTCCCCGGCCGCCAGCCCCTGCTCCACGATCCAGCGGTCACCGGTCCACGGGCCGACCACGATGTCCCGCACCGAGACCGTGTCGCCCTGGCCCACGACGTAGACCAGGCGCCGCCCCATCTGCTGCTGCACCGCGCGCTGCGGGATCGCGATGGCCTGCGGCCGCGCGATGCCGGAGATCCGCACCCGGGTGAACTGGCCCGGCACCAGCCGCCGGTCCTGGTTGGTGAACCGGGCCCGGAACTCCTGGGTGCCGGTCCCCGCCTCGAGCACCGGGTCGATGTAGTCCAGCACCCCCTTCTGGGGGATCACCTGCCCGTCGGGGAGCACCACCTCGATGCCCAGCGCGCTGCCGGGCCGGAGCAGCGTGGATGTGCGCGGCGAGGACCGCCAGGCGAGCAGCTGCTGGCTCGAGGGGCGGAAGGAGACGTAGACCGGATCGAGCTGGTCGATGGTGGTGAGCAGGTCGGCGGAGCCCGACACCCGCCCGCCCAGCTCCAGGTTGGCCTTGCCCACCCGGCCGAAGATCTCGGCCCGGACGGTGGTGTCGTCCAGGTTCTTCTTCGCCTGGTCGTACGTCGCCTGCGCCTGCAGCAGCGCGGTCTCGGCGTCGTCCACGTCCTTCTGCGCCACCGCGTGATCCGCGAGCAGCGGCGTGAGCCGGTTCACGGTGCGCTGGGCGTTCTGCAGCCCCGCCTCCGCGCTCCGGAAGGCGGCCTCGTACACCGTCCTGTCGATCTGGTAGAGCACCTGGCCCGGGCTCACGGTGGCGCCCTCACTGAACGGGCGGGCGGTGATGATGCCGATCACCGGGCTCCGGACCTCCACCCGCCGGTAGGCCTGCACCGTGCCCACGAACTCGAACTCCTCGGGCACCGTCTCCGGGACGATCGTCACCACGCTCACCTCGGTGGGCGGCGGCGCCGGCCGCTCCGCCGCGCCGGCCTTGCCGCAGCCGTTCACCCCCGTCACCAGCAGGACCACCGTCCCGATCACCAGGCTGCCGCGAACCATACCGTTCTCGTTTCGTTGCTCACGTTGTGGGCCTGCCGTCGCTACCGTCGCTACCGCCTACAATCCCTCTCCCAGAAACGCCGCCCCCGGCGCCGCGAGCGCATGATCCACCGACGCCAGGAACTGCGCGAAGAGCGTCTCGGCATCGGGGGAGGACGAGTCGAAGCGGGAGAAGTGCTTGACCTCGAGCATCAGGCCGGCGAGCCCGGCGCCGAGCAGGCGGGCCTGCACCTCGGGGTCGAGGGGGCGGAACTCGCCGCTCCGGACCCCGGCGGCCAGCGCCCCCATCACCAGGCGGCGGTAGCGCTGCCCGATCTCCCGGCACATGAGGCCGGTGGCCTCAGGAAAGGTCTTCGCCTTGGCGAGGCCGAAGAGGATCAGGTCGGCGGTCGCGGAATCGGTGAGCAGCTGCCACTTCCGGGCGAGGAGCGCGTGCAGCAGCTCCCGATAACTCCCCTGGTGGGTGGCGGTCAGCGCCTCGCTCTCCACCACCACCGTGAGGAACCGCTCCGCGAGGGTGGCCTCGAAGAGGTCTCCCTTGGAGCCGAAGTAGTTGAGCACCGTGCCGCTGCTCACGCCCGCCCGCTCGGCGACCTCGGCGATGGTGGCGCAGTCGTACCCGCTCTCGCCGAAGACCTTGGCGGCGGCGTCGATAATCTCCCGGCGGCGCTCGGTCGGGCGACGCTGCCAGCGGGGATTGTCGGTATCGGAGTCGGGTTTCACCATAAGGGGGCACAACTTGTTGAATCACTGGTCAATTGTCAATGGTAAAGTGTTATAAGACATTGCTGTACGTTACTGAAAGTTGTTGAATGCTCACACAACAACAACCACCACATGGATTTAGCGCTGCCTTACCGGTCTCGAACCCCGGTCCGGTATCCGGAGCCATCGGGCCGACGTAGGTTCGCTCCATGCCCCTCCGGATCCTCAGCACCTGCCTCGTCCTGCTCGGTTGCCAGGCCCCGCCGGCGCCGGCCGACGACGCGACGCTCCGCGTGCTCTTCATCGGCAACTCGTTCACGTATGCCAATGACCTGCCGGCGGCGTTCGAGGCGGTGGCGCTGCAGGCCGGACTGCCGCGACCGAGGACGGCGATGGTCGCCTTCCCCAACGCGGCGCTGCAGGACCACCTGGTGGAGGGAACCGCGCTGGCGACCCTCGCGCGGGAGCGGTGGGACTTCGTCGTGATGCAGCAGGGGCCCTCGACGCTGCCGGAGAGCCGGGACTCGCTGGTGGCGTGGACCACGCAGTTCGCGCCGCCCATCCGCGCGGCGGGGGCGGAACCGGTGCTCTACATGGTGTGGCCGGGGGTGGACCAGCCGGGGCCGCTCGCCGCGTGCCGCGCCTCGTACGCGGCGGCCGCGGCGGGGGTGCAGGGACGCTTCGCCCCGGTCGGGGAGGCGTGGCAGCTGGCGCTGGCGGAGCGGCAGACCCTCTCGGTGGCGGCGGGAGATGGGTTCCATCCGTCGCCGGCGGGGACCTACCTGGCGGCGGTGGTGCTGTTAGGCACCGTGGCGGGGGTGGACCCGCTGACGCTGCCCCCGTCCATCCCGGGGATGAGCAACATCCCCGAGCTCACGATCCGGCGGCTGCAGGAGGCGGCGCGGACGAGCCTGGTGGGGGCGGGGTGGCGGGGGGGAGCTACCGTCCGCCCCTAGCCGGCGTCCTCGAGGTCGGTGTTCACCCCGAACCACCGGGTGATGACGCCGGATTCGGCCCGCAGCGGCACCGCGCGCCACTTGAACCGGTGAAAGATCCCGTCGTGCCGCCGGAGGCGAATCTCGGCGTTGAACACCGCCCCGGTCGCCACCGCCCGGTCCCACCCGACGCTCGCGGCGGGACGGTCGTCGGGGTGCACCTGCCGCAGCCACCCCAGCCCCAGCTGCTCCGCCGCCGGGAACCCGGTGTAGGTGAGCCATTGCGGGCCCAGGTAGTCCCACGAGCCGTCGGGACCGCTGGCCCAGACCAGCTGCGGCAGCGATTCGGCGATCTGCCGGTAGTACACCCAGCTCTCCCGCAGGGCATCCGCCGCCCGCTGCGCCTGCTCCGCCACCTTCCGGGGGGTGATGTCGGTCATCATCATGCGCAGCACCGGCGCGCCCTCGTCGTCGTGGGCCACCGTCGCCTCGATGGAGACCCAGAACGGCCGGCCGTCCCGCCTCGCCATCCGCAGCTCGAAGGCGTGGTCGCCGCCGGTCGTCACCAGCTTGCGGCAGGCCAGGTAGTAACGGTCCTGGTCCTCGGGGAGGATGAACACGCTCAGCGGCCGCTCGATGAGCGCCGCGCGCGCCACGTCGAGCAGGCGGGCTCCCGTCACGTTCACCTCCAGGATCACGCCGTCCGGGCGCAGGGTGAAGTAGCCCACCGGCGCCAGGTCGTAGAGGTCGAAGTAGCGGGCCCGGGCGGCCTCCAGCGACTCCTGGGCGCGGCGCAGCTCGTCGTTCTGCAGCTCGAGTTCGATCTGGTACACCTGCAGCTCGTGGATGATCTCCCGCGCCTCCTCGGCCGAGAGCGGCTCCGGGGCCGGTGGAATCTCCGCGTCCCGGGCCGCCGCGATCTCCGCCGCCCGCCGCCGCAGCGCCTCCGCGGTGCTCCGCGGCGTCGGGCCGATCCGGGGCCGCTCGTCGGCGTCAGGCATGACGCGCCTCGATCATGGTGCCGCCCGCTCGGTGGTGGCGATGGCGTACACCTCGCCCCGCTCGTCGACCAGCGTGGTGGCGGTGAGCCAGACGTCCACCGCCCGGCCGTCCTTCCCCATCCGCTGGGTGCGGTACGGCGCCAGCACCTCCGCCCCGCTGAGCTGCCGCACCATGGCCAGCGCGGCCTCCCGCTCCGCCGCCGGGATCAGGTCCCGGACATTCAGGGCCAGCGCCTCCGCCTCGCTCCAGCCGTACATTCGCGTCGCGCCGGCATTCCAGGCCAGGATGCGGCCGTCCAGCCCCTGCACGGTGATGGCGTCGTGCGCGTCCCGCACCACGACGGCCAGCCGTTCGAGGGACCGGGCCGCCGTCAGCGCGTCCTGGGCCTGCTTCATCTCCGTCACGTCGGTGAAGGTGATCACCGCCCCCTCGATCAGGTTCTCCAGCGTGCGATACGGCCGGATGCGGAGCAGGAACCACTTCCCCGCCTTGCTCTGGACCTCGGCCTCGACGGGCACCAGGGTGTCCAGCACCCGCTGGACGTCCTCCACCAGCCGGTCGTAGCCCCGCAGGTTGGAGACGATGTGCCCCACCGAGCGCCCGACGTCGGTCGGGATCAGGTTGATCAGCTGGGTCACCGTCGGCGTGTAGCGCTTGATGTGCAGCGCATGGTCCACGAAGATCGTCCCCACGCCGGTGCCGGCCAGCAGGTTGTTCATGTCGTTGTTGGCCCGCGACAGTTCCGCGACCCGGGCCTGCAGCTCGATATTGACGGTGGAGAGTTCCTCGTTCACCGACTGCAGCTCCTCCTTGGACGTCTCCATCTCTTCGTTGGTGGACTGCAGCTCCTCGTTGACCGACTGCATCTCCTCGTTGGAGGACTTGAGCTCCTCGTTGGAGGTCTCCAGCTCCTCGTTGATGATCCGGAGGTTTTCCTCCTTGAGGCGCAGCTCGCGCCGGAGCGCCGCGATCCGGGCATCCACCGGCTCACCCGTTTCCGCGAGCTCCGCCGCCGGCGCCGGATAGGCGCCGGCCCCTGGTGGCGCCGCGGCGTCCTCGAGGATCACCAGGCACAGGGTCGCATCGGCGGCGTCGCCAGCCTCGGACGCCAGCGGCTGCACCGTAAGATCCACCAGGGTGATGTCCCCGTTGGTCTTCACCGGCACCCCGGCCTCGTGCACCCGTTCCTGCTTCGAGGCCGCCCGCCGGAGCGCGACGGTCAGCGGCCGGCGGAGCCCCTCCCGCGCCATCTTCAGGATGTTCACCTCGACCTCGCCCGCCGCCAGCTCCAGGTACCGGCCGGTCCGCCCGTGCAGGTAGAGGATGTCACCCCGGTCGTTCACCAGCGCCCCCGCCAGCGCCTGGTGCTCAAGCAGGGTGCGCTCGGTGAGGAAGCGCAGGTGGTCCTGCGCGCCGGGCAGGGCCCTGGCCGTGGGCCGCCGCCCTCCCACGGCCAGCGGCGTCGGCGGCAGGAAGCGCGCGTTCCCGGCGAGCCGGACGTGCCCGTCATCCCGGTCCTGGTAGATCTTGGCCTTCCGATCCACCACGGTGAACAGGGTGCCGAAGTCCCCCACCGACTCCGAGGTGCCGAGGAAGAGGTAGCCACCGGGGCGGAGGGCATAGTCGAACAGCGGCATCAGCTTCTGCTGCAGCTCCGGCCCCATGTAGATCATCAGGTTGCGGCAACTGATCAGGTCGAGCCGGGAAAAGGGCGGGTCCCGGATGACGTCCTGCTCGGAAAACACCAGCACGTCGCGCAGCCGCTTCTGCACCCGGTAGTGCAGGCCATCTTCCTCGAGCATGAAGAACCGGGCCAGCCGCTCCGCCGGGATATCGGCGGCGATGCTCGCCGGGTAGACGCCGGCCCGCGCGGTATCAATGGCCCGGCGGTCGATGTCGGTGGCGAACAGCTGCAGCTTGAAGCTGCGCTTCGTCGCCTCCATGTACTCCAGCAGCAGGATGGCGATCGAATACGCCTCCTCCCCGGTCGAACACCCGGGCACCCACGCCCGCACCGCGGCGTCGGCGGGCCGGTCCGCGAAGAGCTGCGGGATCACCTGCTGCTCCAGCGCGGCGAACGCCTCCGGGTCGCGAAAGAAGCTGGTGACGCCGATCAGCAGGTCGAGAAACAGCGCCTCCACCTCGGCCGGGTTCTGCTGGAGCAGGCGCACGTATCCGTCCACCTGCTGGATCCGGTGCACCGCCTGCCGCCGCTCCACCCGGCGCGCGATCGTGCTCTGCTTGTACTGGGAGAAGTCATGCCCGGTCTGGGCCCGGAGCAGCACGAAGATCTTCTGCAGCGATTCCGCCGCGCCGGGGCTGGTGCGGGCCGTTCCGCCCGGCACCCGCCCGAAGGCATGGCCGCAATAGGCCAGCAGCTCCCCGGGCATCTCGGCCGGGGGCAGCACGAAGTCCACCATGCCGGTGGCGATCGCGCTCCGCGGCATCCCGTCGAAGTCGGTGGACGCCGGCGCCTGCGCCATCACCATCCCGCCCTCGCCCTTGATCGCGCGCACCCCGAGCGTGCCGTCGCTGCCGGTGCCGGAGAGCACGATGGCGATGGCCCGCTCATGCTGGTCCTGCGCCAGCGACCGGAAGAAGAAATCGATCGGCAGCCGCTGCCCCCGCGGCGCCGCCGGCTCGAGCAGCTGCAGGGTGCCGTTCAGGAAGGCCAGGTCGCGGTTGGGCGGGATGACGTAGATGGCGTTGCGCTGCACCGTCACCCCGTCCGTCACCTCGAACACGGGCAACGAGGTGTAGCGCTTGATCAGCTCCGCGAGGATGCTGGGATGGTCGGGGGCGAGGTGCTGCACCAGCACGAACGCCAGGTCCACTTCGGTCTGGGCCGGGAGCGCCCGGAAGAATTCCTCGAACGCCCCCAGTCCTCCCGCGGAGGCCCCGATGCCGATGATCGGGAAGCTGCGCTCCGCCGCGGCTGGTGGATCAGGCGCAGGCGGGGAAGCGGGTGCAGGTGCCGCGGCCTTCTTTTTCATGTCGCTCCACCAACTGCCCTCGGGCGAGGACGGGGAACCCTACTGCGAGGCGCCGGCGGGGGGAGCAACTCGAGGCGCGCCCGGCGGCGCGCCCGCGGAGGCCTGGTCCCCCAGTGCTGCCGAGGGGGCCCAAGTCTCTCAGAGGCAATCTAGTGGCTGGGGAGGGAATTGAACCCCCGACACGCGGATTTTCAGTCCGCTGCTCTACCAACTGAGCTACCCAGCCGGGACGGGAAGGGGCGGGAATATACGAATACCGGGTAGGGGCGGAAAGGGCCCCCGGAGAACCAGATAGCGGCTCCCCGGCTGGGGCTCGGCGGGCTATTCTGGTGGGGCCATGCGGAACCTGCTCTGCGCCCTCCTGCTCCTCCTCGGCGCCTGCGCCGCCGAGGTGAGCCCCTATTTCTCGGTGGTCCGGGAACCGGTGCCCGGCGGCACCCGGCTCCGGCTCGAGCCGGCGCCGGGCGTTCGGATCAACGCCCAGCAGAAGCCGGCCCTCCAGCGGCCGGACAGCACCGTGCTCCGCTTCGATTCCCCCGCCCTGACCGCCGATTCCGCGTACTTCACCGAGCCGCCGGAGCTGGTCGTCTCCGGCTCCACCCGCGGCCGCCTGGTCGCGTCCATCTGCCCCGCCGGCGAATTCGTCTGCAAGGCGGAGATCCTGACGCTGCGTTAGGCGCTGCAAGAATCAACCACGAAGTCCACGAAGACCACGAAGGGTATCCCAGGACCGCTTCGTGGGCTTCGTGAACTTTGTGGTTGAGTTTACTGCCCGGAGGCCAGCCGGCTGACCCGGATCCCCGCCCGGTACTCGCCCGGCGGAGTCTGCCGTTCAGCGCGGGGTTGGGGAATCAGGGACCGGAGCTCGAAGCGCACCCCGTCCACCGCGACGATCAGGTCCGGCCGGTCGGAACTCAGCACGACCACGGTATCGGGCCGCTCGGAGCCGGTGCGATCGATCCGGAGCGCCACATCGGCGTTCCCCGCGGCGAAGCACTGCCAGGGAATCGGGCAGCGCTGATCCTCCGGCACTCCCTCGAATCCCACCGTCAGCCCCGCCTCCGGGACCGCCACCCGCTCCCCGATGGCGAGCACTACCTCCCGCGGGCCGAGGGCCGCTTCCGGCTCTTCGGCCGGCGTCGCTCCCCCGCTGCACCCGGCCAGCAGTCCGATCCCAATCGCCGCCGTCCAGCCACGCATGCGCACCTCCCTCACCCTGGCCTCCTTCGTGTTCTGTGTGTGCTCCGTGGTTGCTTCCTACCGGGGTCTGCGACCCTGCCGGCTCCCCCCTTGAACCGACCCAACGACCGGGTGCCTGGTCACTTCCCCGTTCCCCGTTCCCCGTTCCCTCTTCCCCCCTCCCTGACCCCGGCGCCATCTTACCCCCATGTCCCACCCCTCCCTGCCCAATCTCCTGGTGCTGGATCATCCCCTCATCCAGCACAAGCTGACCCTGCTCCGCGACCGCGCCACCAGCACCCGCGACTTCAAGCACCTGGTGAGCGAGATCGCCATGCTCATGGCCTACGAGGCCACCAAGGACCTCCCAACCGAGGCGGTGGAGATCGACACCCCGCTGGAGCGGATGCAGGGCCGGATGGTCTCCGACAAGAAGCTCACCCTGGTCCCCATCCTCCGCGCCGGGCTCGGCATGGTGGACGGGGTCTCCGAGCTGCTCCCCACCGCGCGGGTGGGGCACATCGGCGTGGCGCGGGACGAGACCAGCCTCGAGCCCACCCGCTACTACGCCAAGATCCCGGGCGATCCCAGCGAGCCGAACGCGGACCTCGCGGTGCGCGCCACCGATCGCGACTTCTTCATCCTCGATCCCATGCTCGCCACCGGCGGCTCCGCCACCGCGGCGGTCACCACCCTCAAGACCGCCGGCGCCCGCCGCATCCGCTTCCTCTGCATCGTGGCCGCGCCGGAAGGGGTGCGCCGGATGCTCGACGGCCACCCCGACGTGCGGATCTACGCCGCCGCGCTCGACCGGGGCCTCAACGGCCAGGGCTACATCGTCCCCGGCCTGGGCGACGCCGGCGACCGCCTCTTCGGCACCCGATGATCCGGCTGGCGCTGCTGCTGGCGCTGGCGACGGCGCAGGACCCGACCCGCCGCGCCGTCGCGGTGACCTTCGACGACCTGCCGGTGGCGGGCCGCGCCGTGGCGATCGCCGCCCGCGAGTCGGTCACCACGAGCCTGCTCCGCGCCATCGGGACGCACCGGGTGCCGGCGATCGGCTTCGTGAACGAGATGCAGCTCGAGGACGCCGCCGGCCGCGCCGACCCGCGGCAGCTGGCGCTGCTCCGGCGCTGGCTCGACGCCGGGCTCGAGCTCGGCAACCACACCTGGGGCCACCCCGATCTCCACCGGGTGACGCTCACCGAGTTCACCGCCGACCTGCTCCGCGGCGAACGCCAGCTCCGCCCGCTCCTCGCCGCGCGACACCAGGCGCCCCGCTTCTTCCGTCACCCCTTCCTGCACACCGGCCGGAGCGTGGCGGTACGGGACTCGCTCCACGCCTTCCTCGCCGCCCACGGCTACCGGGTGGCGCCGGTCACGATCGACAACTCCGACTACGTCTTCGCCAGCGCGTATCTCACGGCACGGGAGGCGCGGGACACCGCCCAGGCGGCCCGCATCGCCACCGAGTACCTGGACTATATGGAGCGGGTGGTCTCCTGGTACGAGGGACAGTCGGTGGCGATCGCCGGGCGGGAGATCCCCCAGGTGCTGCTGCTGCACGCCAACGCGCTGAATGCCGCGACCTTCGACCGGCTCTGCGCGATGCTCCGCGCCCGGGGCTACCGCTTCGCGCCGCTGGCGGAAGTCCTGGCAGACCCGGTCTATCAATCGCCGGATACCTACACCGGCCCCGCGGGCATCAGCTGGCTGCACCGCTGGGCGCTGACCCGGCGCATGCCGACCGCGACCTTCGCGGGGGAGCCCGAGGTCGCGGATTGGGTGGTGGTCGCTGCAGGGCGGTAGGGTCGCAGTGGTGCCGGGGCGGCTGGGGTGGAGCGCGCGTCAGTGAGCGGACGGGTGGATTGCGCCGCCGGATTGCCGGGCGAACTGCAGCGCGCGGAATCCCAGTCGCCCCGGCGAGCCTCCCGCCTGCCCGTCCCCCGCATTCACCCCTAGATTAGGCCCCCATGCCCCATCGCATCACTTTCCATGGCGCCGCCGGACAAGTCACCGGCTCGATGCACCTGCTGGAGACGGCGGGCGCGCGGGTGCTGCTTGATGCCGGACTCTTCCAGGGGCGCCGGGCCGAGAGCCACGCGCTCAACGCCAACCTGCCGGTGGATCCGCGCACCCTCGACGCGGTGATCCTGAGCCACGCCCACATCGACCATGCCGGCCGGCTGCCGCTGCTGGTGAATCGCGGCTACCACGGCCCCATCTTCGCCACCCCCGGCACCCGGGACCTCTGCGCCGTCATGCTCCCCGACGCGGCGCACATCCAGGAGAAGGACGCCGAGTTCCTGGCGCGCCGCGGCAAGGTGGGGCCGGAGAGCGAGCCGCTCTACACCCTGGCCGACGCCGTCGCGGTGCAGGACCTCATCGTCGGGCTCCCCTACCGCCGGGTGCACCACCTGCGGAAGCACCTGGCCTTCGAGTTCACCGACGCCGGCCACATCCTCGGCTCGGCGTCGGTGGATCTCCGGATCACCGAGGCCCCGACCCACCGGCTGGTCTTCTCCGGCGACATCGGCCGCACCGGGCTCCCCATCATCCGGGACCCCGACCCCCCCGCCGGCCCGGTGGACACGCTGATCATCGAGTCCACCTACGGCAACCGCACCCACGAATCGATCGCCGACGCCGAAACCCACCTCGGCGACCTGGTCCGTCGGGTGGCGGGACGGGGAGGCAAGCTCCTGATCCCCTCGTTCGCGGTGGGGCGCACCCAGGAGCTGGTGTACAGCCTCCACGCCCTGTTCCGCGCGGGGAAGATCCCCGGCGTCCCGATCTTCGTGGACAGCCCGCTCGCGGTGGACGCCACCGCCGTCTTCCGGCTGCACCCCGATCTCTTCGACCGGGGCGAGCAGATGATCGAGCACACCACGGCGCTGTTCGACTTCCCCCTGGTGCAGTACGTCCGCGACGCGCAGGACTCGAAGAAACTCAACCACCTCACCGGCCCCGCGGTGATCATCGCCGCGAGCGGCATGGCGGAGTCGGGGCGGATCCTGCACCACCTCCGCAACCGGATCGGCGATCACAAGACCCTCGTCCTCTTCGTCGGCTACCAGGGGGAGCACACCCTCGGCCGCCGCATCCAGGAGGGCGCCAAGGTGGTCAAGATCTTCGGCGAGGAGCTGCCGGTCCGGGCCGAGGTGGAGACCATCAGCGGCTACTCCGCCCACGCCGACCGCAACGAGCTCCGGGCCTGGATCCGCCGGCTGGGCGGCCCTATCCGCCGCGCCTTCGTGGTCCACGGGGAGAGTGACGCCGCGACCGCGATGGTGCAGATCCTCAAGGAGGAGGGGGTGCGGCAGGTGGACAAGCCGAGGCAGGGGGAGAGTTTTGAGCTGTCGTAGGGCGCGACGGCTGGGCCTCGCGGCGGTCCTCACCCCGACGCTGCTCTACCTGGCGACCATCCTCACCGTGTTCGCGGTCAGCCGGCAGGACCAGCGGCGGCCGGTGGACGCGATCGTGGTGCTGGGGGCAGCGCAGTACAACGGCAAGCCGTCGCCGGTGCTGCGCGCCCGGCTGGACCATGCCTTCACGCTCTACCAGGAAGGGCTCGCGGCCACCGTGGTGGTGACCGGCGGCATCGGCGAGGGAGACCGGGTGAGCGAGGCCACGGTGGGACGGCAGTACCTGGTGGGACGCGGCGTGCCGGAAGCGGCGGTGGTGGTGCGGCCGGAGGGGCGCTCCACCCAGGCCTCGGTGCGATCGGTGGCGGACTGGGCCGCGGACCGCGGGGTGAAGCGGGTGCTGCTGGTCAGCGACCCCTTCCACATGCTCCGGCTCCGGCTCGAGACCGCCCGCGCCGGCCTCGAAGCCTTCACCTCCCCCACCCGCACCAGCCCCATCTCCGAGCGCCGGCGCTCCGAGCTGTTCTTCTTCTTGCAGGAAGGGTGGAAGGTGCCGCTGGTGATCGCGGGGGTGAGTCGGTAGGACGACGGACCGCCCTACCGCCCTACCGCCCCACCGCCCTACCGCCCCACCGCCCTACCGCCCTACCGCCCTACCGCCCTACCGCCCTACCGCCTACTCCCCCACCGGCAGATAGATCCCGATCCGGATCCCCCCCTCGAACCGGTTCCCTACCGTGAGCCCGCCGCGGTGCGCGGCCACCACCCCGTACACCCCCGCCAGCCCGATCATCGGCACCCCGGCGTTCCCCTCGGAGGGGAAGAACGGCTCGAAGATGTGCGCCAGCTCGGCCTCGGGGAGCCGCTGCCCGCCGTCGCTCACGAAGAGCGCGAGGTACCGCCCCGCTGGCGCCGCCAGTGCGGCGGCCACGAGAGGGGTCTCGAGCACCACCGGCCGGACCGTCAGCTCCAGCGTTCCCCCCTCCGGCATCCGGCGCCCGGCGTAGCGCGCCAGCATCACCAGCAGCTCCCGCAGCTGGGCCGCATCGCCGCGGATCATCGCCGGACCGGCCGGGACCGCCGGCACCACCGTCACCCGTGCCCCGGCCGCCTCCCGGACTTCCGCGTCCAGCGCCTGCACCAGCGCCCCCAGGTCCACCGGCCGGTCCCCCCGGGGCTGGCCGCCGCTGAACGCCAGCAGCTCATGGGTGAGCCCCGCCGCCCGGTTCGCGGCGGCGCGGATCCCTTCGAGGTCGCCGCTCACCCGGGAGGAGGGGCCCACTTCCGACAGCCCCAGCTCCGCGTGCCCGATCACCGCGGTGAGCATGTTGTTGAACTCGTGCGAAATCCCTCCCGCGATCCGGCGCAGCGCCTCGAGCTTCTCCCGCTGCGCCGCCGCCTCCTGCCGCACCAGCTGCTGGTTCTCCCATGCCGTCGCCATGTAGCGCACCACCAGCAGCAGCACCAGCACCACCAGCCACTCCGCGACCAGCGCCGCCAGCTTCCCGTTCCCGTGCCGTCCCTCCACGATCACCAGCCCCGCCACCCCGATGATCGAGAGCAGCGGCAGCGGATTGAAGGTGAGCATCCACGAGGGGGCCGGCGTGGGCGACGGCTCCCCCACCGCATCGTGCAGGAACAGCACCCCGGAGAGGAGGTACAGCAGCTGCACCAGGACGTAGATCGCGTCGGCGCCGTAGTTCGTGGCGCCCGGCGGGGTGGAGATGGCGAGGTACTGGGTGACCACCAGGCTCACGATCTCGAGCAGGAGCGCCGACATGAAGGTCCAGAACGCCCGGCGGCTGGGGAGCGCGATCCCCCGCACCACGAGGATGTTGATCGCCACCAGGTCGATCAGCAGCGCCGCGCCGTAGGTCATCACCCAGCGGCGGTAGTCCGCCGGCACCGTCCCCGCCGTCCCCGGCAGGGTGATCACCACCACGAAGAACAGCACCATCCCGCCGGCGCCGATCGCCGCGTCGAGCCCGAAGTGCCACCACCGTGCGCCCCGGAGCGGCGTCATCGGCCACCGCAGCAGCCCCACCAGGGCCACGGCGTAGGTCAGCAGGGTCACGACGGCGTCGAGGCTGTCGCTGACGGCGGGGAGGGGCGTCACCTCGGTGAGCACCGCGTAGAGGTAGCTCACGGCGGTGAGCCCGAAGGCGGCGGCGTTGATCCCGAGCGCCTGGCGGAGCCGCCGATTGAGCTCCGGGCGCCGCGCCGCGGCGGTGAATAACCCGGTCGTCACCGCGGCGCCCGTCCCGAAGGCAAGCCACCGCTCCGCCGAACTCCACCCCGCCGCCGCCCCCGTCGCAAACCCCAGCGCCAGCGTCCCGAATGCCGCGATGGCCAGCCCCAGCCAGAGCCCGGTTGGGCGGAAACGGGGCGGCGCGGATCGGACGGCGAGGGCGGTCATGGGTGCACCCTTGGTGGCCCCTGGGTTGGGGGGTACCTCAAGCTTCGGCCGGGACCGCCCCCGCCTTTAGGCCCCGGCAGCCCCTCCCGAGGCCGGGAACCGAACCCGGCATGTACAAGCTTTCACCGGCAATCCTTGCACCCACCCGATGCCGGACCTACTCTTGTCCCCCCGGGGCATGGGCACCATGTTGCCCGCATGACCCTGACCGGTTCGGAGCGGCGTTACGAGGGGCGCATCATCCACCTCGACGTGGACACCGTTCGCTTCCCCGACGGCAGCACCGGCCAGCTCGAGATGATCCGTCATCCTGGCGCCTCGGCCGTCGTCCCCATGCTGGATGACCCGGCCGGCCCCGACCCGCGGGTGCTCCTGATCCGGCAGTTCCGCCACGCGGCGGATGGCGTCATCTGGGAAGTGCCGGCCGGCCGCCTCGATCCGGGAGAGACCCCGGAAGCGTGCGCCCGGCGGGAGCTGGCGGAGGAGACCGGCATGCGGGCGGGCTGCCTGGAGCGGCTCACCACGATCTACACCACGCCGGGCTTCACCGACGAACGCATCCATCTCTTCCTGGCCGGCGGATTGGAAGAGGGGAACCATCGGCGGGAAGTGGACGAGTTCATGGAGCTCCGCCCCACCCCCTGGTCCGAGGCGATGCGGCTGATCGAGCGGGGCGAGATCGTGGACGGCAAGACCCTGGTGTCACTGCTCTACGTGCAGGCCTTCCGCCGGGCGAGGTAACGGGATGGCGCTGTTCCGGTTCTTCAAGTCGGCCCTGAGTCTCGGCCGCCGCTCCCCGGCGGCCCAGCCGCTGGCCGGCCCCCAGCTCGAGATGAACGCCCTCATCGAGGCCCATCTCGCCGGGGACCCGAAGGCCTTCGCCCAGATCGTCTCCCGCTACCAGGTGCGGCTGCTCAACTTCGTGTACCGGATGATCGGGGATCGGGAGCGGGCCGAGGACCTGGTGCAGGAGGCGTTCCTGCGCGTATACCGGCACCTCGAGCGCTTCGACCGCAGCCGCAAGTTCTCCACCTGGGTGTATACCATCGCCAGCAACCTGGCCAAGAACGAGCTGCGCAACCGCAGCCGCTCCCCGCTGGTCACCTTCGAGCAGGCCCGCCCCCGCGACGACGACGAACCCCGCACCCTCGACTTCGAGGACAGCGCCAGCCGCCCCGACGACCTCTACGAGCGGCGCCACCTCCGCGCCCTGGTGGACCAGACCGTGGCCCGGCTCTCCAGCCACCATCGCGAGGTCTTCGTGCTGCGGGAGCTGGAAGGGAAGAGCTACGAGGAAATCGCCGAGATCATGCACTGCAACCTGGGCACGGTGAAGAGCCGCCTCAACCGGGCCCGGCAGAGCTTCGCGGAGCTGATCGCTCCCCATTTGGACTGAACACCGGGAACCTTCGACACCTTTCGGCGTATAATCGCCTGATATCCCGCCCGAGCGCGGCGGCCCCTCTGTTCAACCCGAAACAGCCGAGCCCATGGACTGCCGCGATTTCCGTCGCCGGTACACGGCCTATCGTGACCAGCACGACCCCGAACTGGCGGCGGAGATGGACGACCATCTCGAAGTCTGCGCGGCGTGCGCGGCCTACGATCGGGCGGTCCGTGAAGGGGTGGAGACGCTCCGCGGCGAGGCGATCACCCCCTCGCCCGGCTTCCTCGCGCGGCTGGAAGCGCGCATCCAGAGCGGCGAGACCGTCCCCGACCCCATCCCGCCGAGCCTCTCCCCCTGGGTCGCGACCGCGGCCACCGCGCTCGTCATCCTGCTGGTGGGACTCAGCCTCAAGGACCTCATGGTGCTCCCCCCGCCGGTCGCGGCGGAGGTGCAGCCGATGGTCATCGCCCAGCCGAAGATCCTCCCCGGGATGCCGTTCGTGGTGTACGAGCGGGTCCCCAGGCCCTGATTCCGGGCGGCCACGAGGGCCGCCCTTGCAGGGCCCCGATCTCTCTGCCCCTCCCGCAGTCCCTCAGCTATACTCCCCCCATGCCCAGCCGGTCCAACGACGATCTCCTCCGCGCGCTGGGGCGGGGTGAGCTGGCCCCCGTCTACTACCTCTTCGGCTCCGAAGACATCCTCAAGGATGAAGCGGTCCGGTCCATCGTGGACCGTGCCCTGGAGCCGCACGAACGGGACTTCAACCTCGACCTGCGCGGCGCCCAGGGGATGGACCCCGAGGCGCTCCACGCCCTCGTCAACACCCTGCCCATGATGGCCACCCGCCGCGTGGTGGTGGTGCGGGACATCGAAGCCTGGAAGCGGAAGCCCACGGTGCAGGAGGTGCTCCGGAAGTACCTGGAGAATCCCTCCCCCGAGACGGTGCTGGTGCTGGTGGAGGGCGCGCCCAACGAGGAAAAGCTGAAGGACTGGGAGCCGGACGCGGCCATCGCCGCCCTCAGCTACGCGGTGGACTTCAAGCCGCTGGACCCCGACCGCGTCCCCCGCTGGATCCAGCACCAGGCCAAACGGCTCGGCGTCACCTTCGCCGAGGGCGCGGCCGAGCACCTGGCCGTCGCCGCGGACTACGGGCTCGGCGCCCTGCGCTCCGAGCTGGAGAAGTTCGCCTCCCTGGCCGACCAGGGCCCGGTGAGCGTGCAGCAGGTCGGCGAGCTCGTCGGCATCTACCACGGCGAGACCCTCGAGGACTGGGTCACCGCCGTGCTCGATGGTGACGGCGCGAAGGCGGTGACCCTCGCCCGGCGGGTGCTGGAGCATTCGGGGATGTCCGGGGTGAAGATGGTGGGCGTGCTGGGCACCGCCCTGATCGGCACCCGGCTGGCCCGCGCCCACTACGAGAAGGGGACCCGTGGCGCCGCGCTCGAACGGGCGCTCTTCGACCGGATCCGCACCATCCGCCTCTTCGGCATCGGGGACTGGAAGGTCGTGGCGAAGAACTGGAGCCGCTGGGCCGAGCAGTGGCCGGCGCCCCGGCTCCGCGCCGCCCTCCGCGCCACCCTCGCGGCGGACGAGGCGCTCAAGGGCACCCGGATCACGGACGAGGCGGGACTGGTGATGGGGCTGACGTTGCGGCTGGTCGGCACGGCGAGTGGGCGATCTGGCGATTCGGCGATTCGGCGGTTGGCACGTACGAGAGAGATTGGAGCCTGACGATGAACCTGCATGCCACCTGGTCCCCAATCGCCGAATCGTCCAATCGCCCAATCGTCACGGCGGCCATCCTGCTCGCCCTGGCCCTGAGCCCCTCCGCCGCCGCGGCCCAGTCCGACCCCCGCCTCCTCGACGCGCTCCGTATCGCACAGGAAGGGGGCAGCGACTCCGCCCGGGTGCTGGTCACCACCATGCTCCGCACCACCCCGCCCACCGACTCGCTCTACCCCCAGGTGCTCTACACCATGGGGCTGGTAAGCCGGAACATCGAGGAGATGCGCCGCAACTACACCCGCGTCTCGGTGGAGTTCGCCAACAGCTCCTGGGCCGACGACGCGATCTACCGCATGGCGCTGCTCGACTACGCCGGCGGCAACCTCCCCGGCGCCACCCGCCAGCTGGAGCGCATCCGCAACGACTACCCCGACTCCCCCGTCCTCGGCCCCGCCGCGGAATGGGCCGCCCGGTCGTTGTTCGATCAGCGCCGGCGGGACGAGGCCTGCGCCTGGCTCGCCATCGGGATGGAACGCGCCACCGAAGACATCGAGCTTCGGAACCGTCTCGAGTTCCTGAACGGCCGCTGCACCGGGCCGGCGCCGGTGGACACGGTGCGTCCCGCCGTACCCGAATCCACCGCGGCCCCGACCACCCCCACGCAACCCGCCCCCGCCCCCGCCCGCACCGGCTTCGGCGTGCAGGTCGCCGCGGTGAACACCCAGGCCGCTGCCGACAAGGTCGCCGGCGACCTCCAGGGCGCCGGCTTCACCCCCTACATCGTGCGCGAGGGCGCCCTCTTCAAGGTGCGCGCCGGCCCCTACCCCGACCGGGCCCGCGCCTCCGCCGCCGCCGAGCAGATCCGGCGCAAGCTCCGCCACTCGCCCTTCGTGGTCCCGGAGCCGTGAGCGGACGGGCCGCCGACCCCTCCGGCACGCCGCTCATGCAGCAGTACCGCGAGATCAAGTCCCGGCACCGGGACTCGATCCTCTTTTTCCGCATGGGCGACTTCTACGAGATGTTCTTCGACGACGCCGAAGTCGGGGCGCGGGTCCTCAACATCACCCTCACCACCCGCGGCGACGGCGTGCCCCTCGCCGGGGTGCCGGTCAAGGCCGCGGCCGACTATCTCCGCCAGCTCATCGCCGCCGGCCACCGCGTCGCCATCTGCGAGCAGGTGGAGGATCCGAAGCTCGCCAAGGGCATCGTCCGCCGCGAGGTGATCGAGACCATCACCCCCGGCGCGGTGCTGGAGGAGAATTGCCTGCCGGGGGTGCGCAACAACTTCCTGGTGGCGGTCACCGCGGGCGGCCTCGCCGCCATCGACCTCTCCACCGGCGAATTCCTGCTCGAGACCCTCGCCGACGGCACCCTCCAGGAGGCCATCGCCCGGCTGGCGCCGGCGGAGCTGGTGCTGCCGAACGATCTCGAGCTCCGGCTCGAGGACGGCCTGCTCCAGACCCGGCGCGAACGCTGGGAGTTCGATCCCGAGCTGGCCCGCGCCGAGCTGGCCCGCCGCTTCCAGCTCGCGAGCCTCGACGGCCTGGGCCTGGGCCCCGAGGACGCGCCGGCGGTCGGCGCCGCCGGCGCCCTGCTCCGCTACGTGCAGGAATTGCAGCCCAGCGGGCTGCCTCATCTGCAGCGGCCGTCGGTGCGCCGCTCCGCCGGTCATCTCTGGCTGGACGAGATGACCCGCCGCAACCTCGAGCTGGTGGAGCCGCTCCGCGCCGGCGCCCGCAACACCACGCTGTTCGAGGTGCTGGACACCACCATGACCCCGATGGGCGCCCGGCTGCTGCGGCGCTTCCTGCTCTCGCCCCTCTCCGATCCCGTCGCCATCAACCAGCGACTCGATGCGGTCGAGGTGCTCGTGGCCGACGCCCGGAGCCGCGCCCGCATCCGGGAGGCGCTGCTCGGCGTCCGCGACCTGGAGCGCCTCGCCGGCCGCGCCGCCGCCGGCCGCGCCACCCCCCGTGAGCTCGGCGCCCTCCGCGACAGCTTCCTCCGCCTCCCCGACGTCCTCGAGGCGCTCACTTCCCTCGCCGACCGGGACCGGAGCGCCGCGCTGGGCCAGGTGGTGGAGGACTTCGACCTCCTCGCCGACCTGGCGCAGGAACTTGCCGCCGCCCTCACCGAGCGGCCCCCCGCCGTCCTCGCCGATGGCGACGTGATCCAGCCCGGCTACGACGCCGAACTCGACGAGCTGCGGGACCTGCGCGACGGCGGCAAGCAGTACATCGCGACGCTGCAGCAGCGGGAGCGGGAGCGCACCGGGATTCCGTCGCTCAAGGTCGGATACAACAAGGTCTTCGGGTACTACCTGGAGATCACCAATGCCCACGCCGAGAAGGTCCCCGCCGACTACGAGCGGCGGCAGACGCTGACCGGCGCCGAGCGCTACGTCACCCCGGAGCTCAAGAGCTACGAGGCCAAGGTGCTGGGGGCGGAGGAGAAGATCGGCGAGCGGGAGGGACGGCTCTTCACCGCCCTGCGCGATCGGGTCGGCGCAGCCACCGCGCGGGTGCAGCGCACCGCCTCCGCGCTGGCGCGGCTCGACGTCTGGGCGGCGCTGGCGGAGACCGCGGTGCAGCACCGCTACGTCCGACCCGCGGTGCACGACGGCCTCACCCTCACCCTCCGGCAGTGCCGGCACCCGGTGATCGAGCGGCTCATGGCGCGGGAGAGCTTCATCCCCAACGACGTGCGCTTCGATCCCGCCGAGCGGCTGCTGCTGGTCACCGGCCCCAACATGGCGGGGAAGAGCACCATCCTGCGGCAGATCGGGCTGTGCGTGATCCTGGCGCAGCTGGGGAGTTACGTCCCGGCGGAGGCGGCGGAGATCGGCGTGGTGGACCGGCTCTTCACCCGCGTGGGCGCGAGCGACAACCTGGCCCGCGGCCAGTCCACCTTCATGGTGGAGATGAGCGAGACCAGCGCCATCCTGCATAACGCGACCAAGCGGAGCCTGGTGCTGCTGGACGAGATCGGCCGCGGCACTTCGACCTACGACGGCGTGGCGATCGCCTGGGCGGTGAGCGAGCACCTGCACGATGCCGTCGGCTGCCGCACCATGTTCGCCACCCATTATCACGAGCTGATGCAGCTCCCCGAGAAGCTGGCCCACGCCCGCAACCTCAACGTCGCGGTGCGGGAGACGGGGGACCAGGTGGTCTTCCTGCACCGGTTGGAGGCAGGGGGCACCGACCGGAGCTACGGGGTGCACGTGGCGCAGCTCGCCGGCCTCCCCAATGCCGTCGTCCGCCGCGCCCGAGAGGTGCTCAAGACCCTCGAGGGAGAGCACCGCATGGTCCCCGGCCCGCCCCCCGAGGACGATCCCAGCCAGCTCGGCCTCTTCCTCCCCGGCGAGGCCCGCCCCCACCCGGTGGTGGAGGAGCTCAAGGGGATGGACCTGGAGCGGATGACCCCGTTGGAGGCCCTCAACCTGCTGGCGGATCTCAAGCGACGCTCGGAAGCGTAGGGGATGGACCTGATCGACCGCCTCGCCGCCGGCGTCAACGTCCCCACCATGATTGCCGCGGTGGTGCTGATCCTGCTGGTGCTGCTGGTGATCAAGATCGGGAGGGTGCTCCTCTTCGCGGCGGTCTTCGGCGGGATGGCGGGCGGGGTCTCGCTGGGCCAGGGGTACGAGCCGGGCGCCGCCGGCACCCACGCGGCGATCGCCTTCGGCGTGGCGGCGGCGACGCTCTTCTTCGCGCGCATGGCGAAGAGCGCCATCATGTGGCTCCTCATCACCGGACTGGGGATACTGGCGTTGCTGATCTTCGATATCGGAAAGCTCGGCCGATGAGCGACCGCTTTTCCCGTCTCCCGCCTCCCCTCTCCTGGTTGGCGGCGGCACTGGCCCTTCTTGTCCTCACCACCTGCAACCGTTCCAGCGCCGACACCGTGGCGTTGCCGGATGAATCTCCCTCCCGCCGGGGGGACGACGCGCCGGTGATGGTCAATCCCGAGTCGCCGGTGGAATACCCCGCGGCGCTCTACGCCCGCGGCATCGAGGGGAAGGTCGTGCTCCGGCTCTTCGTGGACGAGACCGGCCAGCTCCGCTCCGATTCCACCCGCGTCGCCGAATCCTCCGGCTATCCCGCCCTCGACTCGGCGGCGCTCGCGGCGGTCTCCAACTTCCGCTTCGCCCCCGCGCTCCGAAACGGCACCGCCGTCTCGGCCACCTTCCTCCAGCCGGTGCACTTCCGGCATCCGGAGACGGGGGGGGTAACACCGTAGGCGATTGGGCGATTAGGCGATTAGGCGAATGGGCGGTTGGGAGGTTGGGAGGTTGGGAGGTCCGGTCGCGAACGAGCAGAGGCGCCTGCGCCGCGCGGCAGTCCCACCCGTGCTCTGCGGCCAGGCGCCGGCGCGAGGGCGCGACCGGGCCGACCATCGCGGTTCTCCCGTTCTCCCGTTCCCCCGTTCCCCCGTTCCCCGTTCCCCTCTTTCCCCGTAGTATTACCTCCCCGTCTCCCAGGACTGCCCAGTGACTCCCCCGCACGTCAAAGCCTACGACTCCGTCCTCCCCACCATCGGCTGGACGCCGCTCATCCGCCTGGGGCGGGTGGGGGCCGGCCTTCGGACCCCCGTGTACGGCAAGGCGGAATACGCCAACCCGGGCGGGTCGGTGAAGGACCGGATCGGGCTCCGGATCATCGAGGACGCGGAGCGGCGGGGGGAGCTCAAGCCGGGGGGCGTGATCGTCGAGGGCACCAGCGGCAACACCGGCGTGGGGCTCGCGCTGGCGGCGGCGCTCAAGGGCTACCGCTGCATCTTCACCATGCCTGACAAGATGTCGCAGGAGAAGGTGCGGCTGCTCAAGGCCTACGGCGCCGAGGTGGTCATCACCCCCACCGCCGTCCCCCCGGACCACCCCGACAACTACGTCAACAAGGCCAAGCAGCTGGTCAAGGACACCCCGGGCGCCATCCTGGCCAATCAGTTCTACAACCAGGTGAACCCCCAGGCCCACTACGAGACCACCGGCCCCGAGATCTGGACCCAGACCGAGGGGCGAGTCACCCATTTCGTGGCCGGAGCCGGCACCGGCGGCACCGTGAGCGGCACCGGGAAGTTCCTCAAGGAGAAGAACCCCAAGGTCCGGGTCATCGCCGGGGAACCGCAGGGCTCGCTTTACACCGGCTACAGCAAGACCAAAACGCTCGGGGAGGGCCATCCCTACAAGGTCGAGGGGATCGGCGGCGACAAGATCCCGGAGACCATCTGGTTCCAGTACATCGACGAGTTCCGGCAGCTCTCCGACCGCGACGCCCTCGTCATGGCCCGCCGCCTGGCGCGGGAAGAAGGAATGCTGGTGGGCGGCTCGGCGGGTCTCAACGTGGCGCTCGCGCTCGACGTCGCGCGGGAGCTGGACGATCCCAGCGCCTGTGTCGTCACCATCCTGTGTGACACCGGCGAGCGCTACCTCTCCAAGGTCTTCAACGACGAGTGGATGCAGGAGAACCAGCTGCTCGACGCCCCGCGCATCACCGTTGAGCAGCTGCTGCAGCACCGGCCGGCCAACAGCCCGGCGCTGGTGAGCGTCGCGGCGGCGGCCGCGGTGCGCCAGGCCCTGAATCTCATGAGCACCTGGGGCGTCTCCCAGATCCCGGTGCTCGAGAACGGCGTCTGCGTCGGGGGGCTCATCGAGAACTCCCTCATGACCCGCGCCCTGGCCCAGCCCGCCCTCCTCGACCGCCCGGTGCGGGAGGTCATGGACGGCGCCTTCCCGGTGGTGGACGCCCTCACCCAGACCGACCGCCTGGCGACCCTCCTCACCCGCGAGAGCCCCGCCGCGCTGGTGCAGAAGGACGGCAAGCTCATCGGCATCGTGAGCCGGTACGACATTCTCCAGCAGATGATTGGGACCAGATAAAAGACGGAGAACGGAGAACGGGGAACGGGGAACGGAGTACGGGGGCTCGGTCGGCCCGTTCTCTGTTCCCCGTTCCCCGTTCCCCCTCTCCCCCTTACGATTCACTCACCCTAAGAATCGAGCCCCCCATCCGTATCACCGTCCTGACCGGCGGCGCCTCCGCCGAGCGTGACGTCGCCCTGGCCTCGGCGCGGCAGGTCGTCCCCGCGCTCCGGGCCGGGGGGCATGCCGTGGTGGTGGTGGACACCGTCTCCGGATTCGTCCCCGAATCGAGGGAGGCCGACCACCTCCTGGGCAAGGTCGGCAGCACCTGGCCCTCGGTGGCGGAACTGGCCGACCGGGAGCGGACGTTCCTCCTCACAGCGCTGGGGGCGCTCCCCGAGGTGCGGGAGGCGGACGCCGTCTTCCTGGCCCTCCATGGGGGGCGGGGGGAGGACGGCACCATCCAGACCATCCTCGAGACCCTGGGCGTCCGCTACACCGGCAGCGGCCCCATGGCCAGCGCCATCGCCATGGACAAGGACGCCTCCAAGCGACTTTTCCGGGATGCCGGGGTACCAACAGCGAAGTGGCGGATGACGCCGGTGACGGCCGGGGAGGCGGGGAAGGAACTTGGCTGGCCCGTCGTCGTAAAACCGAGCAAGCAGGGCTCCACCGTCGGGCTCACGGTGGTCAAGCGGCCGGAGGACTTCGAGCGGGCGGTCTGGTTCGCGGCCGAGTACGACGACGAGGTCATGGTCGAGGCCTTCGTGCCGGGGCGGGAGCTCACCGTGGGGATCCTGGAGGACCGGGCCCTGGCGGTGGGGGAGATCATCCCCCAGCACGAGATCTTCGACTACGAGTGCAAGTACACCCCGGGGATGTCGGAGGAGATCTTCCCGGCGGACCTCCCGGCCGCGGTGGCGGCGGAGTGCCAGCGGCTGGGGCTGGCGGCGCACCGGGCCCTCCGGCTGGGTGGGTATTCCCGGGTGGACTTTCGCTTGACACCGGCGGGCGGGCTCTTCTGTTTAGAGGTCAATACCCTGCCCGGAATGACGGCGACCAGCCTCCTGCCGCAGTCCGCCCGCGCGGTAGGCATCGACTTTGCGGCACTTTGTGACCAGATCTGTCGTTGCGCCCGGACTCCCGGGCGCCAGGCGTAACCGGGAACCGTCGTATGTCCTTCAGCAGCCCCACTTTCCCCCGCCCGACCCCTTGGGTCGCGAGGATCATCGCGGTCACCGCGGTGGTGCAGCTGCTGCTGGAAACCATCTTCACATCGGGCCAGATCCACCAGCTCCTGGCCATGGACCCGGGGAACTTCCTCACCCGGCCATGGGGGGCGGTGACCTACCTGTTCGTGCACTCCGGGTTCATCCACCTGGCCGCGAACATGATCTGGTTCTACCTGCTGGGGACCGCGGTCGAGAACCGGCTGGGCTCCCGGAGCTTCCTCCTCTTCTACTTCTATTGCGGCGTCGGGGCGGCTCTGGTCTCCCTGATGCTGAGCTTCCTCGTCCCGGTGGGCCCGATGATCGGCGCCTCGGGGGCGGTCTTCGGCGTCTCGGTTGCGTTCGCGATGCTCTGGCCCGACGCCGAGCTGATGGTCTTCCCCATCCCGGTGCCGATCAAGGCCCGGACGCTGGTCCTGGCCGCGGCGGTGATCGAGCTGGTGCTGGCCCAGATGCCGGCGATGTCGGGCGTGGCCCATGAGGCCCACCTGGGCGGCATGCTGGCGGGGTGGCTCTTCTTCAAGATCCAGGATGTCTCCCGCCGCCGGCCGGTGCCGGCGCTCCGGGAGCAGCCGGAGCGGGTCGTCATGGTGCAGCAGACGGCGGTGAGCCACGAGTCCGAGCGCCCCGCGACCCCCATCCGTCCCCTGGCTCCCCGCCCCGGCGCCGATCCCGTCGCCGCCGAGGTGGACCGGGTGCTGGACAAGATCAGCGCCACCGGCATCGAGAGCCTGACCGCGGAGGAGAAGCGGTTCCTGGCCGAAGTGAGCAAGCGGAAGCAGAGGGATATCAACTAGCCCTCGGCCGCGCGCCGATCCCCACCCCCGCCGCCCCAAAAAATCCACCACGGAAACACGGAAGACCACGGAATACACGGAATGAACTTCCGTGGCCCTTCCGTGTTTCCGTGCTTCCGTGGTGAACGTGAGTAGCCCCAGCCCCTGAAACCCCCAACCATTACACCCGTAGTAGCATCTAATTCCGAAACCCCCATCGAGGCTCACGGTGCCCCTCAGCCACCGGTCGCTGCTGCTCGCGCTGGCCCTCCCCGCCGCATCCCTCGCGGGCCAGGCCCAGTCGGTGACCGTCCCCAACGCCAGTGGCAAGGAGTTCAACGCCACCCGCCTCCCCTCCGGGGGCTCCCTGGTCCTCGACGGCCGGCTCGATGACGACGCCTGGACCCGCGCCGCCTGGCGCACCGACTTCACCCAGAAAGAGCCCGTCGAAGGGGGCGAGCCCTCCGGCCGCACCGAGATCGCCTTCCTCTACGACGACAACGCCCTCTACGTCGGCGCCCGGATGCACTCCGCCGACGCCGCGAAGATCCCGACCACCGTCACCCGTCGCGACCAGTTCAGCAACGCCGAGCACCTGGTCATCGCGCTGGACACGTACCTCGACCGGCGCACCGCGTACAGCTTCGTCATCTCCAGCGGCGGCGTCCGCGGCGACTACTACCACCCCAGCGACTCGGAAGGCTCCCGCGACTACACCTGGGACCCCATCTGGCAGGCGCGCACCCACGTGAACGGCGACGGCTGGTTCGCCGAGGTGCGGATCCCCTTCTCCCAGCTCCGCTTCACCGCCGCCGGGACCCAGACCTGGGGGATCCAGATCAACCGCTGGATGCCGCACGCCAACGAGGACGTCTACTGGATCGTCATCCCCAAGAACGAGAACGGCTGGGCCAGCCGCTTCGGGCTGCTCACCGGCATTGACGGGGTGCGCCCCTCGCGGCGGATGGAGCTGCTCCCCTACGTCGCCGCCAACGCCACCTTCGAGGATGCGCCCTCCGCCGACCCGTTCAACGACGGCAGCGACTACACCGCCCGCGCCGGCGCCGACTTCAAGATGGGACTCGGCCCGAACCTCACCCTCGACGCCACGGTCAACCCCGACTTCGGCCAGGTCGAGGCCGACCCCGCCGAAGTGAACCTCTCCGCCTTCGAGACCTTCTTCAGCGAGCGGCGGCCGTTCTTTACCGAGGGGGCCCAGCTCCTTCGGGGCGGCGGGCCGGGCTACTTCTACTCCCGCCGCATCGGCACCGCGCCGCGGGGCGACATCAACGGCGACTACGTGGACCGCCCCGACAACGCCACCATCCTCGGCGCCGCCAAGGTCACCGGCCGGCTCCGGGGCGGCACCTCGGTGGGGTTCCTCACCGCCTTCACCGACCGCGAGGTGGGACGCGGCTACCTCGCCGACAGCGCCCGCTACACCCGGAGCGAGATCGAGCCCTTCACCGGCTACGGCATCGGGCGGGTGCAGCAGGAGTTCGGCGCCAGCCAGTCGGTGGCCGGCCTCTCCTTCACCTACATGGAGCGCTCGCTGGGCGACTCGGCGCTGAGCACCTTCCTGGCCAACCGGGCCATCACCGGCGGCGGTGACTGGAACCTCCGCTTCAAGGGCGGCGCCTACGAACTGGGCGGCTTCCTCGGCTTCAGCCACGTGACCGGCACCCCGGAGGCGATGCTCGCGGTGCAGCAGGCGCCGGCCCACTTCTTCCAGCGGCCCGACGCCACCGAGTTCTCCCTCGACTCGAACGCCACCAGCCTCACCGGCTGGGCGGCCTCCCTCCGCGCGGCGAAGAATGCGGGGAGGCACTGGCTCTGGAGCGTCACGGCATCCACCGAGTCCCCCAAGTTCGACATCAACGACATGGGGCAGCTGCAGAGCGCCAACGATTTCGAGACCTTCGGCCAGTTGCGCTACCGGGAGAACCAGCCGGGGAAGCTCTTCCACCGGTGGAGCAGCAACTTCTTCCTGGGGCGGGGGTGGAACTATGGCGGCGTCACCCGGTGGACCGAGAGCTCCATCGGCAACAGCTTCACCTTCAAGAACTACTGGAGCGCCTTCGTCGGCGTCTTCGGCAGCCTCCGGGGCCAGAGCGACGACCTCACCCGCGGCGGCCCGCTGATGGGAGACGTCGCAAGTATCGGCGGAGACCTGGAGCTGCAGGGAAGCGAGGGGCGGCCGGTGTTGTGGCAGGGCGCGTTCAGCTGGCGGGAGGACCAGGCGGGGGGGTCGCGGCGCTCGCTCGAGGCCGAAGTCTCGGTGCGGCCGAGCCCGGCGGTGCTGGTGAGCTTTGAGCCGGGGTGGGAGAAGGACGTGGTCAGCCGGCAGTACGTCACCCAGGTGGGCGGCGGCAGCGCGGCGACTTACGGACAGCGCTACGTCTTCGCCTTCGTGGACCGGACCACCCTGTCATCGGCGTTCCGGGTCAACTACGCCTTCACCCCGGACCTGAGCCTCGAGCTCTACGGCGAGCCGTTCGCGGCGAGCGGGCGGTACTACGACTTCGGCGAGCTGCCGCGGGCGCGGAGCTTCGGCATCCGGAAGTACGGCACCGACGGCACCACCATTACCAGGCAGGCGGACGGGTCACGCACCGTCACCGACGGGGCGCAGAGCTTCATCATCGAGGACCGCGACTTCAACGTCCTCTCCTTCCGGAGCAACCTGGTGCTCCGGTGGGAGTGGCGGCCGGGGAGCACCCTCTTCGTGGTGTGGCAGCAGGACAAGTCGGGGGACGCCAAGCGGGGCGTGGGAGCGCGGTCGCTCTTCGATTCCTTCAAGGCCGATGGCGGGCAGTTCCTTGCGGTGAAGATGAGTTACTGGCTGGCGGCGAGATAGTTCCCCAGTAGCTCACGTTCACCACGGAAGCACGGAAGCGACGGAATTCACGAAAGTACTCCAGGTCTTTCCGTGCCATTCCGTGTCTTCCGTGTTTCCTTGGTGAATCCCGGGAGTAGAGGAGAAGCGCCAGGAATCGCCCTGGCGCTCCTCGTCGTTCTCCTGCGCTCAGGCAGCCGCGGCGCCGCGCTTTGTCGCGCTGCTGGCGAGGGCGGCGCGGATCCGGGCCAGGTGGTGCCAGGCGTGCCGCAGCGGATGGTCCTCGATGATGAACTGCACCGTCATTGGGGCGCCGAAGCTGAGCGAAAAGGGGACGCTCCGCTCCAGGTCGGCGTCGGTCAGCTTCCGCACCTCGGCCGCCGCCGCCTGGCTGTTGCGGAGCAGCAGCTCCACCGCGTCCGTCTTGGATACCTGCGCCTGCTCCCGGGCGTGGGCGGCGTTGATCTCCGCCACCAGCTCCCAGGTCACCTCGGTGATGGCGGTTCCGGCGACCGCCTGCCGCACCACATCCATCTCGATCGGGTACATGTTGGCGACGTGATGCACGATCACCCCGACGGTGCGGCCGTCACGGGGCACGATGGTGGCCCACTGCTCCCTGGAGAAGTCCTTGGCCGCCGCGGCAAGCAGGGCGGCCCCTTCCACGATGCGGTCGGCGAGCTGGTTGGCGCGGGCAGACATGGGTTCCTCGGCATCCGGTGTGAAGCGGCTCCGCACTCCGCGGGGCCGGCTTATCACTGAATGCGGCATCCGATCCAACGACCCGACATTGGGGGGGCGCAGAGTACGCGTCACCACCGGCAGCATCCCTACCCCCGGCTGCTCACGTTCACCACGGAAGCACGGAAGAGACGGAATTCACGGAACTACTCCAGGTCTTTCCGTGCCCATTCCGTGTGTTCCGTGTTTGCGTGGTGAATGCACTGACGGCCGGCTAGGGGAAGATCCCCCCCTGCTCATAACTCAACGCCACCTTGTCGATCGCGACGATCATCGCGGCGGTGCGGAGGTCCACGGCGCCGTTCCGGCTCTTCCACTCGTTGCGGACGGCGTGGTAGGCCTGGATCATCGTCTCCTCCAGCCCGCTGTTCACCAGGTCCTGTTCATCCGCGCCGCGGACGATCTGCTCCGCCTGCCCCGGCGCCACCGCCTGCCCCGTCATCCCCGCCACGGTATCCAGTAGCCGCCCGTAGGCCGCCTGCTCGAACCGCTTCTGCATCCGGCCAAAGCGCACATGGCCCAGGTTCTTCACCCACTCGAAGTAGGACACCGTCACCCCGCCGGCGTTGATCAGCGCGTCGGGGATCACCATCGCCCCCTTCCGGGTCAGGATCTCATCCGCTTCCGGCGTGGTGGGGCCGTTGGCGCCCTCGGCGATGATGCGCGCCTTGATCCGCGGGGCGTTCTCGCCGGTGAGCTGCCGCTCGAGCGCCGCGGGGACCAGGATGTCGCAATCGAGCTCCAGGCCGGCGGGGCCGTTCGGGAGATTCTTGCCGCCGGGAAAGTTGAGCAGCGAGCCGCTGGTGCGGCGGTGGGTCATCACCGCCTCGATGTCGAGCCCGATCTCGCTGGCGATCGAACCCTCACGCTCGACCAGCCCCACCAGGATGGCGCCCCCCTCCTGGAAGAACTTGGCGGCGTGGTACCCCACGTTGCCGAGCCCCTGCACCACCACCCGCTTTCCCTTGAGCCCGGTGGTGAGGCCGAGCGCCTTCATGTCCTCGGCGACGTTGCAGGCCTCGCGCACCACGAAGAACACCCCGCGCCCCGTCGCTTCTACTCGACCCCGGATCCCGCCGTAGCTCGCCGGCTTGCCGGTCACGCAGCCGAGCGCGTCGAGCTCACCGGGGCGGAGGGCGGAGTAGGTATCGGCGATCCAGG